>JACQVW010000428.1 GCA_016209535.1 Planctomycetota bacterium | reverse complement strand
ACCGTAGGCACCTCGCGGTGGTCGATGTCCCACTGGATGGGAAGGGCCACGATGTTCTGGGGTTCTGGTGCGTCGCCGCTTCCGCCTGGGGGGCTATTCATGAGACCTTCTCCGCCGACCAAGATTCAAGAGCTACTCACATGATAGCATACTCGGAGTCCTCAGGAACCCGCAGCCAACGGCAGCAGCGACAGCCTCGTTGCCGGGTCACTCGAAAAGCAGCGTGCCGAACCTCCTGAGCTCGTGGAAGCTCGGGCCCACGGGCGCCCAGTCCCAGCCCGTGGTCTTGCCGCCGTCGTGGTCCATGCGGTAGACGTTGGCCCTCCACCTCGTCTCGGGGCGCGGCGGCACGTTCTGGAGGGGCGCCAGGAGCGCGTAGGGGATGAAGACCTCGGCGCGCCAGCCCTTGACCTTGGCGCCGGGCTCCTTCGGGCCCCCGATGGCGCTCGTCGCCTTGCGCGTCTTGCGCAGGCCCTCGTAGTGCCAGGGCCTCCACCCGAGGAACTTCCCGTCGAAGTTCGGGACCAGGATCGGCAGCTCGTAGCCCAGGGGCGAGATCTCGTACTCGAAGTAGACCGGGTGGCGCTCGTCGGTCCAGAGGAAGACCTCGAAGACGTCCTCCTTCCAGAGGTCGGCGAAGTCCTCCTTCGTGCGCGAGGTCAGCTCGGCGTCCGTGCCGTCGAAGAGGAAGTAGATCCCCGTCTTCGAGTAGAGCGTCTTGAATCGGGCCTCGTAGGGGTGGCCCGAGGCGGTCCGCTTCCGGAGGCCCACCCACGCGGCCTTCTCCCAGGCCGCGCTCGATCCGTCGCCGGTGAGCTCGAAGTCGTCCGTGGGCTTGACGGAGGTGACCTTCGCGTCGTCCAGCCCGAGAAGCACAGCCCCGGTGGCGAGCGCCGCGGCCGCGAGGGCTCCGAAGACTCCCGGGATGAGCGCCGCCCGTCTCACGGCACGGCCTCGAGCAGCGCGTGGCCGAAGTCCTGCTTCGCCGAGACGCACCAGATCGAGACCGAGTCGAACTGGTCCGACGGGAGATCGGCCGGGATGTCGATCACGAGGGTCGCGTTCGTCTGGGGCTGGCCGAACAGGTCGGGGCCGATGGCGCGGCCGCCGCGGATGTTCCCCGCCGAGCTGTAGAGCCAGACCTTCACGCTGATCCCGCCTCCGTCGTAGTTGAAGTCCCGGAGCCGGATCTTCCGCGTGTCGAGCTCCTCAGCGACACCGCTCACGTTGTGGAACAAGCGAACGAAACTCCCCCGCCGCAGGACCTTCCCCTCCGCCGGGGGCTCTTGGGTGCAGTCGAAGGTCGGCTTCCCCTCACGGAAGGCCTGCCGCGCGAGCGCCACGAAGGCCACGAGGTCCTCGACCTGGTCGTCGGAGAGCTTGTCCGCGGTCCAGAAGGGCATCACGCTGCCCGCGAGCTGGAACCCCGGCGGCACCTTGTAGACCTGGTCCGGGTGGTCCGGGCCGCTCAGGCGGATCCGGTAGCGGACGTAATCGGGGTCGTCCAGGCAGGCCTGGGTGATCTCGAAGCACGCGCTGGTCACGGGGTCCTTCCGGCGGCAGAGGTTGGGATCGTTCTCGCAGAGGGGGAGCTGCTCCACCAGCGACGGCGCGATCTGGTTCCCCACGGCGCCCACCCCGTGGCAAACCATGCAGGAGCGGTTGAAGAGCTCGCAGCCGCGCTCGCCGCTCGCCGAGGCCGGGGGCGGGCCGGTCCTGGCCGGCGCCACGATCTGGATGTCGAGCGCGGGCTCGGAGTCCCGGGTCTGGAGGCTCTTCATGAAGGCCACGAGGTCCGTGAAGCGCGGCGCCTCCACGGTCCAGGGGACGAAGTCGAAGGGCGGCGTGGAGCTCGAGATCGCCATCCAGTCGTTGCGGCAGACGTTGGCGGCGCTCACGTAGCTCTCGAGGCCGGGGCCGCCGAAGGCCGCGCCCTTGTAGGAAGGCCTCCCGAGCGAGTTGAGGAGGCTGTGCCCCGGCCGGATCACGTCGGACTCGCTGTCGGGGGACATGGAGTGACAGGTGGCGCATGAGAAGAAGTTGCCGTCCGGGTCGGCGCTCTCGTACTCCTTCATGCCGCGCGCGACGGCCTCGGGGTCGATCCCGAGGCACTCGTTCAGCTCGCCCTGCGAGAGGGGTCCCGGCTCCGGTCCGCCCAGGAAAAGGTAGCTCAGGAGGTGGATCGCGTCCGACAGGTTCAGGGTCCCGTCGCCGTTCGAGTCGGCGATGGGCGTGCAGGCGGGCCCTCGCCCCCCCAGGAAGAGGAAGCTCAAGCTGAAGATCGCGTCGGTGAGCTCGAGCCTCCCGTTCGAATCGGAATCGCCGCGGATCGGCGTCGCCCCACGCGCCACGGCGGGCGCCGCGGCGACGGCGATGGCGAGGGCGACCGGCAGGACGAGCGACGCGCGAGAAGAGACGACCTGGATCATCGACAGGGACATGCTGTACTCTCCCAACCTCGTTCCAATGAAAGGGGTTCCGTGGACTTTCACAACCTTACAGGGCACCCCGGAGCGCCCGCAAGCTTGATTTGTCCGGGTGGGCCAGAGCCTCGGACGGCGGCAGGTGAGGCGAGGTTACGGACGAGGGGACAGGACAAAGGGACGCATTGCGCCCGGCCTTGGCGCCAGCACCTCGACAAGCTCGTGAAGGTCCGCCTCCGCACGGGCGAGAAGGCCTGGATCCTGATCCACGTCGAGATCGAGGGCCGCCCGGGGCCCCGCTTCACGAGGCGGATGCTCACGTACAACGAGTCGATCTACAGGCGCTACGGCGAAGAGGCCGTGAGCCTCGCCGTCCTGACCCACGCCGGCGGGCGGTTCCGCCTCGAGCCCTACGACTTCCGCCGGTTCCGCCGGTGGGGCTACCGGAAGCTCTTCCAGATCCCCTGGGTCAAGGTCTCGAGCTACCGGGGCCGCGAGCGGGAGCTCGAGCGCTCCCGGAACCCCTTCGCGCTCCTCGTCCTCGCGCACCTCAAGAGACAGGAGGCTGGGAAGGACGCCGAGAGGAGGTTCTCGGTGAAGAAGGAGCTCGTGCGGCTCCTCTACGAGCGGGGCTACGGGCGCGGTGATATCATGCTTTTGCTGAAGTTCCTCGACTGGCTCGTGCGCCTCCCGCCAGAGCTGGATGACCGGTTCGAGGACTGGGCCACGGAGTTCGAAAGGAGGAGAACCATGCCGTACGTCACGAGCTTCGAGCGGATCGGGATCAAGAAGGGGCGCCGCGTGGGCCGCACGGAAGGCCGCAGGGAAGGCCGCAGGGAAGGCCGCAGGGAAGGCCGCAGGGAAGGCCGCACGGAGGGCCGCAGGGAAGGCCGAGCCGAAGGGCTCGAGGATGCGATCGGGGCCATCTTGCGCACCCGCTTCGGAAGGAAAGGCCTTCAGCTCCTCGCCCGTGTGGACATGCCCAAGGGCCGGATGGCGCTGCGGCGCCTGCTCGAGCGGCTTCTCGAGGCCCCGAGACTCGACGCGGCCGCCGCGCTGATCGGCAAGGCCGCGGCGCGGCGCGGCAACGGCTCCTGACCCGAATCGAGGGCCGGGCCGCGAGCAGTGTACCTTCGACGGGCCGTATCCTGCGGCCTGGCCGACCGCGAAGCTCGAGGTGGCCGGCTTCGCGAGGCTGCTCGCGGGATCCCTCGCTGAGCCTCGCCATGCCTCTTGGGGGCATTCCCTGACGCTCTCGATCCGCGTCAGGAACGTCTCCCGTCCTGGCGAGGCTCACAGCTCGAGAGGAAAGGCTGACGCCACGCATTTCCGTGGATGCGCCCTCCTGGCAGCCCCGCCTTGACAGCCGTCATCGACCTGGCGGAGAATCCGCAGATCGAGGGGGCCTCGCCGAGAGGCTGAGTCCCCTCGATGCTCCGGAGCCAGGGCATGAACGATCGCTTCCCCTGTCTTCCCCTCAGGGGTTCTGCGACTCCAGGAGCGACTCCTCCTCCGTGACCAGGTCGAGGACCTCGCCGAGGTAGCGGAGGAAGGACGGGACCGGCAGGGTCTCACGGTCGACCTCCTCGCGCAGGCGGCGGTCGTCAAACACGACGTCCATGTTCAGAAAGGGCAGGTAGTATCGCATTCGGCCGAAGACCCCCCGGCGCAGGGGCGTGTCGATGTAGCGCCGGTGGTCGCGGGGGCACCACTCCTGGGGGCGGATCAACCGGAGCGGCGCCGGGCGCCGGTAGTAGTCGTCGAGGAACTGCGCCACGGTCCGGCAGGTCGCGGCCGCTGCCTCCCCCGCCGAGAGGTGGTAGCAGCCATGCCGGCGCGGTTTCCCCAGGATCCGGAGGGCCGCCTCCACCACGAAGGACACGGGGACGATGTCGATCCGCGAGTCCGGGTCGATGGGCAGGGCGTCGAAGAGGCGCAGGAGCGGCAGGAACCAGAGGATGGATCGGGCGAAGCATCGATCGTCGAGCGCCGCGCTGATGACGATGGAGGGGCGCAGGATGAGGACCGGGAGGCCGCTCGCGAGGAGCCGGCGCTCCGCCTCAGCTTTGCTCCAGGTGTACTCGTTGTGGTGGTCCGCCGCGGGCGTGGAGCCTTCCTCGGGCACCACCCCCGGGCGGGCGGCCCCCACCTGGCAGGCGCTCGACACGTAGACGATGAGCGGCTCCCTCCGGCAGCTCCGGGCAAAGGAGAGCAGGTGGTCGATGCCGTAGATGTTGGTCCGGCGAACCGTCTGGTTTCTGATGAAGGAGGTCTCGGAGGCGCAGTGGAGGATGATCTCGACATCCCGGCGGATCTCGCGCCGCGCCGCCTGCTCGATCCCCAGGGCCGGCTCGGCAACGTCGCCGCGAACTACCTCTACGGCCGAGAAGGTCCCGGAGAACGCTGTCCACCCGCCCAGCCGCTGGGCCAGCCGCTCACCGGCGTTTCGGCGAGGACGCTCCCGCACGAGGGCCCAGAGCCGGCGGGAGCCGCGCCGAGCGATCGCCTTGAGCAGCTCGCCGCCGATGAGCCCCGTGCCGCCGGTCACGAGAACATGGCTCTCTCCGTGAAGGGTCTTTTCGGTCACGAGCCACCTCGAGCACCGCTCATGCCTTGTCCTGCGGCCTCCACGGCCTGATCCCGCCGCGCGGAGAGGCCGATGACCGCCGCGAACATCGGCCAGTATATCAGGTAGTCCGGCAGGTCGTGCACGGTGAACCAGTCCCCGCAGTTCGCGTGGAGGTGAATGGCGAGGAGCACCCGTCCCAGGTTGACGACCTGGATGGCGGCGACCACGCCGAGCGCCCGGGCCAGGTTCGACCGGAAGGAGGCTCCCCTGAACCAGAGGAACGGGAGCAGCAGGAGAGAGAGCTCGAGGTAGGTGCAGTCGGCGGTGATCTGGAAGGCCTCGCGGTTCACCCTGAGCAGGTCCATGCCGCTCGTCTCGACGCGATCCCCCAGGGAGGAGAGGACGGAGGCGAGGAGATCTCGCAGGCGGACCCTCGCCCAGCTCCAGTCAAGGACCCTGAAGACGCCGTAGCCGAGGGCGGAGAGGGCCACACGGAGTACCACGAGCGGCAGCGTGGAGCTCAAGGCGCCCTCTCTTCCCGCGTGTCGCCAGCCTGACCTGCCCGGCCGCGCCCGGCTCTGCGCCGGCGGCCGGCCAGGAGCGCGATGGCCCAGGCAAGGAGGATGAGAGCGGGAGGCGTGGCCACGCCGCTGTTCCTGGGGTAACCGTAGAACGGCGTCACACAACCCCCAGCCAGAGGATTACCGCCTGGCCCACCGGGGCACCGCCGCCCTGTGATCGCACCTCCAGAGATCACAATGACCTTGCAGCCCTCGAGGCTCTGGCGCTGTTCGGGAGTGAGACTCCTGGCATCCTGAGCCGAGAGGATGAATGTGGCTCCGGCGCAGTCTTCTGCCTTGACTTTGAAGGTCAGCTTCTTCTTGGTCGGTCCCCCTGAGAATCTCGTTTGCGTTCCTTCGGGGTCGACCCGAGTGATCGGGTTGTTTCCCGCATATGCGTACCCGTTCCCCAGATTGGCCTCATCGCCCCAGATCCCGATCGTGTCCCGGCTGATGAAGCGCCCGAGGGCGGGATCGTAGTAGCGCGTGCGGTAGAAGTAGAGGCCGGTCTCCGGATCGTACCGCCGCCCGGTGAAGAGGTAGGGGTTCCCGGCGGGGCTCGCGCCTCCCGGAAGCACCAGGTCGTCGGCGCCCCAGTCTACGGCGCCGTTCGGCCCCGGCCCGTAGACGGTCGGGTAGCCGTACGCCTCGTACTGGTAGCCCTCGACCACGGTCCCGGCGCCGTCCGTCAGGGCGAAGACGGAGTGGAGGCTGTTCCCGTGGTAGAAGAACCGGCCGTCGAGAGGCCCGGTGGCCGTCCCATCACCGTCGGTGTCCCGGTCGAGCACCAGCACTTCATCGATGGAGCTCCCGTAGACGTACTGCTGCCGGAGGGCGTCCGCTCCATCCCTCTCCTCGAGCACCTGCCAGCCGTCGTAAGAGAAGCGGGTGGTCCCGTCGAGGGATCCGCTGTTCATGACGAGCTTGCGGGCGCGGCGGCCCAGCGCGTCGTAGGCGTAGGTCGCAATCGGCGCGCCGTCGGCCCTGCGGGTCACGCGCGCCAGCCGGTTCTTGTAGTCCCACTCGAGGAGGAAGGTGCCATTGTCGGTGACGTTGCCGTTCTGGTCGGACGCGATCGCGACCGGTCCATCGTCCGCGCGCTCGATGACCTCATTGAACGAGGAGTGGAGCCGCGGCTTGCCGTCCACCTGCCGCCAGTTCCCGGCCCCGTCCAGGGTCCAGCTCCCCTGCAGGGGGGCGCTCGCGCCCGGCGCCGGCCGCTCGAAGGAGACCAGGCGGTAGGCCGAGTCGTATCCGTAGGTCTCACCGTTCGCGGGATCGTGAAGCTTCTCCTCGGAGAGCCGATTGCTCGTGCGGTCGTAGGCGTGGGTGAATCCCACCAGGAGCGAGCCCTCGCCCCCCTCCCCGAGGTGCCGCAGCTCGACCGGTCGCCGGAGGCCGTCGTAACCGATGTCGGCGGTGCCGGCCCCATCCAGGTAGCTGAGGGAGGTGCCGTTCGAGTGGGAGCGCCGGAGGGTGCGGCCGGGGGCTGGGT
>JACQVW010000403.1 GCA_016209535.1 Planctomycetota bacterium | reverse complement strand
TACATGGGGATCAGCATGACCTCCCAGAAGACGTAGAAGAGAACCAGGTCCAGGGCGACGAAGACGCCGAGGATCCCCGTCTCGAGGATGAGGAGCGAGGCGTGGAACTCGAGGACTCGCTTCTCGATGGCGCTCCAGGACGCCAGGATCGAGATGGGCGTCAGGACCGCCGTGAGCACCACGAGGAACAGGCTGATCCCGTCGACCCCGACCTTGTAGGAGATCCCGAGGCGCGGGATCCAGCTCCGCTGCTCGATGAGCTGGAAGCCTTTCGATCCAGGGTCGTGGGAGAAGGCGAGGAGGAGCGCCAGGGCGAAGCCCAGCGTGGCGAGGGAGCCGAAGAGGCTCACCAGGCGGATCGCCCGGTCGTTCGTCCTCGGGACGAGGAGGAGCGCGAGGACCGTGGCGAGGGGGAGGAAGGTGACGATGCTGATCATGCGTTACCCCGCGGCCCAGAGGACGAGCGTCATGAGGACCAGGACCCCTCCGACGAAGTAGAAGGCATACGATGGGATCTTGCCCGTCTGCAGGCGGCCCAGCGCGGCGCCCAGGGTCCGGGCGAGGAGGCCCGTGCCTCGCACGCACGCGAAGTCGATCACGAAGCGGTCGATGACGAGGAAGAGGACGTGGCTCAGGAACCAGAAGGGCTTCACCACCAGGGCGTCGTAGAGCTCGTCCACGTAGAGCTTGTCGAGCGAGAGGCGCGCGAGGAGCCGGCCTCCGGCCGTCCCCTGAACGATCCTCTCGCGGAGCGCCGGCCTCCAGACGAAGAGACCCAGGGCCGCGAGGATGCCGAGGACCGTCGCCGCGCCGCCCACGATCCAGCCCGTGACCTGCCCCTCGGCCCCGGCGGTGCCCGCCGCCGCATGGGCGGCCGTCTCGCCGGAGCCTGCAAGGAAATGCGGCACCGCCAGGAACCCGCCGCACAGCGCCAGGAACGCAAGGACGGCGAGGGGCGCCATCATGCTCGGCGGCGAGCCATGGATCTCGTGAGCCCCGTGCCCGTGCTCGTCCCCTCGGGGGGACCGAGGGGGGAAGGTGTGCTCGTCCCCTCGGGGGGACCGAGGGGGGAAGGTGTGCTCGTCCCCTCGGGGGGACCGAGGGGGGAAGGTACCGTGGCCACCGCCGTGGGCGTCTCCTCGCTCCGCCCCGGCGCCCCGATACGTCCCGAGGAAGACCAGGGCGAACTGCCGGAACGCGTAGAAGGCCGTGAGGACTGCGGTGGTGAGCCCGACGGAATACAGAAGGCCCTGGCCGCCGCTGAGCGTCTCGTGGAGGATCTCGTCCTTCGAGAAGAAGCCCGAGGTCAGCGGGAAGCCCGAGAGCGCCAAGGCGCCGGCGAGGAACACGGCCCCCGTGAGGGGGATCCTCCGGAAGAGGCCCCCCATCCTCCGCATGTCCTGCTCGTGGTGGAGCGAGTGGATCACGGCCCCGGCCCCGAGGAACAGGACGGCCTTGAAGAAGGCATGCGTGACCAGGTGGAAGATCGCGACGGGGAAGGCAGCGACGCCGCAGGCCAGGAACATGTAGCCGAGTTGGCTGACCGTGGAGTAGGCGAGGACCTTCTTGATGTCCGTCTGCGCGAGCGCGATCAGGGCCGCAAGCAGCGCCGTGAGGGCGCCGATCCAGGCCACGACGGGCAGCGCGCCGGACGCCAGGAAGAGCTGGTCCAGCCTCGCGAGGAGGTAGACCCCCGAGGTGACCATGGTGGCGGCGTGGATCAGGGCCGAGACGGGCGTGGGGCCCGCCATGGCGTCGGGGAGCCAGACGTAGAGCGGGATCTGGGCGCTCTTCCCCGTGGCGCCCAGGAAGAGGAGGAGGGCGATCGCCTTCATGACCAGCGGGTCCCTGGCGGCGGCCGCCGCGGCTCTCGAGTCGATGGCCTCGAGCTCGAAGGTCCCGAAGGTGATGAAGATCAAGAACACCCCGAGGATGAACCCGAAGTCGCCGATCCGGTTCACGACGAAGGCCTTGATCCCGGCGTCGCAGTTCGAGAGGTCCTTGTACCAGAAGCCGATGAGGAGGTACGAGCAGAGGCCGACGCCCTCCCAGCCCAGGAAGAGGAGGAGGATGTTGTCGGCGAGGACCAGGACGAGCATGGCCGCCATGAACAGGTTCAAGTAGGCGAAGAAGCGCGCGTAGCCCGGGTCCTCCCGCATGTAGCCGATCGAGTAGACGTGGATCAGGGTGCCGACTCCCGTGACGACGAGCGCCATGACCCCCGACAGGCGGTCGAGGGAAAGCGCCAGGGGCACGTGGAAATCCCGGCCCGCGCGGATCCAGTCGCCGAGGGACGCCTGCAGCACGCTGGCCGGGCCGGCCGCGACCTCGGAGAAAGCGAGACCGGCAAGGACGGCGGCGGCCGTGGGGCCCGCGCACCCGACGAGGGACACCGCCCAGCGGGGGAGGCGCCTGCCGGCCAGGCCGTTCACGAGGAAGCCCGCGAACGGCAGGATCGGTATCAGGAAGAGGTATCGCGCCACGACCGTCAACCCTTCAGCATGTCGATGCGACCCGCGTGGGTCGTCCGCCACTTGCGGAAGACGGCGAGGAGGATCGAGAGGCCCACGGCGGCCTCGGCGGCCGCCACGGCGAGGACCATCACGACGAAGACCTGCGGGCCGCTCGGGTCCGGCGGGCTCGCCGGCAGGAAAGCCCTCCCGAAGGCGATCGTGGAGAGGTTCACGGCGTTGAGCATGAGCTCGAGCGACATGAGGATCACGATGAGGTTCTGGCGGCTCAAGACGCCGTAGACCCCGATCGCGAAGAGGGCCGCGGAGACGTAGAGGCAGAAGGAGAGGCTCAGGTGCGGGATCATGTCCCGCTCGCCTCCGCGGCAGCCTGCACCTGCTCGCCCGTCCCCTGCGCCGGGGCGCCTTGCCCGGAAGGCGCCGCTCGCCCGCGGCGCTTCGTCAGGTGGATCGCCCCCACGATGGCCACGAGGATCAGGATCGATGAGAACTCGAAGGCCAGGGCGTGGGTGGTGAAGAGGGCCGTGCCGATCGCCGGCGCCTCGCCGGCCTTCGCGAGCCCGGGGTCCTCGATGGGCGCCACGAGGTTCGGGGCGTCCCGGACGGTGTCGGACCGCCGGATCGCGGCGGCGAGGAGGACGAAGATCAGGGCCGCGAAGGCCCCCGAGAGGACCTTGCGGGAGCGGGACACGTCCTCGCGCAGCTCCTCGGGGGTCAAGTTGAGGAGCATGATGACGAACAGGAAGAGCACCATGATGGCCCCGGCGTACACCAGGACCTGCACGATCGCGAGGAAGGGCGCCCTCAGGATCAGGAACTCGAGGGAGATCAAGGTGAAGAAGAGGACGAGGTAGATCGTGCTGTAGACGGGGTTCCGCCGGGTCACCACCAGGGCCGCGGCAGCCACGGAGAGGAGCCCGCAGATGTGGAAGACGGAGGAGTCCATGGGCCTTCAGTTCGCGAGGAGCTTCTCCTTCGTGTAGATCTCCTCGACCCGCGACGTGGCCACGACGTTGAACTTCTCCGTCAGCTCGATGGCGTCGCAAGGACAGGCCTCCTCGCACATGCCGCAGTAGATGCACCGGAGCATGTCGATCTCGAAGATCTTCGGCCGCTTGTCCCGGTCGGGCCACGGGGCGTCCTCGGCGACGATGCGGATGCACAGCGCGGGGCACACCGTCTGGCACATGAAGCAGGCGACGCACTTCTCGCGGCCCAGCTCGTCCACCTTCAGGCGG
>JACQVW010000402.1 GCA_016209535.1 Planctomycetota bacterium | reverse complement strand
TCTCCCCGGACGAGAAGGCGGTGATCTTCGGGGAGAGTTCCCAGGGCAACGTGTACTCGATACCGCTCGGCGGTGGGGAGCGCACGCTCCTCGACCACATCCCGTTCAACTTCGATCTCGTGTTCGACCGGGAGGGCCGAGGGCTCGTCTCCGCGCACCTGGACACGCAAGAGATCGTTCTCCTTGACGCTGACCCTGAAGCTCCCAGCCAGCCCCTCGTCGTCAACATACCTGGCCTCTCAGGCCCGATCGCGCTCGACGACCAGGGGGACCTCTATTACGGCACGGCCGAGTTCTCAGACAATCCGGACAGGCAATCGCTCCACCGGTTCCGCAAGGAGCAGCTCGCTCGCGCCATTGCTGGCACCGCGATCGACTTCACCGAGGGCGAGATGCTCCTCACCGGGATGGGCGGCTTCTACAACCTCAAGTGGCACGAGGGGAAGCTCTATGGGAGCGACCTCGGGTTTCGCTCGGGCTTGGGCGCGGTCTTGGTCATCGACCCAGCCTCTAACCTCGCGGTGTCAAACTTCGCCACCTTCCCCTTCGAGCAGGGGATCCTCTCGCCGAGCTACCTCGCGTTCCGGGTGGGGGCGCGCAGCTTCGCCCCCGGGAGCGGGCCCGCAGGCGGGTCGCTTCTCGTCGCCTACTCCGATTTCGCTTCGCTGAGCCGTGTGGCGGAGATCGTACCCGAGCTCTACTTCGTGCGCGGACGGGTCAACCGGGACAACGCGGTGGACATCTCCGATGCCATTGCGCTCCTGAGCTACCTCTTCCTCGGTGGGCCACCGCCCGACCCCCTCCAAGCTGGGGACACCAACAACGACGGCTCCCGGGACCTCTCCGACGCGGTGTACCTCCTCGATTACCTCTTCCGAGGCGGCCCGCAGCCGCCGTCCCCATTCCCCGAACCCGGTCCCGCGCCGTAGGGACAGGCAGCCAGACTGGAAAGCTTCCCCGCCCGCTGAGAATGGCCCTGGGCGGGGAAGCGACACCGGAAGCGAGCCGAGAGGACCCATTCCATGGATACACCCGAGAACACCACAACACCGCACGTGCCGTTCGACCTTGAGGGCGACTCGATCGCGGCCTTCCCCGGCCGCATCGTCTGCCTTACCGAGGAGACCACGGAGACGCTCTACCTCCTCGGCGAGGGTGAGCGCGTGGTGGGGGTCTCGGGTTACACCGTGCGCCCCCCTGAAGCACGCTTAAAACCGCGGGTCTCCGCCTTCGTGACGGCGCGCTACGACAAGATCCTCGAGCTCAAGCCGGACCTCGTCCTAGCCTTCTCGGACCTCCAGGCGGACGTGGTGGCGGAGCTCATCCGCCGCGGTGTCAACGTCTTTACCTTCAATCAACGGAGCGTTGCGGAGATCCTCCGCATGGTGCTTACCGTGGCGCGCATCGCCGGAGTGGAGGCTCGGGGGCTTGAGCTTGTGGGGTGGCTTGAGCGTGAGCTACGCACGATCGCAGACTCTCGAGCACTCTTCCCGAGAAGACCCCGCGTCTTCTTCGAGGAGTGGAAGGACCCGCTCATCAGCGGCATCCGCTGGGTCGAAGAGTTGATCGAGGTGGCCGGCGGCGAGCCGGTCTTTCCTGAGCTGCGCGACAAGAAGTCCGCAAAGGAGCGCGTCGTCGAGCCGGGCGCGGTCGCCGCGCGCGACCCGGAGGTCATCATCGCTTCGTGGTGCGGGCGGAAGGTCCAGAAGGCCGCCATCCGCTCGCGTGAGGGCTGGGGAGCCGTCTCCGCGGTGCGCTTGGGGCACATCTACGAGATCGCCTCGGCCGTGATCTTGCAGCCTGGACCCGCCGCGCTCACCGAGGGCGTGCGGCAGATCCACGCGATTCTCGCCACCGTGGTGGGGGCCGGAGTCGATCCCGGGCTCGCACCCTCCTGGCCGCTCGACCGGGACCTGACAAGGAGCTAGGGCGACGATGAACCTCGTCGAAGGGCTGGACTTTTACGTCGAGGACGGCGTCCTCGTCTTCACGGCGGCGTATCTCCTCCGACGAGGCCTCTGCTGCGGGAATGGGTGCCGGAACTGCCCGTATGACTCCCACCGGCGTACGGAGTCGCGGCATGCGACCGGTGCGGGCGAGACGGCGGCGGCCGCGGCAACCCTCAATGCCAAGCACAAACTGAAGGCCGGGGAGACAAAACCGTGAGGAGCGAACGGCCAGGCCTACGCCGACTTGCCGGCCTCCTCTTCGTCGCCGCGGCAGTCGTCCCCTGCGCATGCACGCCGAAAGACCCGGCGCACGACTCAAAAGAAGCATGCACCGTTCCGGCCCCGGCGGACCTGGGTCGCGAGCAGGCCATCGTCCTCACGGACAGCCTCGGACGCGTGGTGCGGCTCACGCGGCCCGCTCGCCGGATCATTTCTCTGGCCCCTTCCAACACGGAGACGCTCTTTCAACTGGGCGCCGGGGCGCAGCTTGCGGGGCGCGATGACTTCTCCGACTTTCCCACAGAAGCTCTCCGCGTGCCGAGCATCGGGAGCACGCACCCAAAGGTGAACGCCGAGGTGATCGTTGCGCTCGAGCCGGACCTCGTCCTCGCCGCTGGCACGACCAACCACGATGACGTGAGGTCTCTCTCAGGCCTTGGGCTCACGGTCTACGTGACGAGTGTAGCCGCGCGCCTCAAGGACATTTGGTCGGACATGCTGGCCGTGGCACGGCTTGTAGGCCGAGTCTCCGAAGGGGAGAGCCTCGTCGCGGAGCTCCGTGAGCGTGTGGCGCGGGTTGTGGAGAAAACCTCAGCTGCTCGAGCGCGCCCCTGCGTATTCTACGAGATCGACGGGACCGAATCCTCGAAGCCGTGGACAGCGGGCCCAGGATCCTTCATTGCGCAGATGATCGAGCTCGCTGGCGGGCGCAACGCTGGTGGCGGTGGCAGGGACAGGTATTTCCAGGTGAGCCTCGAGGAGCTCGTCGCCGTAGACCCTGTGATCATCATCCTCGGCTCGGCGACCTATGGCGGCCAGACGCCCGCGATCGTCAAGGCGCGCCCCGGCTGGCAGGGGATCGCGGCGGTACGATCCGGCGCCATCTACCCCTTCGACGATAACCTCGTTGCTCGGCCAGGCCCCCGCGTCGTCCTTGGCCTCGAGACCCTCGCGAGGCTTATCCACCCGGAGCTGTTCCCATGACATGCCCGCCCACGACGACCCACGACGACCCTCCGGAAACACCCCCGCCGACCATCGAGCGCTTCTTCCGACCGAGCGCCCAGTCGCGAGTCCTTCTCACCCTGACCCTTGCCGCGCTTGTCATCTCCGCCGTGCTTGGAGTCTCCGTCGGCGCCAGATCGATTCCCTTAGGTGAGGTCCTTCGGGCCATCCTCTCCCGTCTCGCGCCCTTCGTAGGCTTGGAGACCCCCTCGGCGGCTCACGTCACGATCGTCCTCGACCTGCGCCTTCCGAGGGTAGCGCTCATGGCCGTAAGCGGCGCGGCCCTTGCGGCGGCGGGCGCAGCGTACCAGGGACTGTTCCGCAATCCGCTTGCCGACCCCTACATCGTCGGCGTGGCCTCAGGCGCCGGCCTCGGGGCGATGTTCGTGATCACGGTCTGCGCTCCCGCGACGGCGCTCGCGCTCATGGCAGTCCCGGCGGGCGCCTTCGCCAGTGGGCTCGCCACCGTCGCACTGGTCCTCGTGATCGCGCGCGTCGGGCGCACCACGCCAGTCACGACGATGCTGCTTGCGGGCGTCGCCGTCGGGTCCTTCACAACGTCGCTCGCGACCTTGTGGATGCTCCGATCGCCGGAGGGCCTCCGCCGCGCCTTCAACTGGCTCCTGGGGGGCTACGCCGGCGGTGGCTGGGCGCCAGTGGCGATCGTCTTTCCCTACCTCGCCGCCGGGCTCGCCATCCTCCAGGCGAATGCACGAGCACTCAACGTCCTCCAGCTTGAGGAGGAGCAAGCGAAGCAGCTCGGGATCCACGTCGAGCGGGTGAAGCTCGTCCTCGTCTCGGCCGCCACGCTCATGACCGCGGCGGCGGTGGCCTTCGGCGGTCTGATCGGCTTCGTGGGGCTGGTCGTGCCCCACGTGATCCGCATCCTCGGAGGCCCTGACCACCACCGCCTCATTCCGCTCTCCGCCCTCGGCGGTGCGTCGTTCCTGATCCTCGCCGACCTCCTGGCGCGGACTCTGCTTGCGCCGCAGGAGCTACCGGTCGCCATCGTGACCGCGCTCGCCGGGACGCCGTTCTTCGTTTTCCTCCTGCGGCGGCTGAAGCGCTCGGTGTTTTGAGGTGTCTGCGATGCCTCCGCTTGTCATCTCCGACCTGACGCTCGCCTATCGGGAAAGGACCGTCGTGCGAAGCCTCAACTTGGAAGTCAAGGAAGGCGAGGTCGTCGCGCTCGTGGGGCCAAACGGCGCCGGCAAGACCTCGGTGATCCGCGGCTTGAGCGGCGTCCTCCCCGCTTGCCGCGGCACCGCGCGCCTGGGCGGTGAGGACCTCCTCGGCCTACAGCCGATGGAGCGGGCGCGGAGGCTCGCCGTCGTCCCGCAGGCGCCGACTCTCCCGGGCGCGTTCACCGCCGCCGAGATCGTCCTCATGGGACGCACCCCGCACGTCAAGGCGTGGGGTACCGAAGGAAAGCGCGACTGCGAGGTGGCTTGGCGGGCGATGTGCCGCACGGGGGTGGCCTCGTTCGTAAACCGCCGAATCCAGGACCTCTCCGGCGGGGAGCGGCAGCTGGTCGTCATCGCGCGAGCGCTGGCACAGGAGCCGGAGGCGCTCCTGCTCGACGAGCCCACCGCCCACCTCGACCTGAAGCACCAAGTCGCCGTCCTCGATCTCGTGAGAGCCTTGGCGGTGGAGCGCAGGATCGCGGTGCTCGCGACCTTCCACGATCTAAGCCTTGCTTCACTCGTCGCCGACCAGCTCGCGCTCCTTGCGGACGGGGAACTCCGTGCCGCTGGGGACGCGAGCGAGGTGTTGACGCCGGAGAACTTGACCGCCGCCTACGGCCTTCCGGTCGAGGTCATCGCGCATCCGCTTCACGGGACTCCGCTCGTCCTCCCAAGTGGGGCCTGGTTGCACACCGTTGCAGAGAGAAAAGGAGGGTCACGCCTGTGAAGCTTGCCCGGACGATCATGATCCAGGGTACCGGATCCCACGTGGGAAAGAGTGCTCTCACCGCCGCGTTCTGCCGCCTCTTCGCGCGTGCGGGATACCGCGTCGCGCCGTTTAAGGCCCAAAACATGTCCAACAACTCCTTCGTGACCGCTGAGGGCGGCGAGATCGGACGCGCCCAGGCCTACCAGGCCCTCGCCGCTGGAACGGAGCCGCATATCGAAGGGGCAGGGAGTCCAGCGGAGGTCAACTTGCGCGGCCGCGACATCGCCAATATGCGCATCGCCGAACTGGCCGATGCCCCTGTTCTCCTCGTCGGCGACATCGAACGCGGGGGCGTGTTCGCGGCGCTCTTGGGGACGTTCGACCTACTTGAGCCACAAGAGCACGGGCGCGTGAAGGGCATTATCATCAACAAGTTCCGCGGCGATCCCTCGCTCCTGGCAGCGGGACTAAAATTCCTCGAACAGCGCACCGCCGTGCCTGTCCTCGGCGTTCTCCCGTTTGTCCATGGGCTCGATGTGGAGGAGGAAGACTCCGTGTGCCTCGAGGCAGAGGATCACTCGTCCCGAGGATCACCCGCCTCCCGAGTCGTCATCGGTGTCCTCCACTTCCCCCACATCTCGAACGCCACGGACTTCCAGCCGCTCGCTCGTGCACCCGGGGTGGAGGTGCGCTACGCCGAGAGGCCACGTGCGCTAGAGGATGCGGATCGGACTCCTCCCGGCTATGACGCGCTTTGAGAAGGGAAAACAGCTCGTACGGGTAGAAGGCGAGTGCGTCCTCCCAGGACTCGAGGGCGCTCGGGTGCGAGGATACGAGATCCATCAGGGCCGGACGATCGCCGACCCACACGTTCGGCCGGCGTTCTGCGTCGCGCAGGAAGGAACCTGCGAAACTCCTCAGCCCGAAGGCGCGGCCGAGGACCCGTCCATCGCCGGTACCTACATCCACGGCCTCTTCGACCACTCGGACTTCCGCACTCGCTACCTCAACCGACTCCGCGTGCGGAAGGGCCTGCCGGAGCTCCCACCGCACGGCTACGACACGCGGCCCAAGGGCTTCGACGAGCTGGCCGATCTGCTCAGGGACCACCTCGACCTCGAGAGGGTGAGCGAGATTGCGGGGATTCCATTACGCAAGGCGACACGTTCCTTCCCATGACCTCAAACCGGCTGAATCTGCCAGGAATCCCACCCATCGACGCGGCTGCGCAGGACCTGGCGCGTGCCCGCCAAGCTACGCTCACGAAGCCCCCCGGCAGCCTCGGGCGCCTCGAGGAACTCTCTGCCCAACTTGCAGGGATCCAAGGGACGCCGCACCCGTCGGTGGCGCGCCGGGCCGTGATTGTGATGGCGGCGGACCACGGCGTCGCGGAAGAGGGGGTGAGCGCGTACCCGCAGGAAGTGACCCGGCAGATGGTCGCCAACTTCCTCCACGGCGGGGCCGCGATCAATGTCCTCGCGCGACAGGCCGGAGCTCGCGTCACCGTGATCAACATCGGCGTCCGTGGCCCGCTGCCCTTAGCGGGTGATGCGCTGGAGGAGCACAAACCGGTCACAGGCTTCGACCGCCGCATCGCGGCGGGGACGGCGAACATGACGCGCGAACCTGCCATGAGCCGTGGGCAAGCGGAAGCATCAATCTGCGTGGGCCTCGAAGCTGTGGGGCTCGAGACTTCGCAGGGACTCGATGTCCTTGCGACGGGCGACATGGGGATCGCCAACACGACCGCCTCGGCGGCCATCGCAGCGGCAATCACCGGGAGACCGGTGGCCGAGGTGACGGGGCGCGGCACCGGCGTGGAGGGCGCGGCGTTCGCGAGGAAAGTACGCACCGTCGAGCTGGCCCTCGAGGTCAACCACCCCGACCCGCGCGACGGGATCGATGTCCTTTCGAAGGTGGGCGGGCTCGAAATCGGAGGCCTTGTCGGGGTGATCCTGGGCGCGGCGGCAAAGCGGATCCCCGTGGTCCTCGACGGATTCATCTCCGGCGCAGCGGCGCTGATCGCTTGCGCGCTCCGCCCGGAAGCGAGGGCATACCTGATCGCGTCGCATCGGTCCGCGGAAGCGGGCCACCGCGCCGTCCTCGAGTACCTCGGCCTCGAACCGCTTCTCGACCTGCGTCTGCGACTCGGAGAGGGCACGGGCGCCGTGCTCGCACTACAGCTCCTGGAAGCAGCGGTGCGCACCCTCCGCGAGATGGCGACCTTCGCGGAAGCCAATGTCACCGGAGGGCAAACGTGAAGGGGTTTCTTGCGGCCCTAGGCTTCCTCACGGTGGTACCGGTGCCCGCAGGAGCCCGTGAGGCGGCCGCCCTGACCCAAGCCGCGCCTTGGTTTCCCGTGGTCGGCACCCTGCTTGGCACCGTGCTCTTCGCCGCAAGCCGTGGGCTCGAACGAGTGCTGCCGCCCCCCGTCATCGGCGCCGTCCTCACCGCCGTGTGGGCCGGCCTGACGGGTTTCCTTCACCTCGACGGAACCGCCGACTCCTTCGATGCTCTGCTCGCTCCGGGTACCCGCGAACGCCGGCTCGAGATCCTCAAGGATGCTCGCGTGGGTGCTTTTGGCGCGGCGGGCCTTACGCTCTTTCTGATTCTCAAAGCTGCGTGCCTTTCGTCGCTGGCCGCCCGCTCCGCTTCCTGTCTTCTCCTCGCACCCGCCGCCGCACGCTGGCTTGCCCTCGCCGTCGCTACGATGCCACCCGCACGTCCCGAGGGCATGGGACGGGAGCTCGCCGGGAGGCTAAGCATCCTCGCCCTCGCGGCGGGGGCCATCGTGCCCGCGGGCTTGGTGGCGCTCGGAGGCCTCCGCGCCGTCTTGGCTTTGGCCGCAGCCGCCCTCTGCGCGGCGAGCATAGCCGCCGGGGCGCGCAAGAGGCTCGGGGGCGTGAATGGGGACATCCTCGGGCTTTCGATTGAATCCACTGAGCTCGTGGTCCTGCTCGTTCACTGCGCAGAGGTGCGACCGTGAGAGGCCTCCCACTTCCCTTCCGGATCGGCACGACGTCCTACATTATCCCGGACGATATCCTTCCCAACGTGCGCTACCTTGCCGGCTTGGTGGACGACGTTGAGCTCGTCCTCTTCGAGGCGGAACACGGTGGAGGTAACCTGCCGCCGCCCGGGGTTGTGGAGGAGCTTTCCGCCCTCGCCTCGACCTGCGGCCTGAGCTTCACCGTGCACCTGCCGCTCGGCCTCGAGCTTGGCGATGCGGGCGACTTTGGGCAGCGGTCGGTAGCGAGCGCCCGCCGGGTCATTGCCCGGATGCGGCCGCTTGTCCCGCGTGCGTACGTCGTTCACCTCTGCGGGAAAGAGCTCGTTGGGGGGGAGCGCTCCGGCGTGCACGTCGGCAGATCTCGCGAGGACGCGCTTGAGCGCTGGTGCCGCCAGAGCGCGTGGGCCCTCGAACTCCTGGCGGAGGAAGCCGGCAGCCCTGAGCTTCTGGCCGTCGAGAACCTCGAGGGGTACCCGCCCAACTTCATCGAGCCGGTGCTTGAGCGGGTGCCCGTAAGCCGTTGCGTGGACGTAGGCCACCTGTGGCTTGACGGCCACGACCCGCTGCCCTACCTCCGGTGGGGGCTCCCCCGGACGAGGGTCGTCCACATCCACGGGATCGCCGAGCGGGACCACCAGTCCCTGGCACACATCCCCCGCGCGCACCTCGACACCGTGACTCGATTCCTCCTCGAGAGCCGATTCTCGGGTGTACTGACCATCGAGGTGTTCAGCGAACGGGATCTCCGTCAGTCCCTCGAGACCTTGTACGAGGTCCTGAAGACCACAGGAGGTGTATGGGAAGGCGTCTGACGTTGATCCTCGGCGGTGCGCGGAGCGGGAAGAGCGCCTACGCCCAGAAGCTCGCGGCGGGGCGCGGCAGCTCCATCCTCTTCGTGGCGACTGCCGAGTCCGCGGATGCTGAGATGGTGGCGCGGATAGCGAGGCATCGTGCAGAGAGACCCTCAAGCTGGCGGACCCTGGAGGTTCCTCGGGGCGCAGGCGCAGCGATCGAGGCCGCTGGAGTGGACGCGGAGATCGTGCTTCTGGACTGTTTCACAGCGCTTGCCGGAAACGTGCTCACGCGTCTTCCCGTGGATGCTCCTCTGTTGACGGCGGAGACCGCCATTGTGGCCGAGGTGGAAGCTCTGCTCGCAGCCTACGAGCGAAGTCGCGCCGAGTGGATCGTCGTCTCCAATGAGGTAGGCCTGGGGCTCGTGCCGCCGTACCCCCTTGGGCGGACCTTTCGCGACGCCCTAGGCAGGGCCCACCAGTGCCTGGCGGCCGCGGCCGACGAAGTTCTCTTCCTTGTCTGTGGCCTCCCGGTACAGATAAAAGGATGAATCACAGCAGCACAAATGAGTCACCGCACGCGCTGCCGAGCGCCCCCAGAAGCTGACCCGGGGACCGCAAGCATCGTCCAGACCTTCCCTCCCCCACCTTCTGGTCGGGGCTCTTTTTTCGGCGTGGTTCAACGCCGGGTGGAACCCGGCGTTGAACCACGCGTTCATTCCCACGATACTGCCCCTACCAAACTGCCCCTGCTGAGCTCTTTCCTGTTACCCGAATGGAGCCTGATCTGAACCACGCTCTTTTTTCCCCAGGGAGGGGGTAGATGTAG
>JACQVW010000406.1 GCA_016209535.1 Planctomycetota bacterium | reverse complement strand
GTCCGGAGCCGAGGCGCTCGGCCTGCTGCGGGAAGCGTACAGGGCAGGTGAGGCCTTCCAGGTGGTCATCCTGGACCACCAGATGCCCGAGATGGGCGGCGAGGCGCTCGCCCGGGCGATCCAGACGATCTCCTGGAGCCGCAAGCCCGGGCTCGTCATGCTCAGCTCCTCGGCGGAGCCGCTCTCCCAGGCGAAGCAGAAGGAGCTCGGGCTCACGAGGTGCCTCCTCAAGCCGGCGCGCCCGTCGCAGCTCTTCGACAGTCTCGCGGCGGCTGCCGGAGCCAGGGAGGAAGGTCCGCCAGGAGGAGAATCTCGTCGATCGACCGCCTCGCCTGTCGTCGCGCCTGCCTTCCAGGCCGCCGGCGGGGCGCCGCGCACGCAGGTGCTGCTCGCCGAGGACAACGGGGTGAACCAGCGGGTGGCGCGCAGGATGCTCGAGAAGCTGGGCTTCGAGGTCCTGGTCGCGTCGGACGGCAAGGAGGCCGTCGAGACCTACGCGAAGACCCGGTGCGGCCTCGTCCTCATGGACTGTCAGATGCCCGTCCTGGACGGGCTCGCGGCGACGGAGGAGATCCGCCGGATCGAATCGGATCTCGGCGTCCGCGTCCCCATCATCGCGCTGACGGCCAACGCCATGAGGGGCGACCGGGAGAAGTGCATCGAGGCAGGCATGGACGACTACCTCCCCAAGCCCATCCGGGCGGAGGACCTGCGGCGGGCGATCGAGCGCTGGTGCGGGCCGGCCTCGCCGGTCGCGCCGGTCGCGCCGGTCGCGCCGGCCTGATGCGCTGCGCAGAGTCTTGGTAGAATGGGCCCAATCCCCATGTGGCCCGATGCGACCGAGACGCAGGAGCTCATCGCGAAAGCGCGGGAGGGAGACCCCGGCGCGGTGGACCGCCTGCTCGCCCGGCACCGCGAGGCGCTGCGGCGTATGGTCGAGCTGCGGCTCGACCGGGCCGAGGCGGCCCGCGTCGACGCGAGCGACGTCCTCCAGGAGACGCTCCTCGAGGCGAGCCGCCGCCTGCCCGAGTACCTGCGCGATCCGGCCATGCCTTTCCACCTCTGGATCCGGCACATCGCGCGGGACCGGATCATCGACGCCCACCGCCGCCACCGCGCCGCGGGCCGCCGTTCGGTGGACCGCGAGCAGCGCCTCGAGGCCGCGCCCTTCTCGAGCCAGTCCTCGATCCAGCTCATCGGCCGGCTCGAGGCGGCGGGGCTCACGCCGGCGTCGGCGGCGATCCGGGAGGAGCTCGCGAGGCGGTTCGAGGCGGCCGTCGCCGCCATGGACGATGACGACCGCGAGGTCATCCTCATGCGCCACCTCGAGGACCTCTCGAACCAGGAGGTGGCGGCGGCCCTGGGCTTGAGCGAGCCCGCGGCGAGCATGCGGTACCTGCGGGCCCTGCGGCGCCTCCGGGCGGCCCTCGGCGAGGACGGGAGCTCGTCCGGCCCATGAAGGGCCCGCAGGCCCCACGGGCCGAACAGGCCCCCCAGCCTCCGCAGGCTCCTCATGGCTTCAGTCCGCCGCAAGGAGCGCAGGAACCGCATGGGCAGCAGGCCCCACAGGCTCCGAGAGGATCGCAGGCTCCGCAGGGACCCCAGAGACCGGAGTCCCCACAGGGACCGCCGGAACGCGACGCGCTCCTCGCCAGGGTCCTCGAGGACCTCGCGCGCGAGCGGCGCGAAGGCCGCCTGGCGGACCTCGAGGCGGCCGCGCGCGAGCACCCGGAGATCAGTCGCGAGCTGCGCGAGCTGTGGGGGACCGCGGTGGTGGCCCACGAGCTCGCGAGGGCGCCGGCTCGGGGGGCCAGCGCCGTCCCGCCGCCGGCGCCGGCCGCGCCGGCGCCGCTCGGGCCGGGCTCGCAGGACGCGCCCAACCTGCCGCGGGCCTTCGGCGACTACGAGGTCCTCGAGGAGCTCGGCCGCGGCGGCATGGGCATCGTGTACGTGGCGCGGCAGCGCAGCCTGGACCGGCTCGTGGCGCTGAAGGTCCTCCTCCGCGGAGCCCAGGCCTCGGCCGCCGAGGCGGCCCGGTTCCGCGCCGAGGCCGAGGCCGCGGCGCGCCTGGACCACTCCAACATCGCCACGGTCTTCGAGGTCGGCTCCTGCGACGGCCAGCCCTACTTCACCATGCGGTACATCGAGGGCACGACCCTCGCGCGCCGGCTCGCCGAGGGGCCGCTCCCGCCCCAGGAGGCGGCGCGAGTGCTCCTCCCGGTGGCGCGCGCCGTGCACTACGCCCACCAGCGCGGCGTCCTCCACCGGGACCTTAAGCCGCAGAACATCCTCATCGACCGCGGGGGCTCGCCCCACGTCACGGACTTCGGCCTCGCGAAGCGGATCGAGGCGGGCGCGAGCCTCACCCAGAGCGGCGCCATCCTCGGGACGCCGAGCTACATGCCCCCCGAGCAGGCGGCCGGGAGCCGGGGCCGGCTCGGGCCGGCGAGCGACGTCTACTCGCTGGGTGCGGTCCTCTATCTGCTCCTCACGGGGAGGCCGCCCTTCCAGGCGGCGAGCCCCGTCGACACGTTGCTCTCGGTCCTCGAGCAGGATCCGCTTCCGCCGCGGCTCCTGAACCCGCGCGCCGACCGGGACCTCGAGATGATCGCGCTCAAGTGCCTCCAGAAGCCCCCCGAGCTCCGCTACCCCTCGGCGGCGGCCCTGGCGGACGACCTGGAGCGGTACCTCCAGGGCGAGACGATCTCGGCGCGGTCCACGGGGATCCGGCTCCTGATAAGCCGCGCCCTTCGCGAGACCCACCACGCGGCGGTCCTCGAGAACTGGGGCCTCCTCTGGATGTGGCACAGCGTGGCGCTCATCGTCCTCTGCGTGGCGACGAACTGGCTCGCGTGGCGCGAGGTCAAGTCGCCCGGGCCGTACATCGCCATCTGGACCCTCGGCTTCGGGACCTGGGCCGCGATCTTCTGGGCCCTGCGGCGCCGCGCCGGGCCCATCACCTTCGTCGAGAAGCAGGTGGCCCACGTCTGGGGCGCGAGCGTGGCCGCAAGCGTGATGCTCTTCTTCGTCGAGATCCTCCTCGGCCTCGAGGTCCTGACGCTCTCGCCGGTCCTGGCCCTCATCGGCGGCATGGTCTTCACCGTGAAGGCGGGGATCTTGACCGGCGCGTTCTACGTCCAGGCCGCGGCCAACTTCCTCACGGCGGGCGCCATGGCGCTCTTCCCCGAGGTCGGCCTCACCCTCTTCGGCCTCGTGAGCGCCGCGAGCTTCTTCGTCCCCGGCCTCAAGTACCACCGCCAGAGGCTGCGGGGGGAGAGCGAGGCTGGGCGGGGGACGTGAGGCTCCGGCCGGCAGCCGCCCGGCTCCTCCAGCCCTTGCCGCCCTTCCCCTCTCTCACCCCGCCCGGTACCATCCCCTTCCGTGCGACACTCGCCGCTCCTCCTCGCGCAGGCATTCCGGCGGCGGCTCGCCGCGTCCCTGGGGCTCCTCCTCATCGCCCGCGATCCCGTTGACGCCCGGCCGGCGCGGGGTTGGAATGCACGCTTCCCACCGCACCTCACGGAGCCAACGCCATGAGCCCCAGCGCCGCTGCCTTTGCCCGCGCATCCGCCGTCGTCGCCGTCCTCGTCCTCGCCCTCTCGCTGCCGTCCTTCGCCCGCCCAGCCCCGCCCCGCGTGGCCTTCACGGCCTCGGCCGAGCGCGTCGAGGCCTACGACTTCCTCGAGGTGACAGTCCGGGTGGACGCGCCGCGCGCCGGGAACCCCTTCATGGAGGCCTCGGTCCGGGGGAGCTTCGGCCTCGAGGGCTCGACCCCGCTCGAGGTCGACGGCTTCTGCGACTCCCGGGACGGCACGGTGCACCGCATCCGCTTCCTGCCGGCGAAGCCGGGGCGGTACACGTACCGGGTCGAGTACCGCGACGGGGACAGTGGCGAAGAGGTCGCGCGGCACTGGGGCACGTTCGAGGCGGTGAGCTCGAAGCGCCGCGGCCTCGTGCGCGTCGACCGGGACCACCCCTGGCACTTCGTCTGGGAGGGGACCGGCGAGCGCTACTTCTGGAACGGGACCACGGCTTACTGGCTCCTCGGATGGGACGACGCGACGATAGCGTCGATCCTCGAGCGCCTCGCGAGGCTCAAGGTGAACCGCGTCCGGGCCGCCCTCAACGGCCACGTGAAGGACGGCCGCGACTGGTTCGAGAACGTCTACCCCACCGAGAAGTTCCAGTTCCGCCTGAACCCCTGGGTTGCGGCGCGTCCCGGGGACTGGCGAGACCCAGGCTTCGACGTCACGCGCTTCGAGCTCGAGCACTGGCGAAAGTGCGAGCGGATGCTGCGGGCGGCGCGCGAGCTCGACATCGTCGTGTCGTTGATCTTCTACGTCGACGGCAACAAGCCCGGCATGGACCCCTTCGGCAAGGCCGGCATGGGGGGCGAGGACGAGAGGCGCTACTACCGCTACGCCGCGGCGCGCCTCGCGGCGTTCTCGAACGTCCTGTGGGACGTCTCGAACGAGTACCGTCACTTCCGGACCGACGAGTGGGCGAACGCCATGGGGACCTACCTGAAGGAGCGCGACCCCTACGACCACCTCACGTCGACCCACGGCCACGGCGACTTCCGCTTCATGACATCGCCCTGGGCCGACTTCGCCATGTACCAGAGCTGGGACGAGGCCGGAGGCTACCGCTTCATGCTCTCCAACCGCGAGCGGCAGGCCAAGACGGGGCGGATCATCCCGCAGGTGAACGAGGAGTACGGCTACGAGGACCACTACCCCGTGGGGTGGGGCGGGAACCGGAAGACCCCGGCGCGGTCGGCCGACAACCGGCGCCGCCTCGCCTGGGAGATCTCCATGGCGGGCTGCTACCAGACCACGGGCGAGCGGGCCGACCGCGGCACGGGCTGGGGGCCCGACTCGGGCGGCGGCTGGCTCAACGGCCGCGGCGACGAGACGATGACGATGCTCGTGGGCTACAAGCACATGCTCGACTTCTTCGCGTGGTTCCGGTGGTGGAGGCTCGAGCCGCGGCCGGACCTCGTGGTCGAGGGAGACCTCCTGTGCCTCGCCGAGCCGGGGAAGCACTACGCCCTCTACTTCCCGAAGGGTGGCAAGGCCGCACTGCGCCTCGAGCCGGGGAGGTACGACGGCACGTGGTACAACCCGCGGACGGGCGAGAGCCAGCACGGCGGGCTCCTCGAGGGCTCGGAGCGGACCCCGGTCTCCGTCTCGGAGGGCGCCGAGGACTGGGCACTGGCGGTCCACAGGGTCGAGGCCGCCGGCGAGGCGAAGACGGCGGCCGCGCCGGCCCCTGCCGCGCCGGCACCGGCGGGCGGGCCGGCTCCCCCCGCCGGGGGCGCGACGCCCCTCTCGCTCCACCCCGAGAGCCCCCGGTACTTCCTCTTCCGCGGCAAGCCCGCGGTCCTCGTCACCTCGGGCGAGCACTACGGCGCGGTCCTCAACCTCGACTTCGACTACCGTCCCTACCTCGACGAGCTCCGCTCGCGCGGCTTCAACCTCACGCGCACCTTCTCGGGTACGTACCGCGAGGTCCCGGGCTCCTTCGGGATCCAGGGGAACACCCTGGCGCCGCATCCCGGGCGGTACACCTGCCCCTGGGCTCGCACCCTGGAGCCGGGAGGGTTCGATGGCGAGGGCAAGCTCGACCTCGAGCGCTGGGACGAGGCCTACTTCCTCCGGCTCAAGGACTTCGTCGGCGAGGCGAGCCAGCGGGGGATCGTGGTCGAGCTCGTGCTCTTCTGCCCCATGTACGAGGACGTCCTCTGGAAGGCCTGCCCCATGAGCGCGGAGAACAACGTGAACGGGATCGGAGCCATCCCGCGCGAGGAGGCCTTCACCTTGAAGCACCCGGACCTCCTCGAGGTCCAGCTCGCCTTCACGCGCCGCGTCGTCGGGGAGCTGAACGGCTTCGACAACGTCTACTTCGAGGTGTGCAACGAGCCCTACTTCGGCGGCGTGACCCTCGAGTGGCAGCACCGGATCGCCGAGGCCATCGCCGAGACCGAGAAGGGCCTGCCGGCGCGGCACCTGATAGCCCAGAACATCGCGAACGGGCACGCGAAGGTCCAGGACCCCCACCCGGCGGTCTCGGTCTTCAACTTCCACTACGCCTATCCGCCGCGGGCGGTGGAGGAGAACTGGGCCTTCGCGAGACCCATCGCCTTCGACGAGACCGGCTTCCGCGGCTCCGAGGACCTGCCGTACCGCACCGAGGCCTGGGACTTCCTCCTGGCGGGCGGCGCGGTCTACTCGAACCTCGACTACTCCTTCACGCCCGAGCACGAGGCCGGGACGGCCGTGCCCAGCGCGCCGGGCGGCGGCGGGCCGGCGCTCCGCGCTCAGCTCGCGGTGCTGAAGCGCTTCGTCGAGGGCTTCGACTTCGTCGCGATGGCCCCGGACCGCTCGCTCGTCGCCGGGGGCGTGCCGCCGGGCTTCCTCGCGCGCGCCCTGTCGAGGCCCGGGAAGGAGCACGCGGTGTACGTCCACCGCCAGCGGGGCGCGGGCCCCTTCTCCGTGCGGTGGACGGGGCTCGTGGAGCCCCTCCACACCGAGACCTACACGTTCCACACGCTCTCGAACGACGGCGTGCGGCTCTGGGTCGACGGGCGGCTCCTCGTCGACGACTGGACGGACCACGCGGACAAGGAGGGCTCGGGCGCGATCGCCCTCGAGGCGAGGAAGCGCTACGAGCTCAAGCTCGAGCACTTCCAGGCCGGCGGCACGGCGGCGGCGAGGCTCTCCTGGTCGAGCCCGTCGCAGCGGAAGGAGGTCGTGCCGGCCGCGAGGCTCTTCCTCCCGGGCGGCGCCGGGGGCGGCCTCAAGGCCCAGTACTTCGCGGGCAAGAGCTTCGAGGACCTCAAGCTCGAGCGCACCGATCCCCAGGTGGACTTCGAGTGGAAGGCCGGCGCGTCGCCCTTCCAGGCGCCGCCGGGGCCCTCGCGGCTGAGCCTCGTCCTCGAGCTGCCCGCCGGCTCCTACCGGGCCGAGTGGGTGGGCCCCCTCACGGGGGCGGTCGAGAAGCAGGAGGCCTTCGAGCACGCGGGCGGCCGGCGCACGCTCGAGTCGCCCGAGGTGGGCGAGGACATCGCGCTCCGGATCGTGAGCGCCGGGCGGTGAGGCCGTATGCCATGCCTTTCATCGACGGCCTGGACCGCTACAATGGGTCGCGTGACCAGCATCGCCGCCGAGCCCGTGATCGTCCTTCAGCCCGAGGGGATCGAGATCCCGGCCGGCATCACGAGCCTCGAGAGGTTCAGGAGGTGGGCCCGCTCGGATGCGTTCCCGGAGCGCGGCCGGATCGACTGGGTGGCCGGACGGTTGGAGGTGGACATGTCGCCGGAAGACGTCTTCACCCACGGGACTCCGAAGTCGGCGGTCGCCGGCAAGCTGATAGCGCTGCTGCAGGAGCCCGAGAAGGGACTGGTCTTCATCGACAAGACGAGGGTCTCCTCCCCCATCGCAGACCTCTCGGCCGAGCCCGATGTCCTCCTCATCTTGGACGAGACCCTCGCATCGGGCCGGGTGAAGCTGGTGCCGAAGGCTTCGGGGGAGGAAGGCCGCTACGTGGAGGTCGAGGGTTCCCCGGACCTGGTCGTCGAGTGCGTGAGCGACTCGTCGGTGAAGAAGGACACTAAGGTCCTGCGCGAGCTCTACCACGCGGCGGGAGCTCGGGAGTACTGGATCGTCGACGCGCGCGGGAAGAAGCTGAGCTTCAAGGTGCTTCACTTCCGGAAAGACGGGTACGTGGAGGCTCGGAGGGACTCCGCAGGCTGCCTCCTCTCCGAGGTCCTCGGGCACCGGGTGCGGCTCGTCCGCAGCCCCAAGCGGTCCGGCGCCGTCTACTTCCGCCTCGAGGTGGTCGGGGCGTAGCCGCCCCGGCGTTCGGGATCCTCGGCGCCGGGCGGTGAGGCCGTAGCCGGGGACGCGTCCGGCTCGCCGTCTCCGGGGTGGGGAAGACCGCCGCGGTCGAGTAGGATTGCCCTTCCCGGGAGGTGCCGAGATGGAAGCCGCGAGGGAAACGTTCGTGAAGGCCGTCAAGGCGGGCGACATTGCCCTGGCTCGCGAGGCGCTGCGTTCCGACGCGTCGCTCGCCGGCGAGATCGACTCTCTCTGGTTCGACTTCGACGCGTCGGCGATGGTGTGCGCGGCCGGGCGGGGCGACCGCGCCATGGTCGACCTCCTCCTCGAGCACGGGGCGGACATCGACGCCCGGAGCCGCTGGTCGGCGGGAGGATGGTCCGCCCTCCATGCAGCCGTGCGTCGAGACGACGGCGACCTCGCGGCCTTGCTCATCCAGCGCGGCGCCACGGTCGACGCGCACGCGGCCGCGGGTCTGGACCGGGTCGACAGGCTCGAGGAGCTCCTCCGGGCCGACCCCGCGATCGTCAACGCGCGGGGCCCGGACGGGATGACGCCGCTCCACTTCGCGGCGACCGTGCGTATCGCGGCGTGGCTCCTCGATCACGGCGCGGGGATCGACATCCGCGACCTCGACCACTGCGGCACGCCCGCCCAGTGGCTCGTCCGCGAGCGGCCGGAGGTCTCCGGTTTCCTGATCGACCGTGGAGCGGAGGCCGACGTGCACCTCCGCTGCGCGCTCGGGCGCCTCGAGGACGTCCGCGCGGCGCTGCGCGCGGACCCTGCGCTCCTCAGGGCCCGGTCGACCGGCGATGCGCCGGGAGGCTACGTGTCGCTCTACACCGGCGTCGGAGTCGGCTCGACGCTCCTCGAGGTGGCGGCGCGCTTCGACCGCGTCGCGATCGCGGAGCAGCTCCTCGATGCCGGTGCGGACCTGACGGCGCGCGGCCAGCACGGCGCGACGCCGCTCCACTGGGCGGCGTGGCACGGGAACACGGCCGTCCTCGACCTCCTGCTCGCGCGCGGCGCTCCCGTGGACCTCCGGGACGAGGAGTTCGGCAGCCCGCCCCTCGGCTGGGCGGCGCACGGGTCCGCCCACTGCGGCCATCGCGGCGGCGACCACGTGGGCGCCGTCGAGCGGCTGGTCGCGAAGGGCGCCTCGGTCAACGTCCCCGGCAACAAGTGGGGCACGCAGCTCGCCGCGATGGGGACCGAGGCCGTGGCGCGGGCGCTCGAGCGGCTCGCCGCCGGCGCGGGCCACCCTCCTCCGTCCTAGGTCGCCGTCGCGGACCTCGGAGGGGGCACGAAGGCCTTCCTCCGGTGCGCCGCGCTGGGGCCATATCGGCGGCGCGGCCACGCGGTACAATGGCCTCTCGAGGTCACGGGGTAGGCGCGTACAAGTCCCGAAATCCGTCAATCCGTTCCGGAGGGTCTGAGATGAAGAGGTTCCTTGCCTTGCTGCTCGTGGCGGTCGTCGTTTTCCTCGCGGCGCGCATCGTCGAGAGGCTCGTGGTCGCTGCGCAGGTCGCCGGTCGGGGCGGGGGTGCCGGCATCGAGAACGGCGACGTGAACGGGTCCGGGGCCCGCGATATCAGCGACGCCGTCTATCTCCTCAGCTATCTCTTCCTGGGCGGACCCGCGCCCGTCCCCTGCGCCCAGGCCCAAGGGGACCTGGAGTCGCGGGTCGCGAAGCTCGAGGCGATCGTCCAGGGCTGCTTCGCCTTCCCCGACAGGAACATGAACGGCATGCCCGACTGCGCCGAGCCGCCGTTCTGCGGCAACGGCCAGTGCGACCCGGGCGAGAGCCCGGCGAGCTGCCCGCAGGACTGCTTCGTCGACAACGACCAGGACGGCTTCCCGCAGCCCCAGGACTGCGACGACCAGGATCCCCAGACCCGCCCCGGCGCCCCGGAAGTTTGTGACCACCGGGACAACGACTGCGACGGCCAGGCCGATGACGGGATCGACCTCACGAGCGATACGCAGAACTGCGGCGACTGCGGGCTGGTCTGCCCGCCGGGCGCGCGCTGCGTGGCCGGCGCGTGCCAGGCCCAGGACCAGGACGGGGACGGCTTCTCTCCGCCCCAGGACTGCGACGACATGGACGCCAGGGTCAACCCGAACGCCCAGGAGGTCTGCGACAACCGGGACAACGACTGCGACGGCGCGACCGACGACGGCGCGGGGACCTTCTGCCAGCCCTGCGTCATGGGCCAGTTCGTCAACCGCTGCGACGACGGCAACCCCTGCACCCTCGACTCCTGCAACGAGATGACCCAGACCTGCAGCAACGTCCCTGCCCCCAACGGCACCGCCTGCGGCGCGGGCCGCGTGTGCATCGACGGTGTGTGCGTGCAGCAGTGACGGTCGGGGCGAGGGCGGTCACCGCCCCGCCAGCACCTCCCGCTCGTACCGCTGGACCGCCTCGAGCCAGGCCGCGCCCACCGGGACGCCGCCCTTCAGGCACGCGTAGTCCCACACGGCGCACGCGGGCAGGGCCTTCGCCTCCTCCTGGAGGGCGAGGCGAGCCGTGAGGTCGCCCTCGACCTCGCGGCGCCGCAGGAGCTCCGCGGGCTCGAGCAGGGCCAGGAGCAGGGCCTGGAGGGTCGCCCGCAGGCCCACGACCCAGGCCGCGACGCGGTTCACGCTCGCGTCGAAGAAGTCGAGGCCGATGTGGACCCGGTCGAGGTACCCGCCGCGCACGACCTCCTGGGCGATTGCCCGCGTCTCGTCCGAGAGGACCACCACGTGATCCGAGTCCCAGCGCACCCCGCGGCTCACGTGGAGCAGGAGCGCGTCGAGCCAGAGGAGGACCGCCGAGACCTTGTCGGCGATGGACTCCGTGGGGTGGAAGTGGCCCGAGTCGAGGCAGAGGAGCTTCCCGCGGCGCACCGCGTAGCCGAGGTAGAGCTCGTGGGAGCCCACCACGTAGCTCTCGGAGCCGATCCCGAAGAGCTTGGGCTCGACCGCGTCGAGGACGTGCTTCGGGTCGAGGGGCTCCCGGAAGACCTCGTCGAGGGCGGCGGCGAGGCGCTCCCGGGGCGCTCGCCGGTCGGCGGGCGCGTCCTTCGAGCCGTCGGGGATCCAGACGTTCGCGATGCAGGGGGTCCCGAGGGCCTTCCCCATGGCGGCGCCGATCCTGCGGCAGGCTGCGCCGTGGCGGATCCAGAAGCGGCGCGTGCCCTCGTCGGCGTGGCTCAACGTGAAGCCGTCCGCGGCGCGCGGGTGGGCGAAGAAGGTGGGGTTGAAGTCGAGGCCGAGGCCGCGCTCGCGGGCCCAGTCGATCCAGCGGCGGAAGTGCTCGGGCCCGAGCTCGTCCCGCTCGACCCTCGCGCCCCCCGTCTCGGCGTAGATCGCGTGCAGGTTGAAGCGGTGGCGGCCCGGGACCTGGGCGAGGGCCGTCTCGGCGTCGCGCCGCAGCTCGTCGGGCGTGCGGGCTTTGCCGGGATAGCTCCCGGTGACGGCGAGGCCGCCGCCGAGCTCACCCCCGGGCCTCTCGAAGCCGCCCACGTCGTCCCCCTGCCAGCAGTGGAGCGAGATCGAGACCCTCGCGAGGCGCTCGAGGGCCCGGTCCGCGTCCACCCCGAGCTCGGCGTAGCGCTCCCGCGCGATCTCGTAGGCCTTCTCGATGGTGCTCGTGCTCGCCATGGTCTCCTCCTTCCGCCCCTCAACGGGCGATCCGCGACGTGAGCTCGTAGGGGCCCGAGCCGACCTCGAAGACCGCCTCGCCTTCCCCCGCCTCGACAAGCCTCACGCCCTCGGCCTCGGAGGCCGGCTTACCGCCCTCGAGGACCGCCTTCGGGTCCACCGCGGGCACGTGGACCACCGCGGTCACGTTGGCGGGGACCGTGACGGACAGACGGAAGACCGCGCCTTGCTGGCTCCAGTCCGTGGCGACCTCGCCGCGGATCGACCGGTAGCTCGTGCGGGCCCACGAGAGGCTCCCACCGGGGCGCGGCCGGATCGTGAGGCGCTTGAAGCCCGGCCCTTCGGTGCGGATCCCGCCCACGTTCTCGCAGATCCACTGGTAGACCGCGCCGAAGGAGTAGTGGGCGAAGGAGTTCATGCCGGCGTCCTGGAAGCCCTTCTCGGGGGTCCAGCCGTCCCACCGCTCCCAGATCGTCGTCGCCCCGTGCTGGATCGAGAAGCCCCAGGAGGGGAACGCGGTGCTCTCGAGGAGCCTGAAGGCCACGTCCTCGCGGCCGATCCTCGAGAGGACGAGCATGAGGTCCTTCGTGCCGATGAAGCCCGTCGAGAGGCGCCAGCCCTTCCCCTCGATCAGCTCGATCAGGCGCCTCGCTGCCCGCTCGCGCCGTTCGCCGTCGAGGAGGTCGAACTGGAGCGCGAGCGCGTAGCCGGTCTGCGTGTCGCCCTGGACGCGGCCCTCGGGGCTCACGTAGGCCACGGCGAAGCTCTCCCGGACCCGCTCGAAGAGCCCGCGCATCTCCTGCGCGTCGCCGGGCTTCCCCAGCGCTTCGGCCGCCCGGGCCACGAGGGCCGCCGAGTGGGCGAAGTAGGCCATGAAGATGACGTCGGTCGGCGTGTTGTCCCCGATGTTGAGCCAGTCCCCGAAGCAGTGGAACTTGTCGGGCGGCAGGAGCTCGGGATTGCAGCGCTTGCGCGTGAACTCCACGTAGCGCCTCATGCCCTCGTAGTGCCGCTCCAGGACCCGCCGGTCGCCGTAGACGTCGTAGACGGTCCAGGGGCAGATGACGCCCGCGTCGGCCCAGGCGGGCCCGCCGTCGCCCGAGACGCCCTTCGACTTGAGCGGCGCCACCATGGGGAACGAGCCGTCCGCGCGCTGGGCGTCGGCGAGGTCGGCGAGCCACTTGGTGTAGAAGGCCTGGGTGTCCGCGATCATGCAGGCCGCGCGGATGTAGATCTGGGCGTCGCCGGTCCACCCGAGCCGCTCGTCGCGCTGCGGGCAGTCCGTGGGGACGTCGATGAAGTTCATCCGCTGCGTCCAGGAGATGTTCGAGAAGAGCTTGTCGAGCATCGGGTTCGAGCACCGGAAGCTCCCGGCGGCGGGGGTCGTGCTCGAGAGGGGGATCCCCGCGACCGCGTCCTCGCCCGGCCGGCCCGGGTAGCCCGAGACCTCGACGTAGCGGAACCCGTGGAAGGTGAAGCGCGGCTCCCAGGTCTCCTCGCCGCGGCCCGCGGCGATGTAGCGGTCCGTCGCGCGGGCGCTGCGGAGGTTCGTCGTGTAGATCGTGCCGTCGGGGTTCAGCACCTCGGCGTGGCGCAGCGTGATCTCCTGGCCCGACGCGGCCCCGCGGACGCGGAGGCGCGCGACCCCGGCGAAGTTCTGGCCCAGGTCGAAGACGAAGCGGCCCTTCGCGGGCTCCGTGATGGCCACGGGCCGGAGGGGCTCGAGCTCCCGCACCGGCGGGCCGGGGTGCGCCTGGACGAGGGCGGCGATTCGCGGGGTCACGTCGGCGGCGCTCCAGCCCGCGTCGTCGAAGCCCGCGTCGTCCCAGCCGGGCATGGCCCGCCGCGCGTCGAACGCCTCGCCCATGAGGAAGTCCGCCTCGAGGAGGGGCCCCGTCGAGGCCTTCCAGTCGGGCCCCGACGCGACGACGGTCTTCGATCCGTCGGCGTGCTCGATCTCGAGCTGTGCGAGGAGCCGGATCCTCGTCCCGTAGTGGTCGCGCTCGCCGCCGAAGCCGAGGTAGCCGGCGTACCAGCCGTCGGCGATGACCGCCGCGACGGCGTTGTCGCCCTGCTGGACGAGCCCCGTCACGTCGTAGGTCTGGTAGTAGACCCGCTTGTCGTAATCGGTCCAGCCCGGCGTGAACCAGTCGTTCCCCACGCGCCGCCCGTTCAGGCGCAGCTCGTAGAGGCCCAGGGCCGATGCGTAGGCCGTGGCCCGGCGGACGGGCTTCGTGAGGGAGAAGCCCTTCCGCAGATAGCGCGGCGGCGGGAGCCTGAGCGACGCCACGGACACCTTCTCGGCGAGCGGCCGGTCGAAGCCGATCCAGGCGGCCTTCCAGTCCTCGGCGCGCAAGAGGCCCATGGACCAGAGGGCCGGCGCGCTCCAGGCCGAGGGCCTGCCGTCCCGGTCCCAGACCATGACCTTCCACCGGCAGAGCTGGCCCGAGGCGAGGGGCTTCCCTGCGTAGGCGACCCCGGTGGTCTCGTCGCTCGCGACTTTCCCCGAGTCCCAGAGGTCTCCGCGGTCCTCGCCGAGGGCCTCGGCGCTCGACGCGACGAGGACCCGGTAGGCCGTCTGCCGCTCGGCGCGGCGGTCGGACTCGACGATCCAGCTCAGGCGCGGCTCGAGGACGTCGATCCCGAGCGGATCCACCTTGGATTCGGCGCGCAGGTGGGCGGCGCGGAGCGCGCCCTGGGCGAGGGCCGCTCCCGGGAGGGGAAGGCACAAGGCCAGGGAGAGGCAGACCGGGGCGGAGCGAAGGGTGCGTCTCATGGCAAGGCCTCTTGGGGTCCGGAAAACACGCATGGCCCACGACCGGGCAGCAGCCAGGTCATGAGCCACGCACGCCACGCACCGGGCGCTCGCGGCGCCGGGCTGCCCTTACTCGAGGATCTTGGTGACGACGCCCGCGCCGACGGTCCGGCCGCCCTCGCGGACGGCGAAGCGGACCTGCTCCTCCATGGCGACGGGCTTCCCGAGCTCGATCTGCACGGTGATGTTGTCTCCGGGCATGCACATCTCCGCGCCGCCCAGGAGGTTGAGGGCCCCGGTCACGTCCGTCGTCCGGAAGTAGAGCTGGGGCCGGTAGCCGCTGAAGAACGGCGTGTGGCGGCCGCCCTCCTCCTTGGTCAGGACGTACACCTCGCCCTCGAACTTCGTGTGGGGCGTGATGGAGCCCGGCTTGGCCAGGACCTGGCCGCGCTCGATGTCGTTCTTCTCGGTGCCGCGCAGCAGGCAGCCGACGTTGTCGCCGGCCTCGCCCGAGTCGAGCGTCTTGTTGAACATCTCGACGCCCGTCACGGTCGTCTTCTGCGTGTCGCGGAGCCCGACGATCTCGACGGGATCGCCGATCCGGACCTTGCCGCGCTCGATGCGGCCCGTGGCCACGGTCCCGCGGCCCTTGATCGAGAAGACGTACTCGACCGCCATCAGGAAGGGCTTGTCCACCTCCCGCTTGGGGACCGGGATCCAGCG
>JACQVW010000405.1 GCA_016209535.1 Planctomycetota bacterium | reverse complement strand
AGCGAGTAGACGTCCGTGCGGTGGTCGATGCCGATCTTCCGCGCCCTCGCCTGCTCGGGGCTCATGTACGCGGGGGTGCCGACGAAGTCGCCGGTCAGCGTGAGGCTCTCCTGCCCTTCGAGGCGCGCCAGGCCGAAGTCGAGGATGCGCAGCCGCCCGTGGGAGCTCCCTCCTTGGTCGCTCCCACGGTCGAGGATCAGGTTCGAGGGCTTCAGGTCCCGGTGGATCACGCCCTTCTGGTGCGCGTGCTGGAGTCCCTCGGCGGCTCCCGCGAAGGCGAGGGCCATCTCGAAGCAGTAGCGGGCGTCGACCTCGGCGGCACCCGCCTCCCCGGCGCGCAGGCGGGCCAGCCTCTGGGCCAGCGTCTCGCCGTCGACCATCTCCATCGTGAAGTACGGCGTGTTGGCCTGGACCTCGAGCCCGAAGACCGGGACGACGTTCGGGTGCTGCAGCCCCGCCGCCACCTTGGCCTCGCGCACGAAGCGGGCGATGGCCCTCGAGTCCGTGAGGAGCCCGGCCGGCAGGACCTTCAAGGCCACGCGGCGCTCGAGCGACGCCTGCCGCGCCTCGTAGACGACGCCCATGCCGCCGCGGCCCACCGGACGCAGGAGGCGGTAGTCGCCGAGGACGCCGAGCGGCGCTTCCTCGCCGCTACCTTCCGCCCCCGCCGCGCCGATGCGCGTGAAGGCCTTGAGCTGCACAAGGAGAGCGTCCGCCGCCTCGGGGTGGTCGGCCCGGATCCTGGCCTCGTCGATCGGCTCGCCGGCGTTGATGCGGTCCACGTACTCCCAGAGGAGGTCCGCCTTGGGGTCGTGAGGGTCACTCGCCATGGGGCCCTCCCGAGCTCTCGAGGCTCCGGGGCGGGAGGTGGAGGCTCTCGGTGTCCCCGAAGGCGGCCTGGAGCTTCTGGAGCGCGCGCCAGAGGAGCTGCTTGACCGCGTTCGGCGTGCGGTCCATCCGTCTCGCCACCTCCTTCAAGGGGAGCTTCTCGAGCCTCGCGAGGCGGATCACCTGCCGGTGCTCTGGGCTGAGGCCCTCGAGCGCGGCCTCGAGGCGGTCGAAGCGCTCGGCCCGCCGCAGCTCCTTCTCCGGCTCCACGCAACTATCGGGGACGTCCCGCTCGAGGGGCACCGAGAGGTCGCGCGCGTCGCGGCTCGCGGCCTCGAGGACCACGTGGCTCGCGATGGTCTTGAGCCACGAGAGGAACGATCCCTCGTCCCTCCACTCGAACCGCCCGAGCGACTGGAAGGCCCGGAGGAAGGTCTCCTGGAGCACGTCGTCCACCTCGCAGCGCCCCCGCAGCCGAGCGCCAAGGCTCTCCCGGACGTGCCGCTCGATGCGATCGCGGTGCGCTGCGACCAGGGCGTCGAAGGCGGCGCGGTCGCCGGCCTGCGCCTTCTCGATCACCGCCCGCGTGACACCCGGTGGACCCATGACGCTTACCATTCCATACCCTCAAGGGGCCGGGATCCAGGATGGTTACGGGGAAAGAGCGCAGTTTCTCCCGGGTATCGTATCCCCGAGGGAGGGTAGCACTGGGACCTGGGGACTTCAGCTCGGGGGTGGCGAACGAGCATGTGCATACGCTGCTGTCGATCGCGCGGCAGGTTGCGGTGAGCGGGGTGCGGCAGAAGCTCAATCGGCACTTCCAGTGCCGAAACAAACCACCAGCTTCAGCCCATGGCTATCTTGACTCGGGGTTGGCGCGAGACGAGGATGCCCATCGCTCGGGCTACGGGCACGCACTGTAGGTCTCGCACCCGAGGTCCCCAGCGGACCCTGGTATGTCGGAATCAGGGCCGCAAGGCGCGGAAGGTGGGCCGGGCGCCGCAGGTTCGAGTCCCCCCGTGAAGAGCCAGTTGAGGATAGCGATCCCGTCAGAGAGGTCGATCGCGCCGTCGTTGTTCACGTCCGCGGACTCGAGGCATCTGGGTGACTCCGAGCCGAGGAAGAGGTAGCCGAAGATGGCTAGGCCGTCGGAGATATCCGTCGTGCCGCTTGAGTTTGGGTCCCCGCGGTGGAACTGGGTCTCGCACTCGTCAGGGACAGCGTTCCGGTTCACGTCCAGGCTGAAGGCTGGCTTTCTCTGGTTGAGGAGGACCGTGAGGACGTCGCGCTGTGCCGTGGCCAGGTCTGGGCTGCCGTCCTGGTTGAGGTCGGCGGCGATCAGTAGGTTCCCTCCAACCGCGTAGCTCACCGCGCCCGGGAAGGTGCCGTCGCCCTGGTTGAGGAGGGCGGAGACGACGCCAACGTGGCTCACAATGGCGAGGTCCGGCTTGCCGTCCTGGTTGAGGTCGGCGGCGATCAGGGAATCTCGTGTACCGCCCAGTCTACCGCCCAACACCACGGCCGCCTGGAAGGTGCCGTCGCCCTGGTTGAGGAGGACGGAGAGGCCGGCGCCGCTTGTCGTGGCCAGGTCTGGGCTGCCGTCCTGGTTTAGATCGGCGGTGATCAGAGACGCTATGGGGCCTCCAACGGGGTAGCTCACGGCATCCAGGAAGGTGCCGTCGCCCTCGTTGAGGAGGACGGAGACGCCGAGGTCGCTTTCCGTGGCGAGATCAAGGCTGCCGTCGGCGTTGAGGTCGGCAGCGATCAGTGACCCTGGGT
>JACQVW010000037.1 GCA_016209535.1 Planctomycetota bacterium | reverse complement strand
GCAGCTCGCGGAGTTCGCCGAGGTCTCGGTCCAGCGCGACATGTCGCTCGTGAGCGTCGTCGGCGAGGAGCTGCGGGACCGGACGGACTTCGCGGCCCTGGTCTTCGACGTCCTCGCGAAGCTCGGCGTCAAGATCGAGCTGATCTCCTACGGCGCGACGCGGAACAACCTCGCCTTCGTCGTGGCGCAGGACCGGCTGCGGGACGTGATCACGGCCCTGCACGGCAAGCTTTTCGAGGCGTAACGCCGTCCTCGGAGCGCAGCGCCGTCCCTCAGGGCTCTCAGAATTTCAGGCTCGCCCCGCCGCCCACCAGGAGCGCCTGGAACGCGTCGCCGCGGTCGTCGAGGCTCGACGCTCCCTCGTCGAAGGCATCGAGGGACTGGTAGAGGACGCCCGCGTGGACCGTCCCGAAGCTCCAGGCGTACTCGATCCCCCCCTCGAGGGTCCCCGAGAAGCCCGCTCCGCGGTCGTAGAAGTTGCCGCGCCGCACGCCGTCGACCTTCACGGGGAGGTTCGCGTTGTACGTGCCGCCCGTGGTGCCCTGGACGTAGAACCGGAGGCCCTGCCAGGCCTCGAAGTCCTCGGTGAAGAGGACCTTCTTCACCTCCTCGAAATCGGCGAGCTCGTAGAGGAGGCTCAGCGGCGCCGAGAGGCGGATCCCGACCTCGCCCTGCCAGAGCTGGAGGTCGTCGAGAGCGATCCTCGAGCCGCTCCTCCGCACCGCATCGCCCTGGTACTCCTGGTAGCTCGCCCCCACGAGGAACATGGCCGCGGGCACGGGCTGCCAGCCGACCGTCACGCCCGTGCGGAAGCCGTTCTTGAAGAGCTTGTCGTAGTCGGCGACGCCGCCGTCGCCCTGGAGGCGGAGGCTGTGGTCGAAGTAGCCGCCCACGTGCAGCCTCCAGCCCCTGTCGCCCGAGCCCGAGCCCGAGCCCGGGCCGACCGGCCCGCGCCGGCTCTCGGCCAGGCGCAGGCTCTTCTGCTCGAGGACCCCCGACTCGTCGAAGACGAGCTGCATCGCGTCCACGTCCTCCGATTTCTCGTTCATGCGGAGGAACGTGTGCTGGTAGCCGAAGAAGGACCGGAAGGGCGGGAACTGGAAGCGCACCCCCGTGTCGACGGTGTCCCCGTAGAGGTACCAGAGGAAGTCGCGGCCGCTCTTCCACTCCACCTTCTCGGGGGCGCCGAGCTGATCGACGGCCTCGGCGCGGGTCGTCTTCAGGACCTCGAGCTTCTCGAACTTCTCGCGGTCGATGGGGTTCCCGCCGCGAAGCCGCAGGATGTCGATCCGGCAGCCCGGGAGGGCGGCGAGGGAGGCGAGCGAGACGACGGAGACGAGGGCGGCGGCCCCCGCCGGGCGTGCGAGCCTGCGCGGTGCGTCCATGGGGCTCACCGGCCGAAGGGGAAGCCGTGGGCGGCGTTCTCCGCCATGAGGCTCGCGCCGACGTGGTCGACCTTGCCCCCTTCGTCGAAGAAGACGACGACGCGGTCGCGCTTCTCGTCCATGTTGCCGAAGTTGATGAGCGCGAGGGAGATCGCCGTGTAGCGCGTCGTCGAGTGCTCGAAGACGTAGGCGTGCTCGCGGAGCGGGTCGTGCTCCTTGTTCGAGAAGATGATCTCGGTCGGCGCGCCCAGGATCTGCGTGACCTGCTCCTTCGTCATGCCCTTCTGGATCTTCTGGACGCTTGCCCGCTCGAGCCGGTGGTCCTTCTGCTGACGCCCCAGGACCGCGCACCCCGGGAGCAGGGCGGCGAGGGTCGCCGCGAACGCGATGGGCCGTATCCGCCGTGTCATGGGTCTCGTTCCTCCGTGTCGTTTCCCTTCAAGACCCCTCGAGCCACGCGTGGCCGTCGGGGTAGATCTCCTTCTTCCAGATCGGCGCCCTCTCCTTCACGGACTCGATCGCGAAGCGCAAGGCCTCGAACCCCTCCGCTCGGTGCGGTGAGGAGACCGCTATGAGAACGCTCGTCTCCCCGACTTGCAAGAGCCCGACGCGGTGGACGATGCGCGCCGCGACGTCCGGCCAGCGCCGGGCGGCCTCCTCCTCGATCCGCGCGAGCTCGCGGGCGGCCATGGTCTCGTAGGCGTGGTACTCGATCGAGGTGACCGGGCGCCCCAGGTGCTCCGAGCGCACGGTGCCGGCGAAGGTGAGGACGGCCCCGGCCCCGTGGCGCGCCACGGCCCGCACGACCTCCCGCTCGTCGATCGGCCGGTCCGTGATCGATGGCACCGTGATCGATGGCACGCGCCGCCTCCCGCGCCTCACACCCCTCCGCTCACGGGGGGGATCACGGCCAGGACGGCCCCGTCTGGCACCAGGCTCCCCTCCGAGGCGAACTCCTCGTTGACGGCGAAGCGCGCGACCTTGAGGCACGGGCTCAAGGCGGGGAACGCGCGCTCGAGGCGCCGCGCTGCCTCGGCGACGGTGGAGCCCGCCGGCAGGGCGAGCCGGGCCCGCGGCCTGCCCGCGAGCTCCCGAGCCCGCGCGAAGAGGAGCACCTCGACCTCGATCGTGCCGCTCGCGCCTTCGGTCGTCATGGAGCCCCCGATTCTCGGCCGCCCGGGGCCGGTTGTCGATCGCGAAGTTCCGGCGATCGACCCCCGAGCTCCGGAGGCGTCGAGTTGGGGCGCCGGGGCGTCCGCCGGAACGCGAGGGCCACGCGCAGGGCGAGGAGGAGGAGCGGGACCTCGACCGCCAGGACGCCGAGCGCCGCGCTCCGGGCGCCGCCGGAGCCCGCGAGGCCGCAGGCGGCGAGGACGGAGCCGGCGGTCACCCAGGAGAGGACGAGGAGCAGCCCCAGGAGGGCATCGAGCCGCCGGCGCGTGACGCCGAGCCCGCAGAGGGTAAGACTGATCCCGGCCACGAGGAACGCGAGCCAGTGGTGGCTCGAGGGCCAAGGGACGAGGGGGAACCAGCCGGCGCAGGCGCGGCTCCAGTGCTCGGGCCCCGCGCCCTCGGCGAGGACGCCCAGGGCGCCCAGCGCGAAGCCGAGGACGACGAAGGCGATGCCGCCCGAGTAGAGCCAGAGGTACTCCCACCCGAGGTCCGGGCGGTACCCGCACCGGCCGCAGGCGGCCTGCGCAGCGTCGAGTGGCGCGCTGCAGTTGGGGCAGAGGGGCATGGGGGATGGTCAGGAGCTCACCACCAGCTCGCGAGTCGCGCCAGGCCGAGCATGACCAACCCGAGGCCGGCCAGTTTCAACACGAGCCGGTAGCGAGCGTGCCAGATCATGTAGGCAGCGCTCGTCGGCTTCCTCCCCCCGTGGATGAGCCCGGAGCCAACGAGAAAGCAATACAAGCCCAAGCAGAGAGAGACCGCGCCGGTAGCGACCTCGCCGGTGCTACGCATCCTCGTCTCGCAAGGCGAGCAGCCGGCGGTGCGCCGGACAGAATACGTTCTGGGTGCGAACGGCCTTCACGGCCTCATTGTCTCGTCGCGAGCAGGAGCGTCAACCTCTTGGCCGGGCTTGCAGGCCGCTCAGGGCGGGGGGTGACCCGGAAGGGCTCGAGGCCGCGGAAGCGCTCTCACCTGGAGGATCGCCAGGCGAGGGGTTCTGGGCGCAATTCCATGCGGGCACGCCAGGTCCGTTGCAAGGAATCGGCCTCAGCCCCGCCCGCTCTGGAGCGAGGAAGCCCACGGGCAGGCTCGTCGCCCCCGGCGGGCCTTCACGGGTGGACGCCGAGTCCCTACCGCGGGGACGAAGGCTCTGCTATCTTGCCGCGCCATGGCCATGAGACGCTTCTTCTGCTACGTCGATGAGACCGGCCAGGATACGCAGGGCCGCCTCTTCGTGGTCGCCGTGGTGGTGGCCCAGAGCGACCGAGCCGCGTTGATCCGGCAGCTGGAGGGCCTCGAACGGCAGACGGGCAAGGGCAACGTCAAGTGGAACCATACCAAGCCTGCCGTGCGCCGAGCGTACATCGAGGCCTTCCTGAGCGCACCGGCCTTCAAGGGAACCTTGAACTACGCCGTCTACGGCAACACGCGGAACTACCCGGTCAAGACCATCCTCACGGTGGCGCAGACGATAGGTACTGCAGCCAATAAAAAACCCTCCACGTGGGAGGGAACAGCCTATCCCTTGCGGGCACCCACCCATACGGGCAGTGTTCGGCTGGTGTTTGAAGGCAAGCTATCACGCCTGGGAGGAGCTGTCAACCCGCCGTTGACCCCCGTCCCCGCCCCCGCTACACTGCCTCGCGTCCCGGGGTGGTGGTGGGGTATGGTGGTCGGGGCGGGGTGAGCGCGAAGAGAGGGAACGAGAAGCGAGAAGAGGGAAGCGAAGGGAAGGGTCCATTGCCCGCGGCATCTCCGAGGCTGGTCGTCCTGAGCGGGGAGCACCAGGGGAGGGCCTTCGAGGTCGCACCCCAGGTCACGGTGGGGTCGAACCGCGCGAGCGCGCTCCACCTCCGCGACGCCTCCGTCTCCTGGAGCCACGCGCGGGTCTGGGTCGAGGGGAGCGAGGTCCTCGTCGAGGACCTCGGCAGCGCGACGGGCACCCTCGTCAACGGCAGCCCCGTCCAGCGGGCGCGCCTCGCGCCGGGGGACGTGGTGACGATCGGCGGGACGCGGCTCGCCCTCGAGGTCGATGGGGCCGCACCGCGCGCTGCGGCGCCGGCGCCCCAGGCCTCGCCCGCCGAGCTCGAGGCGCTCCGCCGGGAGCTCGCCGCGGCGGTCGCGGAGCGCGGGAAGGCGCTCGAGGCCCTCGAGGGAGCCGAGGCGAAGGCCTCCGCGGGCGAGAAGCGGGCCCAGGCCGCCGAGAGGCGCCTCAAGGAGGCCTCCGCGGAGCGGGCGAGGCTCGCGAAGGAGCTCGAGGCTGAGCGGGCGAAGGGATCCGCCTCGAGCCGCGACGTGGCGGACGCGAAGGCCTCGGCGCGGGAGGTCCGCGCCGAGCTCGCGCGGCGGGAGAAGGAGCTCGACGAGGCGCGGCGCGAGGCGCAGGGCCTCGAGGCGGCCCTCGCCAAGGAGGAGGCCGTGGCCGTCTCGGAGCGCGGCGCGGCGCAGGAGGCGGGGAGGGCCCTGGAAGGGGCTCGCGCCCAGGCTGCGGCGCTGCGCGCCGAGCTCGACCGTGCGCGCGCCGACCTCCAGTCCGCGCAGCGCCAGGCCGAGGGCATCCGCTCGGAGCGCGACGCGGCGAGGCTCGCCCTCGAGCTCGCCCGCGCCGAGCTCGACTCGCGCCGGCGCGAGGCGGAGCGGGCCCACCAGGTCCTCGAGGGCCAGCGCGCGCAGGGCGAGGCCGCCCGGGGCGAGCGGGACGCGGCGCGCATCGAGCGCGAGGCCGCGCGGGCCGAGCTCGACCTCGTCAAGGCGGAGCTCGCCCGGGCTCGCGACGATCTCCACGCGCTCGTGGCGCAGGCCGAGGCCGCGCGGGCCGAGCGGGACGCGGCGAAGGTCGCGGTCGAGGCGGCCCGGGCCGAGGTCCAGGCCCGGCGCGGCGACCTCGAAGTGCGCGAGGAGGAGCTGGCGTCGGCGCGGGACCGCCTCGAGGCGGCGCTCGCGGCGGGGGACGAGGCCCGGAAGGCCCTCGGGGCGGCTCGCGCCGAGCTCGAGTCGCGCCGGGCCGACCTCGAGCGCGCCCGCGCCGAGCGCGCCCGCCTCGAGGAGTCCCTCGCGAAGGCGGTGGAGGGCGCCGCGGCCGAGACGGCGGCCCTGCGGGGCCGCCTCGCCGACGAGACGTCGCGCCTCGAGGTCGGCCGGGCCGAGCTCGCCCTGGAGCTCGAGGCCCACCGGCTGCGCCTCGATGCCTCCTCGGGCCTCCTCGAGCGGGAGCGAGAGCTGCGCGGGGCCGACCGCGCCGAGCTCGCGGCGCTGAAGGACCGTCTCGAGAAGGACCTCGGCCGCGCGGAGGAGCTCCAGGCCTCGGTCCTCGTCCTCGAGCGCGCCAGGGCCTCGGGCGAAGTGGAGCGCGAGGGGCTTGCGTCCCGCCTCCGGGATCGCGAGGGGCTCCCGGCTCGGCTCGAGGCCCTGCGCGAGGAGTCCGCGGCGAGCCAGGCCCGCGCCCGCGACCTCGAGGGGAAGCTCCAGCAGGCCCTGGAGCGCTCGCGCCACGCCGAGGAGGAGCGGTCGCGCCTCGCGGGGGCCCTCGAGAGCGAGGGGGCGAGGCTGCGCTCGGAGCTCGAGGCGGCCGTCGAGCGGGAGAGGGAGCACGGGAGGCAGGCGGCTCGGGCCGCGGCCGAGCGCTTCGCGGCCCTCGAGGCGCGGATCGTCGAGCTCCTCGGCGAGAACGAGGCCGAGCGCGCGGCGCAGGGGGCCCGGGTCGAGCGGGCCGAGGCGCGCGGCGCCGACCTGGAGCGCTCCCTTGCCGGCCGCGAGGCGGAGCTGAGGGCCCTCGAGGCGGGCCTCGAGGAAGGGGCCGCGGAGCGGGCCGGGGTCCTCGAGCGCCTGGAGTCGGCCGAGCGGGAGCGCGACGCGCTGCGCGAGCGGGCGCACTCGGCCGAGCGAGCCCTCGACGAGGAGGCCCGCGAGCTCGAGGCGTTCCGCGCCCGACTCGGCGCCGAGGGGGAGGCCCTCGCCGCCGAGAGGGAGGAGATCCTCCGGAAGAACGCCGTCATCGACGGGCTCCGCCTCGAGCTGCGGGATGCCGGGCGCGAGCACGAGGCCGAGCTCGCGGACCTCCGCGCCCGCGAGGGCTCGCTCCTCGAGGACATGGCGGCCATCCGGGCCGAGGTGGAGCTCCTCAATGCGGAGCGCGGCAGGGACCACGAG
>JACQVW010000438.1 GCA_016209535.1 Planctomycetota bacterium | reverse complement strand
GTTCCCTTCGCCAGTTCCTTGTGGTCTGGAACGGTTAGACGCCGGTGCGGTGGATCCTTATGTCGGAGGATCACGTGGCTCCCTGCCTGGAGGTCGCGCACGTAGCCGATTCTCCCGAAGGCCTGAATCGCCTTCCGGCCCGACACCACCGGCAGCTTGCTCATGCGCCGACATCCACCGTCTCTTCACGGATTGGCGGCGGGATCGGCTCTCCATGCTTCCTGAGGCTCTCAAGGTAACCCTCAATCGCCTCGGTGATGTTCTTCTTCGCCTCGGTTCGCGTTCTCCCCTGTGAAACGCACCCCGGCAGCGTCGGACACGATGCTACGAACACCCCATCTTCATCTTGCTCGATCAGCACGCGAAACTTCATGGCGCTATCCTACCACGACCAGCTTCTGCGGGCGTCTCCCGGTTCGACCCGTGGGTCATCCTGAAGAGGGATTGCGTGGCTCGTGGCGAAGAATCGGTGGCGCGCAATTGCGCATCAATACCTCCGCTCGTCAGCGGTCAGCAGGATCCGTCCCTCCGCCTTCACCATCGAATCCGCTCACGGCTTTCGCAGCGAACCGGAGTGCGGCACGGACGTCCTCCCGGGTGATGGTGGGATACTCGCGGAGGATCTCATGGACACTACTGCCCTCGGCGATGCTCCCAACGATCACCCTCACTGGAACGCGCGTGCCCTTGACACACGGGTCCCCGCTGTGAACCTTGGGATCGATGGAGATACGACTACGCCAATGAGGGCGGCTCATGATCGGACCTTTGTGCCGTCACCGAGTATAGCATGGCTTCCTGGAGGTACGGCAACGGCTGAATGGCGGCTTGGAGCAGGGAGGAGCGGGGAGATAAAGGCGTCAAGGGGGCCCCGAGCCCAGGTCGCGTCCTTCACCGCCGGGACCTCGGGCCGCGCGACGGGGTGGTAGGCCCACCAGCCCTGCGCGCCGGCGGCCGGCTCGGGGGCCGGCTCCCCGGCTCCGGCTGCGGGCGCGTCGGGCGCGCCAGGTGCGCCGGACGCGCTCCAGGCAAGGAGCAGGGCGGCAATGGGGCGGCGTGGATCGTGCATGGCGTCTGGGCCCGTACCAGGACCCCGCACCAGGAGGTCGAGTGTACCTGGGGTGGCGGCCTGATTCCAGGGAGCGCGCGAGCGGGTCGCCCGACAGCTCGACGCAGACCCCATGCCCTCGCGATCCCTTCACGTCACGGCCCGAAGGAAGGCCGTCGAAATTCTGACCTATTTCCTTGTAATTTAGATCCAAGAATGGTACCGTTTTGCAATGCGACAGCTTTCGATGCATGAGTTCAAGAAGCACTTGTCGGCGGTCATGGCGGAAGTAGCCGCTGGGGCGAGGGTGCTCATCACCCGCCACAAGCGGCCTGTTGCCCAGCTGGCCTCCGCGGATCTCGAGCATGTGCACGTGGGTGCGAAGTTCGGGCGCGCGCAGATCAGGCCGCTCTTCCGTGCCAAGACACGCGGCCGGTACCTGGAGATCTTGGACGATGATCGACGTGAAGGCGGGGAGGGCCGCTGAACCTTCTGCGCGTCTGACCTTGACATGAAGCATTGACCGCATGGCAAAGCGGCTGTACGTCGATTCCTCGGCCTACCTCTGCGTCCTCCTCGGCGAGAGCGGCCATGGGGCCATCGAAGCGGAGATCTCCGGAGCCGAGCTCTACTCGAGCGTGCTCCTCGTGCTGGAAACCACGCGCAACTTGATCCGACTTTCCCGCGAGGGGGTGTTGACTTCGGCGGAGTTGCAGGATGCTCTGGCTCGACTACAGACTGATCTCAACGGCTTTCAGCTGCGGGACTTGACGCTGGATCTCTGCACGGGGCGCACGATGCCGGTCGTCTCGACGCCGCGGTCTCTCGATCTGGCCCACCTGCGAACCGCGCTCTGGTTCCACGGCAAGAGGCCTCTCACGCGATTCCTCACCACCGACGAGCCTCAGCGCAGGGCCGCCGGGGAGCTCGGGTTGCCGATCTAGCGGTGGAGGTCGGGGGCTCCCCCCCCTGCAATCGAGCCCATCCGGCGTCGGATCCTCCCCCTCGGCCGAGAAGGGCGGGGGCGGCGCCGGGCCGCCCGTGAAGAGGTGCGCAAGGGTGTGGTTGGCATCGGAGATGTCCGTGCGGCCGTCGTCGTTGGAGCTCGCGGCGCCGTCTCCGTCGAGGTCCCGGGCCAGGACAAAGGGCCCCTCGGCGTCCGGTGGGAGGAGCGCCCCCGACCGCGTCTCGAGATCCCATGGCATCTCGTCCGCGGGTACGACCGCCGGCCGTACCTCGACCGCCTCGCCGGTGAAGGCGGCCTCGATGCGGACGCGGAGCGAGCCGATCCGCCGGAGCCGCGGGCCCGGGTACTCCGCCGTCCCGCCCGGGTACAGGCTCCAGACCGCGTGGCGAGGCGAGCGGTCGAGGGTCTCCCACCAGGCTATCGAGACAGGCTCGGCGCCGCGGCAGGTGCTCGGGTTCCCGATCCCCCTCCACGGCACACTCTCGGAACGACAGCGACCGGCCGGGCGCCACCTCCTCCTCGACCAATTTCCCCGTCAGAGGCATGAGGACCTCGAAGACGGAGGAGTCGATGGCCGCGGCTTCGGGGTCCGTCTCGAGGATGAGCCAGAGGGTGCGCGAAGCGCATGGCAACTCATTCCCGCCTGGCTGTTCCGGAAAAACCGCCTCGCCCCTCCGCGCGGTCCCCGTCCCCGCCGCGCATGGGTCCGATCCTCCCGAACGGGATCGGCTGGAAGCCCGGGACCTTCCGGTAGACGACCGAGTCCTCGCGCAGCTCGAAGTCCCCGGACGCGGCATCGACGAATCCCGGGTCGGCCTCGGCCACGAAGTTGTCCGCGATCCTCATGTAGGGCCGGTCGATGTGCCGCGGCGAGGTGGCGCGGCAGGCGGCCTCCGGGTCCCGCCACGGGCTGCGGTACCACACGTTGCGCTCGAGGGTGTTCCCGAGCGGCGCCCGCGGGTCCTCCTCCAGAATCCGCGCGAGCCGGGGGTAGCGGGTGCTCCAGGGCGGCTGGTCGTGCCTCACCGCCTTCAGCTTCTGGTACATGCCCGTCTCGAGGATGGAGCCGTCCGGGTTGAGGAACGTCCACCGCAAGCCGCGGTTGTCGATGCTTACCGGCTCCTCGCACTCGATGAACACGTTGTTCTCGACGACGTTGTCGCGCCCGCCGCCGATCCAGACGGCCTGGTGCACCCTGTAGAAGACGTTCCCGTGGGTCTCGGTCGAGCAGTGCGCATCGTCGAGGTAGACGACGCGGGTGTAGCCCCCCGGCGGGTGCGGGATGTGGTGGAAGAAGTTGTGGCGGACGACGTTGCCCCGGAAGGTCCAGTCGTAGCCCGAGTAGAGGACGCCCGCGTCGCTCGTCTCGAGGACCACGTGGTGGATCTCGTTGAGCTCGATCACGTGGTCGTTCCCGCTGTAGAGGACCGCGGCGTGCGGCGCATCGTGGATCCGGTTGTGAGCGACACGGTTCCCCACGCCCTCGAGGCGCACGGCGGGGCGGTACGACCTCCCGAGCCGCGCGAAGTGGTGGATGTGGTTGTCGACGGCGTGGAGGCCGGCGGGCGCCAGCGCCGCCCGGTCGCCCCCCACGAGCGCCACGGCCGCGGAGCCGATGTCGTGTATGTGACAGCCGAGGACCCCGTTCCGCAGGCCTCCGTGGAGCACGACCGCGTCGCCTCCCGTGTTGCGGACCTCGCAGCCGGCGACGCGGTTCCCCAGGCCCCCCTCGATGAGCACCGCGGTCCCGCGGGTCGCCTCGAGGGTCAGGCCTCGCAGCTCGACGTGTCGGGCCTGCCGCAGCGCGACCATCGGCTGCGTCAAGGTCGAGACGATGACCTCGACGTCGACCTTGCCCTCGTCGTCGACTTCGCCCTCGACCTCGCCCGCCCCGAAGCCCTCGGGCGGGAGGAGGTAGAGGAGTCCGCGGGCGCTGTCGAGGTACCACTCGCCCGGCCGGTCGAGCTCCTCGAGCACCGGGAAGGCGTAGAAGCGCCTGCCCTCGGCGGGGCCGTCCCCGAGCCCCTCGGCGAGGACGATCTCCCGTGCCTCCCGGTCGATCCGCTCGAGCCGGACCACCATGTCCGCGTAGTCGGTCCGCCAGTACCCGTGGAGCAGAACCTCCGCCGGGTCGCGCCATGCCCTCGGGCCCTCGCCGCCCGAGGTGAAGCGGAACGTCTTCTCGAGCTTCGAGTCGGGCTGGCCGCGCCGGGCGAGCGCCCAGTCTTCGTTCGGCCAGCGGGCCGGCTGGAGCCGCTTCCCCCCGCAGAAGACCTCGAGCCCGCCCTCGAGCCCCGCGCCCCCGAGGTCCGCGACGCCCGCGGCGCGCAGGTCCGCCTCGAGCGTGCGGCCCCGGGCGCCCTCGGGGAGGCGGGCGAGCACGGCCGCGTCGGCGACCGGCCGCAACGCAGCCCGCGGGACGACGCGGCCGCCCGCGAGGCGCGCCTCCTCCCCGGGATACGCGCGGTAGGACACGGGCAGACCCTCTGTGCCCGAGTCCTCCTCGCCGAGCTCGAAGGTCGCCTCCCGGAGGTATAGGCCACCGTGGATCCACACCGTGGCGCCGCCCGTCGATTGGCCGGACCGCCTGCGCTGCCGCAGGAGGTCGCGCGCCGCCTCGAGGCTCCGCAGGGGCTTCTCCCGCGTCCCCGGGTCGGCATCGCTCCCACCGGGCGCCACGTGGAGGTCTGCGTCGCCCGCCTCCCCGGCCAGGGGTGCTCCGAAAAGGAGTAGGCAGCCAGCGAGCGCGAAGCCCGCGGCGGCGCCCATCGTGCGTGATCTGCGCGACCTGGGTGACCTGCGCGACCTGGGTGACCTGGGTGACATGGGTTGATCGTGCCTCATGCCGGACCTCCCGGGGGCTCGAGCATACCCCGGTGGGGCGCCCTGCGGAATCCGATAGCTCGCTTTCAATTTACGACGTAAATTGAAACCCTGCTTGAGGCCCCGACCCGCGCCCCGCCCGCAAGACCCAGGGCTCTCGGCCCGTCAGGATGGTGTGCCGCGACGCGCCGCCACTACCTTTCAGCGGGCCCTCGCCCTCGCGCTGGCCGCCGGAGCCGCGGCCATCGGCGCGCTCTTCTGGGAGCGGCGCCTCGAGTGGGTCCAGGTCCCCTGGCTCTGGAGCGAGGTCCGGCGGCTCGAGGCGCTGCGCGAGGTCGGCGCCGAGCACCCCGCGTTCCAGCCGACCGAGGACCGGGGGCTGAGCCCCTTCGACGTGGCCCTGTCGCGGCTGGTCCGCCTGCAGCGGCCGGGGTTCCTCGGCGGACGCGACTTCGTCCTGGCGAGGGTCCGGAGCGGGGAGGGGCGCGCGGCGATCCTCGCCCGTTACGATCCCCTGAGGGTCGCCTTCGACGCGCCGGTCGAGCCCGACGAGCCGGAGATCGTTTCCTTTTGTTGCCCCTGTGAGCTCCAGGGCGTCCTCGCCCTGGACCCCCGCGGCCGCGTCCTCGGCGAGCCCGAGGTCCTCGAGGTCTTCCTGGTCGACGGGCGGTCGACAGAGATCGTGCCGGGGCTCGGCGGCGGCCCCGACGTCCTCCGCGCCTCCGCCCACGGGTCCTGCCCGCGGTGCGCGCCCGGTTCGTGGTCGGCGTCGTGGCGGGAGCTGAGCGTCGACCGCGACGGCCTCGTGCCCCGAGGCCTGGTCACGGCCGACGGCCTCGCGGCGCCGGTGTGCAGCGCCCGCGAGCCGAGGAAGCGGCGGGAGCCCATCGACCTCGCGCTCCTCGACCGCCTCCTCGCCTCGCCCCGCGCCGGCGACCTGCACCGCGCCTTGAGCCTCCTCGAGGAGTCCGAGCGCACGTGGTGCGGGCTCGCGGAGCCGCTCCTCGCGCACCCGGACGCCTTCGTGCGGGCCCGCGCCGCCGCGGTCCTCGGGCGCGACCAGAGGCTGGGCGCCGCAGCGCGGCCCCTCCTCGCCGACCCCGACCCGCGCGTCCGCTTCGCCGCGATCGAGGCCGTGAGCGGCAGCCCCGGCTGGGAGGGAGCGGTGCTTCCCTCGGCCCGCGACCTGGACCCCCGCGTCGCCGCCCGGGCCCACCGGGACCTCGTGCACGCGAAGGACGGAGACGCCGCAGGCCCCTCGGCGCTCTGGCTCCTGGCCCGCCGCGAGCCCTACGTGGCCCGGGTGCGCTTCTGCCGCTTCGCCACGCCCGAGGTCCTGGACGCGGTCGCGGCCTGGTTCGAGGAGGCCTCCGGCGAGGAGTGGGCGGCGGACCTGCTCGACTTCCAGCTTGCGAGCGCCTTCCGGCCGGAGGTCCTCCGGCCCTTCGCCGGGCGGCTCGCCCGGGCCTACGAGCACCGCCTCGCCTGTTATGGCTGGGCGCTCGGCCTCGCCGGAGCGCTCGTGCGGCTGGACGAGCCTTGGATCGACGAGCTCCTCCTCCGACGTCTCGTCGACGAAGGCCACGGCGGCGAGCACGGAGGTCCCTGCGTCCTCGAGGCGCTCCTCAGGCGCGGGACTCCGTCGGCGGCGCCGGGGGCCGCGGCGAGCCTCTCGGCCTTCCTGCGCTCGGGGCTTGCCTGCTCGATGGGGGGCCGCAACGACTGTCAGGTCGCCGCGGCGCTGCTCCTCGCGCGCCTGGGGGCACCGGAGGGCCCGCGCTGGCTCCTCGCCCGACTCGAGGCCGCAGGCGACGGGCCACTCTGGGACGCCCTGTGGGAGATGCTGCCCCGGGCGCCGCGCGGCCTGGTGCCCGAGGTGGCGGCGCTCTTGAGGCGAGAGCCGGAGGACCACGCGGAGCGCACGGCGGACCTGCTCCGCCGGTGGGCGACGCCCGGCGATGAGCCCCTCGACTGCGACGCCGAGGCCGACCTCAACCTCCCTGACCTCGAGTTTGAAGAGGTCGAGGCGGTCGCCTCGGCAGGGTTGTGACGCTGAGGCTGCCGCGCGGGGTGCCCAGGCAGGCGCCAGGGGCGCCGCGATCACCGTCGCACCGCGGCCAGGGCGAGGCCGCGGACGTGATCGAGCCACGCCCTGCAGGCGAGTGACGCTGGAGGCGAGGCGTTGGCGGCAGAGTCCTCGAGCCGGACGAGCATCAGGAGCGGTGGCGGCCCGCCCGCCGGGAGCAGGCGGGATAGCCTTCGACCGGCTGTTCCGGGGCGCCCAGGACGGTTGGTAGACTGCACCCATGCCGATCCACGACTGGACGAGGACCTACGCTGGCGCGTTCCATGCATTCCACCTGGCGTGGATCGCGGAGCTGCAGCGTGCCCTGAACGCGGGCTTGCTCCCCCGGGGCTACTACGCGCTGGGGGAACAGGTCGTCGGCGGGGCGGTGCCGGACGTCCTGGCGCCGGATCGCCGCGGCGCGGCCGGAACGGCGTCCGGCGGGGCTCCTTTGGAGGCGGAGGCGGCCGCAGCCTCCGCCTATCCCACGGCGACGATCACCGCGGTCGCGGAGGCGCCTCGGTACCCACCTCGCCCGCGCGTCGTGGCGGTTCGCCACCGGAGCGGCGACCGGCTGGTGGCGCTGATCGATATCGTGTCTCCAGGGAACCAGAGCGACGCCGCCGAGGTGGGAGCGCTCGTCGAGAAGACCGTCGTGGCTCTCTCCAAGCGCATCCATGTGCTCCTGATCGATCTCCACCCGCCCGGCTCCTTCGATCCGCTGGGCCTCCACAACCTGGTGTGGGCGGAGCTGGACCAGGCGCCGGTGAAGGTCCCGGTGGACCGCCCCTTGGCCTTCGTGAGCTATCTCGCCCGAGGCCGCGTGGAGAGCTTCATCGAGCCCCGCGCGGTCGGGGAGCGCCTTCCCGACATGCCGCTCTTCCTCGGGCCGGCGCTTCACGTGACCGTCCCGCTCGAGGCCACCTACGGGGCGGCCTTCGCCTCGCTGCCGGCCCACCTGCGCGAGGAGCTCGAGCGCCCGCTTTGAGGGGAGAGCCGGGTCGCCGCCCCCCGGAGCGTGACTTTTCTCCTCCCGCCGGCCCGGGGGGTGCGTACACTCGGGCTCCATGAGAACCTCCAGCATCCTCCCCGCCGCTTTCGTCCTGTCTTGCCTCGCCGCCGCCTCGCCTGCTGCCGCCGAGACGCCCCCGATCGGCTTCGACGCGCTCCTGGGCTTCGACCAGCTCCCGCTCCTCGCCGACTGGCCCGCCTACCAGGACTCGAGCTACCACCGCGCCGACATCAACCAGGACGCGGGCAACTTCCTCCGCGTCGAGGCGAACGGCGACCAGGTGCTCGTGGACACCGATGGGCCCGGCGTCGTCTACAGGACCTGGAGCACCGGCGTCGTCGGGATGCAGATGTCCGAGGCGTGCCGCCTGCGTTTCTACTTCGACGGCGAGCCGGAGCCGAGGCTCGACCTCTCCATGGCCGAGCTCTTCGGCGCGAAGGGGAGCCGCTGGCCCTTCGTGCCGCCGCTCGCCGAGACGTTCGAGAGCGGGGTCGGCGGTGGCGAGGGCCCGTGCAACCTCTGCTACGTGCCCATCCCGTTCGCGAAGCACCTGAAGGTCGTGGGCAGGAACGTCATGTTCTACCACGTCGACTACCACGTGCTGCCGGCGGGCACGCCGGTCGAGAGCTTCAGCCTCGCGCTGGCCGAGAGGCACCGCGCGACGCTGGAGGAGGCCGCGCACCGCCTCGAGGCGATCCCGGCGCGGCCCGGCGCCGAGCCGCGGGAGCGGCGCGAGCGCCTCGACTTCGTCCTGGGCCCGGGCGAGGCCGCGGCCCTCGGCGCGGGGCCCGGCGAGGGCGTGATCCAGTCCATCGGCGTGAAGCTCGCCGAGCCCGCTCCGCGCGTCCTGCGCGGGGTCGTCCTCGAGGTCGGCTTCGACGATGGCTCGACGAGGTGCGTCCGCGTCCCCGTTGGCGACTTCTTCGGGACCGGCTGCGGCGACCGGCGCTTCGCCAGCCTCCCCTGCGGCATGACGGGCGACGGATACTACTCGCACTGGCCCATGCCGTTCCGATCGAAGGCCGAGGTCGTCCTCCGCAACGAGACGCCCGGGGAGGTCAAGGTGAGCCGTTTCCGGATCGGCTTCTCCCTCGGCCCTCAGCCCTCGAACGCCGGCTACTTCCACGCCCGCTACGTGCAGGACCGCGACATCCCCATGCGCCGCGACTACCGCATCCTCGAGGTCGCCGGGCGAGGCAAGCTCGTGGGCGCCAACGTCACGATGCAAAACGCCCGCGGCGCGCAGGGCATCTTCTTCCTCGAGGGCGATGAGAAGATCTACGTCGACGGCGAGAAGTACCCGAGCCGGTGGCTCGGGACGGGCACCGAGGACTACTTCAACGGCTCGTACTTCTGGAACGCGCCGGACAAGGCCCGCATGGCGCGGCCCCACGGAGGCCTCACGTTCCTCGACTGGGGGATCGGCCGCGTGTGCGCGTACCGCTGGCACTTGCTCGACTGGATCGGCTTCGCGAAGGAGATCCGCGTCGACCTCGAGCATGGCGGCGTGAGCGACTGGCCGGGCAGCTACGCGTCCGTCGCGTACTACTACCTCGAGGCGCCCGGGGCGCAGCCCGAGCTGCCCACCCTCGCCGAGCGGCTCCCGCGGACGCCGCTCCCGCCGGCGCCGCGGTTCGTCTGCTGCGAGCTCGCGGGCGAGCCTCTCCTGGCCGGGAAGAAGCTCGAGAGGAAGGCGATCCCCGAGCTCGACTCCGAGTTCGAGTCCGGCGACGCGGTCCTCGTCGGCCGCGGGCGCCCGGGGGACCGTCTCGAGGCGACGCTGCGGGTGCCGGGGGAGGACGACTTCACCGTCGCGCTCTACCTCTCGGGCGGCCCGGGGTTCGGCAAGGTCGCGGCGTCGATCGACGGGGTTCGCCTCGGGGAGCTCGACGCGAGGCGGCCAGCGTTCGCGCCGTGGATCGAGGCGGCGTTCGGCCCGGTGCGCCTCGCGGGGGGAGACCACCGGCTCGCGCTCGAGCTGGCCGGAGCGGGCGGGGGGGAGGCTCCTGCGGCCGCGGCGCCGGCGGGCGGCGCGGCGGAGCTGTCCGTGGGCCTCGTCGCCGTCCAGCTCAGGCCCCGCTCGCGGTTCATCGACTCGTGGTCCGTGATCGGCAACTGGCCTTGCCCGAAGGACGGCGGCTGGGCAGCGGCGCACGAGCCCGAGGTGTCGCAGGACCTCACGGCCGTCCACGTGCTCCCGGGGGGCGGCGAGGCCCGGTGGCGCGAGCACACGGGCGGCCACGTGGGCCTCTCGGGCGGCGACTGGCTCGTGGCGTACGGCCTCGCGTACGTCCACAGCCCCGACGCCCGCACGGTCGCCTGCTTCATCGGCAAGGACGACGCCCTGAAGATCTGGCTGAACGGCGAGGTCGCCTTCGACCAGAACACCTGGAGCCACGCGACGCACGACCAGTTCTACTGCACGCTCAAGCTCCGACCCGGCTGGAACAAGGTCCTCGTGAAGTGCGGGAACTGGTCCGGCGGCTGGGGCTTCGCCCTGAGACTGGGAGATCCCGACGGGAAACTGCGGTTCGCGCGAAGGGGGGAGTGAGCAGCGGATCCGACACGCCGGCGATCACTCGATGCGCGCGAAGAGCCTCACGACGAACTCCTCGCCTTCGAGGGCGAGATCCGGCTCGGTCCCGTTGTGCGCGCGCATGAGGCGGATCATGTTCGGGATGCCGGTCCCGAACTCCTCCATCAGGCCCAAGCGGTTCAGGAACTGCGCGAGGAGGGGGTTCCGCGACTCGTGGTTGTAGAAGCGGATCGTCTGGAGCGTCATCGAGTTTGGGAGTCCTCCCGGGCTGCGCACCTCAAGGCGGTTGTCGAAGAAGAACACACGGACCTGGCTGCCGGCGACGCTGTAGTCTCGATGCGCGACGGCGTTGACGACGGCCTCGCGGAAAGCGGCGGCAGGGTACAGCTCACGGTCCTCCCTGACGACGCCCTCCACCTTCGAGACGATCCCTGCGTACTGGCGGAGGTACTCGCCCGCCTGCCGCACGATCTCAGGGAGCGTCCCGTAAAGCTCACGAGGGTTGAGGCGGTTCGCGCTCGCGTCATCGCCGAGGAATCTTACGACCGTGACGCGCGACTGCGGCAGGAGCTTCTGCGGCTCCAACCCAAAGGCGAGGAGGCCGGCCACGGTGAGCCGGGCGGCGCCATCGACGACGGTGGACACCCTTACGGCCTCGAGGAGCGCCTCCAATGGAATGCCTGTAGCCTCGACCTCCTGACCTGAGACGCGCTCGAAGTAGGACCGGAACGCGCCGTCGTCGAGGTCGCCGAGCGTCGTCCCTACGACAGGCGTCTCGTCGAAGTGGTAGAGCCCGGCCTGCTGGAGCATGCGTGCCCGCTCGTGCGGGGACGCAAGCTGCTTGGTAGCTCCGACACGGACGTAGCACTGGCCGCTGTTGTTCTCGTACGGAGGCCCTTTTCGCTTCTCGACCCGGACGGCGATCACGGGAAGGCCCTTGACATCGATACGCTCGATGATCGGGTACAGAGAAGGCCTGCAGTTGTTGCGCGACATGTTGGCGAGGGAGTCCATCGTCGCCTCGGGGTCGGCGACGCCGACGACCGCGCCGTCGTCCGCGACGCCGACCAGGAGGGTCCCTCCGGTCGTGTTCGCGAGTGCGATGAGCTCGCCGGCCAGATCGCTGCGCTGCGAGATGTCGCGCTTGAGCTCGGTGGTCTGGCCCTCGCCGGCCGCGATCATGGAGAGGATGTCGGCTTCGCTCAGCGCCATCGTTCGTGCTTCTCGTCGCTACCAGGCTGGATGCTATCGATTGGCAAGGGGCCGTACAATCCCGATCCCGTCCGAGCGCGGCACCCCCGACAAGGACTTTGTCAGCGTGCTAAGATGGCCTCCATGGCCCACCTCTACCGGGGAACCAGGTACCAGGTGCTCGAGACGCTCGGCGAGGGGGGGACGGGGAGCGTCTACCGGGCCCGGGACCTCCTCGACGGGCGCGCGGTGGCCCTCAAGGTCTTCGCGGCCGAGGGGGGGGGCGACCCAGGGGGCGCGGCGCGGCTCCTCGCGCGCTCGGAGTTCCGCGTCCTCGCCTCGCAGAGCCACCCGGGGGTCGTCCGCGTGTTCGACTACGGGACGACCGACGACGGGCTCTACTACTTCACGATGGAGCTCCTCGAGGCGCAGGACCTCCTTCGCTTCGCCCGCGAGGTCGCGCCCGGCGGGGCGGCGCTCGGCTCGAGCGAGGAGCTCGCGCTCGTCGTGCGGCAGGTGCTCGAGGCCCTCGAGCACGTCCACGGCCGCGGAGTCCTCCACCTCGACATCAAGCCCTCGAACGTCCTCGTCGCGCGCGGCGAGGACGGGAGGCCCGTCGCGAAGCTCATCGACTTCGGCTTCGCGCGCGACGTCGCGAAGGGGGGCTCCGCGGACGCGGTCAGCGGCACCGTCGAGTACCTCGCGCCCGAGCGTCTCCGCGGGGAGGCGCCCACCGCCCGGAGCGACCTCTACGCGCTGGGCGTCGCGCTCTACGAGGTCTTCACAGGCTCCCCTCCGTTCCGCGGCGCGACCCCCGGCGAGGTCGTGCGCAGGCACCTCGAGGGCGCCGTGCCGCGCCCGGAGGCCCTGCCCGAGCGCTACCGTACGGCCGTGCTCAAGCTCCTCGAGAAGCAGCCGTCGCGCCGGCCCGCGTCGGCGCGGGCGGTGCTCGAGGAGCTCTTCGGGCCTCCGGCGGCGGGCGACGAGGCCCTCCCTCCCTTCGGCGCCGCCTTCGTGGGCCGCGAGGACCTGCTGCGGCGGCTCGAGGCGGCCGCCCGTGCCGCCCGGGACGGCACGCCCGGCGCGCTCCTCGTCCGCGGCCCGGCGGGCGCCGGCAAGACGCGGCTCCTCCGCGAGCTCGAGGTGCGGCTCCAGCTCGGCGGCGTCCTCGCCGGCGTGGAGACCTGCCGCGGCGGATCGCGGCCCGGCGAGCTCCTCGTGCGGCTCCTGCGGCGCGCCTCGCTCGTCGCCGGCGCCGCCTCGCGGGACGTCGCGGCGGACCTCGAGACGCTGCTGGCCGGCGCGGCCGGCGGTCCCGGACGCATCGACGCGGCCGAGGTCGAAGGGCGGCGCGACCGCCTCCTCCACCGCGTGGCCTCGCGGGTCCTCGAGCTGGCATCGACGCGGCTCGTCGTCCTCCTCGCCGACGACGTGCACCTCGCGGACAGCTTGAGCCTCGAGGGGCTCCTCGTCCTCCTGCGGGCCGCGGCGCTCGAGGAGGGGGCACGCCTCTGCGTCGTGCTTGCGGCTCGCGACGAGGAACCCGCCGACCTCCAGGCCCTCGGCGAGCTCGCGGGAGCCGCGCGGGCGCTCCCCGGGACCGCGCAGGTCCAGCTCGAGGGCCTCTCGGAGCCCGAGGTCGAGGTCTACCTCGCCCGGGCCCTGGGCCACGGCGCGTTCCCTCCGGAGCTCGCTCGGACGCTGGCCGCGGAGACGGGCGGCAACGCCTTCTTCCTCGAGGAGTACTTGAAGCTCCTCGTGCGCTCGGGGCGCCTGAGGAGGAGCGGCTCGTCCTGGACGCTCCCCGACGGGGAGGGGCTCGACGTGCCTCGTACGGTCGGCGATGCCGTGGCGCGGCGGCTCGAGCGCGTCGCCGGGAGGCGCCGCGAGGGCTTGCAGTGGGCCGCGGTCGTCGAGGCGCCGGTGACGGCCGGCGAGCTGGCGGCCTGCCTCGGCGACGGTGCGACGAGCGAGGAGGCGGAGCGACTCCTCGACGGGCTCGCGCTGGAGGGATTCCTCGTCCGCGAAGGCTCGCGCTACGCCTTCGCGCACGCGGCGGCGCGCGGCGCCGCGCTCGATTCCCTGCCCGCCGGGGAGCGGCGGCGGCGCCACGGGATCGTCGCGAAGCGGCTCCTCGAGGCCGGGGACGTGCAGGGACGGCTCGAGGACGTCGCCCGCCACCTCTACCTGTCGAGCGAGCCGCGCCGCGCCCGGGAGCACTTGCTCCGGGCGGGGGACCGCGCCTGGAGGTCCGGCGCCCTCCGCGAGGCGGCGCTCCACCTCACGCGGGCCCTGGAGGTGACCGAGGACGACGCGGGGCGCTTCGACGCGCTCCTCCGGCGCGAGGAGGTGCTCGGGCACCTGGGGCGGAGGGCCGAGCAGCGCGAGGACCTCGAGCGCCTGCGGTCGCTCGCCGCCTCCCTCGGCGGCGCCCAGCGGCTGCGCGAGGCGGCGCTCCGCGAGGCACTCTACCTCGAGAGCCTGGGACGGAAGCGCGAGGCCCTCGAGCGGCTCGAGGAGGCGATCGCGCGATGCGACGGGGACGACGGGGAGGGCGGAGCCAGGGCGCGGCTCCTCTCCCGCTCGGGCCTGCTCCGCTTCTACCTCTCGGAGTTCGATGCGGGCTTCGACGCCGTGGCGCGAGCCCTGGAGCACGCGCGCGCCGCGGGCGACCGCGGCCTCGAGGCCGAGTGCCGCCAGGTCGCAGGCCTGGGCCGCTTCCTGCGGGGCGAGCACGAGCGGGCCCTGGAGGAGATGGGCCAGGCGCTCGCCATGCGCCGCGAGGAGGGGGAGGAGCACCGCGCGGGCGCCATCGAATCGAACCTCGGGCTCATCCACCTCGAGCGCGGCGACCTGGAGGCGGCGGAGGAGCGGTTCCTGGGGTCGCTCAAGACGCTCCGTAGGATCGGGCACCGCCGGGGCGAGGCGGTGAACCTGGTCAACCTCGGGCTCGTGCACCTAGAAATGGGGAGGCCCGAGCGCGCCCTCGACTCGATCGGGGCCTCGCTCCGGATCCGCCGGGAGCTGGGCGACCGCCGCGGCGAGGGAGCGGACCTCGGGAACCTCGCCGCGGCCTGGATCCAGCTCGGGCGCCTCGAGCGCGCCGTGCCGCTCCTCGAGGACGCCCTCAGGATCGCGCGCGAGCACGAGAACCGCGGGTCCGAGGCCGCGAACCTCTGCCGCCTTGCCCAGGTGGACCTCGAGCGGGGGGACGCGGCGAGGGCCCTCGAGCGCCTCGGGCAGGCCCTGGAGACCGCTCGAAAGACGCGGCTCCCGGCGCAGGAGGTGCTGGCGAGGATGGGCCTCGCCCGGGCGCGGCTCGCGCTCGCGGAGGCCGCAGCGGCGCGGGAGGAGGCCGAGGCGGCCCTCGGCCTCGCGGTCTCCGCACGGCTGGGCCTCAAGGCGGCCGTCTGCCGCTCGCTCCTCGCGGCCGCGCTCCGGGCCGAGGGCAGGCTCGACGATGCCGACCGGGCGTCGCGCGAGGCCGTCGAGGATCTCCAGCGCCAGCGCGGGGGTGCCGCGGAGGGGCACCTCGTCTGGTTCGAGCGCGCCTTGGTGCTCGAGGCCCGAGGCGTCGAGGCGCCCGCCGAGGAGGCGCTGCGGCGCTCCTACGCGCTCCTGCGCGAGAAGGCCGACGCGGTCCAGGACGACGAGCTTCGCCAGGGGTACCTCGAGGGCATCCCGCTCCACCGCGAGATCGACCGGAGGCACGAGGCTCTCCAGGCGCAGACGCGCCGCGAGGCGGGGCGCCGCGAGCGCTCCTTCCACGAGATCGCGAAGAGCATCCACGGGATCCTCGAGGTCGATCCGCTCCTCGACCGCCTCCTCGAGCTCGCCATCGAGACGACGCACGCCGAGAAGGGGCTCATCGTGCTCAAGAACCCCGGCGGCGACTTCACCATCCGCGCCGCCCGCGGCATGGCGCGGGAGTCCGTGGACGACGCGGCCGAGATCTGCAGGAGCGTCATCGCCGACGTGGCGCGGGGCGGCGGGGCCGTCCTCGCCGCCGACGCCGGCTCCGACGAGCGCTTCCGCGATAGGAGGAGCATCATCTCCTTCAAGATCCGCACCCTCATGTGCGTGCCCCTGGCGGTCAGGGACGAGATCATCGGGGCCGCCTACGTCGACGGGCGCGGGGCCTCGAGCTTCGGCGAGGAGGACCTCGAGTACCTCGTCAGCTTCGCGCAGCTCGCCGCCGTTGCCGTCGAGAACGCGAGGCTCCTCGAGAAGCTGCGCGCCGAGAACATCTACCTCCGCCGCGAGGTGGAGACGCGCTACCGCTTCGAGAACCTGATCGGCGCGAGCCCGGCCATGCAGCGGGTCGCGCGGGTCATGGAG
>JACQVW010000452.1 GCA_016209535.1 Planctomycetota bacterium | reverse complement strand
GTCTACGAGTCCCTGGCGACCAACCTGCTCGGGCCTCAGGGCGACATGAACAACCAGCAGGACATCTTCCAGAGCCCGAGCCCGCAGGGGCCGTTCATCCGGGGCGACGCGAACCTTGACGTTCAGATCAACCTTTCGGACAGCGTCTACATCCTCAACTGGCTCTTCCAGGGCGGCCCGCCGCCGGGGTGTTACGACGCTGCGGATGCGAATGACAACGGTGTGATTGACATCAATGATCCGGATTATCTGAACAAGTTTCTATTCCAGGGCGGGCCGATCCCGAAGTGTCCGTACTGCTGTGCCCCCACGGCGTCGTGCTGTGGCAAGGACCCGACCGGGGACGGTCTCCCCTGCGGCGTGAACCTGGGCGGTTCCTGCACCCCGTTCGACGCGCAAGGGAACTGCTCCCTGTAGGCATCCCTGGAGAATCTCCGTCATTCGCAACAAGTCTGCTTGAAGCCTACCGCGCCGGAGGAGTACCCATGAAGATCTCTCGCTTGGCCTGGACTATCCCGGTGAGCCTGACCGTGGCCTCCTGGCTGCCGGCAGAGGACTGCGTTGGAGGTGGCGCGAACGACATCTTCGTTACCGACCACTTCTACTACGCGGCCTCATCGGATCAGGGCGCCGTGGGAGACGTGGTCGGCCTGGAACTCTCGCTTACCGTCCTGACCCATGATTTTGGCTTGGACGATCTCAAGCCACGGAGCCTGCTTTCGTTCCACGTGCTTGGGTGTTACGACGGGAGCGCCCTGGAGCTCGTGGACGGGGTCCTTTCGGATGTCTTCTATGAGCTGGGCTTCCTCCCGGTCTTCTACCACTTCGGAGGAGAGCCGGACCCACAGGCAGGGGATTCTCTAGGCCTCTTCCTTCTTGGTGCAACCGTAATCGACGAAGCCGTGCCGCGGCTCCTCGTTCCCGGGCAGCCTTTTCCGCTCATGACGGTCTACTTTCGGATCCGTGGCGAGGTGGGCGCATCGACCGAGGTGCGCTTCTGTGTTGACAAGATCACAGGAAGGGCTTGCAGCGCCAGCGATCTCGCGTACACGGTCCGCAAGGAGGGTTTCCCCGGTTCCTTTAACACGCGCTCGACCCTTCACGTCCCGGGGGTGGTTCGAGTCCTCCCCGGCGAGCCGACGCGCCCCGATCCTCCAGCGCTGCCGCCCAGCGCCAAGGTCTACCCGGAGGCTCCGACGCCCGAGGGTGCGCGGATCAGGTTCGAGCTGGAAGGCCCCCTCGCCACCCAGCCGGGAGCCGCCGGGGTGCCCTTCCGCCTGTACGTGACCTCGGACTACGAGTTCAGCGGCTTCATGGCGGGGGTGACGTTCCCGGCGGCCTACATGGAGCTCGTGCGCGTCGAGGAGCCCACGCGGCCCGGGGTGGTCGAGATCGACAACGCGGCGGGCGGCGCCGGGATCCTCATGAGCAACTCGCGCCGGCGCGTGGGCGGAGAAGGGGAGCGCGTGCACCTCGCCACCCTCTACTTCAACGTCAAGGAGTCCGCGCGCGAGGTCGCGGCGCTTCGATTGGCGCTGGAGCGGTTCGGGAACTTCTACAACTGGCTTGCGATCTGGCACCGCGAGGGCCTCGCGACGGGCGATCTCCCGATCAGCGTGGAGGTGCCTCCCGTCACCGTCACCGAGGCTCTCCTGAGGGTCCAGGAGCGGCCGACGCTTCCAGGCGACGTGAACCTGGACTACGCGCTGGACATCTCCGACGCGGTCAGCATGCTGGGGTACCTCTTCCTCGGCGAGGACAGGATCGTGTGCCCCGCCGCGGCGGACTTCAACGAGGACGGCAGCCTGAACATCAGCGACCCCATCGGGGTGCTTTCGTACCTGTTCCTCGGATCCGTGCAGGCGCTCGGCCAGACGGTGATCTGCAGCGCCGCAGACTGAGGATGCATGGCTTCCCCCCGCTCGGCCCGCCCCGGACTGCTTCCGGGTCGCCTGCGGGTCCCGTGCAGCCCCTTTCGCCCTTCCGCCCGCGGCCGGCGAGGAGCTCGCGGATGCGCGGCGCGCAGGCGCAGGCGCGGCCGTCCTCGGCGTGGCGGGCAAGGCCGCGAGCACGACGGCGGACCAAAACGAACGTAGGTCCCTCCTGTCTTCAGGCTCTTCGCGGTATGATGAGACCGCTACTGCGCTGGAAACCAAACCAAGGTGGCGGAACCCTGACGAGACGTGCACCTGACCGTCCAGTTCATTCACGAGAGCATCCGCCATGGGACTTACGAGATCTCGCTGCATGCCGACGAGGAGCGACTGCAAGAGGGCATGACGGTCCGGGATATCGAGGAGGCTTTGGCTGCCGCTGAGCTGCTGGAAGACTACCCTGACGACCCACGCGGCCATAGTTGCCTCGTACTGGGCTACTCGAGCGGGCGCCCGGTGCACTGTGTATGCGGTCTTACCAGACAAGGTCGGTTGTTCTTGATCACCGTTTACAGGCCGAGCATGCCGAAATGGAAGGACGAACGGAACCGAAACAGGTGACAGGAGGATCGGATGGCTGGGAAGTACTCGGATTGCTACTTTTGCGGAGGGGAGGTCCTCGCGCAGCGGATCGATCGCGAAATCTGGTGGTTGGGCAAGCTCCACCTGGTCCAGGGCGTCCCTGCGGGCGTCTGCAGGCAGTGCGGTCAGAAGGTGATCCTCCCTGATGTGGCCAAGGCGATCGACAGGATCCTCGAGGGCAAGGTCGCTCCCGAGAGGATCCTGCAAGTCCCCTCCTTCCGCTATCCCGAGTCGCGGGCCATGTAGGCGGATACCTCTCCCACGTCGGGGGACCGTCGTGAACCTCCGATCGCCGGCCGCCACCAGATCTCATGAGAGCCAGCAGCATGCCGGACGAATTCGCAACCCAAGCGGCGCAGTTTTCGCGTCAGCTCGCGGTAGGTCATACCGCGACAAGCACTTGCACGCGAAGGGGCGCCTTCGTCGCCTTCAAGAGCTCCCGTGGGAGAGGAACGCCTTTAGATCGCATCGCGGCGATGAGCGATCTCGCCACCCGTGGCGCGAGCCGCAAAACCTCCTCGACGGAGTCGGCCTCGACGTTCAGGCCGGGGAGGCGCAAGCTTCGGCCCAGATAACGACCGTCCTCGAGCCTCTCGATTCGCAACGGCAAAAGGTAGCTCTTCTTGCTCGCCATGATCGTAGGGCGTGCAGTACCGAAGGCTGGATTATACGGGACGCCGCTCCGGCTTTTCGAGGTCCGAGTCGGCGCTTCGAGCATTCGAGCGCTGCCGTGGTGGGGGGCGTAGCCCGCCGCCCACGGCCTCCCGCCTCGGGAGCCCCAGGCCCGCCACGTGGCTCAGGGGGAAGCCGGGGATCTCGTCCGCCGTGCCCAGAGCCCCATCGTCGGCCTGCGTGGCGTGCACGTCGCCGACGAGAAGGATGCCTGCCGCCGCGGCGGCCTTCGTGCCGATCCCTTCGGAGGGAGCCACACCGACTTCTTGGGGCGGGCAGGCGGATTGAAAGTTTGACTTTTAATCCGCATGAGCCTATCGTAACCTCATGTTTCCCAGGACCTTGGAGAGCACGCTTCGCCGTGCAATGCGCACGTTCCCGGCGGCCCTGGTCACCGGGCCACGGCAGTCAGGGAAGACCACGTTCCTGTGCGCCGCCTGCCGCGGGACCCATGCGCTTGCCTCCCTCGAGAACCCCGACGTCCGCAGGAGGGCGCTCAACGACCCCGTTGGCTTCCTGCGCGACCACCCGCCGCCGCTCATCCTCGACGAGATCCAGTACGCCCCCGAGCTCCTCTCCTATGTCAAAAGCTCCATCGACGAGGACCGCTCGCCAGGCCGGTGGCTCCTCTCCGGCTCCCAGAGCTTCCCGTTGATGGAAGGCGTCAGCCAGTCGCTGGCAGGTCGGGTCGCGGTCCTGACCCTCCTCCCGTTCTCGGCGGGGGAAGCAGCCCGCGAGCCTGGCGCCGACTCGACGGTCGACGACATCGTCGCGCTCTGGTTCGAGGGGCGGGGCGGCCTGCCCCCCGGCCCTGCGGGCTCGGCGAGTGGCTCGTGCGCGGAGCGTACCCCGAGGTCCGCGCGAACGCCGCCGTCGACCGCATGCTCTGGTGCAACTCCTACATCCAGACCTATCTCGAGCGGGACGTGCGTCAAGTCCTGCGCGTGGGGGACCTCAATACCTTCGAGCGGTTCCTGCGCCTCACGGCTGCGCGGACGGGGCAGATCCTCAGCTATTCGGACCTCGCGCGCGACGTGGGCATCTCGCCGCCGACGGCGAAGCACTGGGTCTCGGTCCTCGAGGCGAGCAACCAGGTCTACCTCCTCGAGCCGTACTTCGTGAACTTCGGGAAGCGCCTGATCAAGAGCCCCAAGCTCTACTTCCTCGACACGGGGCTCGCGGCGTTCCTCATGGGTCTCCACGCGCCCGAGCCGCTGCTCCAGGGCCCCTCGGCCGGCGCCTTCCTCGAGACGGTCGTCGTGGGCGCCTGGGTGAAGGCCTTCCAGCATCGCGGCGAACCGCCCGCCTTGTACTACTGGCGGTCGCGGGACGGCCTCGAGGTGGACTTGATCATCGATCGTAACGGCCGTCTCTACCCGATCGAGGTGAAGGCCACGAGTACGGTCAACCCGCACCACGCGGCGGCGCTCGAACGCTGGCGGCAGCTCGCCGGGCCGACGGCGGCGGACGGAGCGATCGTCGCCGACATCGAGAAGCCTCTGGCGGTCGCTCCAGGGATCCGGGCCGTCCCGTGGTGGTGGGTGTAGCCCGTCCCTACAGCCCCCGCCTCGGGAACTCCACCCCCGCCACGTGGCTCAGGGGGAACCCCGGGATCATCTGGTAGACGTGGACCCGCATCTCGGGGTGGAGGGAGGTCAGGAGGTAGGCGTCGCGCGGGGCGACTCCGTGCTCCTCGACGAGCCACTCCATGAAGTGCACGATGGCCTTCATCACCGCCGACTCGAGGGGCTTGTCGATCCCCAGGAACACCACGGTCTCGTCCTTCAGGACGCGCGGCGCCGGGAGCCGCTTCCCGCGGACGACGGTGCAGGAGAGCCGCACGACCGCGGGGATCTCGTCCGCCGTGCCCGTGAGCTCCGTGTCGGCCTGCGAGGCGTGCACGTCGCCCACGAAGAGGAGGCCGCCGGGCTGGTCGACGTTGAGGAGCACCGTGCTCCCGGGCGCGAAGTCGCGCACGTCCAGGTTGCCCCCGTTGGGCCCCTGGCAGAACCCGCTCGCGATGACCTCGCGCTCCGCCGCCGTGGCCATCGTGCCGATGAACGGCCTCAGGGGCCACGAGATCCGCTCGTCGAAGCGCGCGCGGCCGTCGCGCAGGGTGCCGCTCGGGCCCGGCTCGTGCCTGAGGTGGTGCGTGTAGGGGCCGGTGCCTCCCAGCCAGCGCTTCGAGTCGCCGAGGGGACCGAGGCCGGGGCGGAGCCACGTGAAACCGTCGGGGGGGACCTCGATGCCCTCGACCTTGACCGCGAGCAGGTCCCCCGGGCGCGCGTCCTCGACGAAGATCGGCCCCGCCACGGGGTTCACCAGGGGCGGAGAGTGGAGGAGCTCGGGGCGGTACTCCGGGGTCGGGAGCGTCGCCGCCGAGCGGATGCGGCCCGAGGAGGCGTCCTCGGTCTCGACCTCGAAGCTCTCGCCCGCGGCGACGCGCAGGACCGGCTCGAGGCGGGGGTCGATCTCGTAGCGGAGCGCCTGGCTGCGGGGGATGCGCTTCATGCCGGCACCGCTTCCGAACACGCCGGCACGGCTCCCGACCGGCTCACAGGTCCTCCAGTGTCACCGGCCGATCGTCCCCCTCGAGGTAGAGGCAGGGCAGAATTTCCTCGGTCTTTCCGCCAGGGAGCGGGAAGTAGAGGCCCGTCGCCTCGGCGCGGACCCGGCCCTCGGAGTCCACGATCCTTCCGCGCGTCCTCGCGGCGCGGCTCCGCAGCTCCACGACCTCCGCCTCGACGCGCACCGCCGCGCCCGACGGGATGGGCTGGCGGTACTTGACCGAGAGCTCGATCGAGTAGCACATGCGGCCCAGCTCCGCCGCCGGGGCCCAGCTCATGGCCTCGTCGAGGATCGTGGCCACGATCCCGCCGTGCACGCGGTCCCGGTAGCCGAGGTGCTTCTCGTGGGGGATCCAGTCGCAGACCACCTTCGGGCCGTCGCGGAAGAACTCCACGTCGAGGCCGGCCGCGTTGTCGCGGCCGCAGACGAAGCAGAGCTTGTAGCGGGGGATCCTGCGCATGGGGGCGAATCCTGGGGGCGGTGCCGGCGGGCCCACCCGGCCCGTTCGGGAACGGGCCATTCTCGGGGAAGCCCGGGGCAGGGCCAGGTTTTTTTGAGAATTCCTGAGCCACCCCGCCCCGGCTCCCCCCGGTCAGGGTGACCCGCACGCGACCTCGGGGGTCGCGGACGGGTGAAGGTTAACCCAGAGGCCCGGGGCGCCTGGAGACCTCCCTCGCAGAAATAGTTCGGCCCTGACTGCGAGGGTGGCTTTCCTCGCGCTGCCGGGCCCCTTATACTTGGAAATCACGCCGGGTCTGAAACTTGCGCTCCCTCCTCGACTGGTATCTCGCCGAATGTTCCCCACGGCTCGCCCATCCCGCTCCCGTGCCAGGCCGGCTGCGCTGGCCGCGCTGGCCGCGCCGGCTGCGCTCCTCGGGGCGGCTTTCCTCGGGGCGGCGCTCGGGGTCGCGGGCAGCCTGACGGCGCAGGGGATCCCCGTCCCGGCCGACGTGGGGCTCGTGTCGGCCAACCCGAACGGGGTCGCCGGCCAGGGGGCAAGCCAGCTCCCGGCGGTCTCGCTCTCCGGCGACTCGGTGGCGTTCCAGTCCGCGGCCGATGACCTCCTCCCGGCCGACCAGGACCGGAGGCTCGACGTCTTCGTCCGCGACGAGCGACCGGGCCGGCTCGAGCTCGTGAGCGTCTCGAGCACGGTGCCCGGCGCCCCGGCGGTCAAGGGGAACGGCGACAGCCGGCTCCCGTCCGTGAGCGGCGACGGGCGGCTTGTCGTCTTCGTCTCCTCGGCGACCAACCTCCTCGGCCCGGCCGGGCAGGACGGCAACGGGGCCGTGGAGGACGTGTTCCTCCGCGACCGGGCGAAGGAGACGACGCGCATCGCCAGCGTCTCGGCAGCCGGCGCCGCCGGGAACGGCCCTTCAGACCGGGCCGTGATCAGCTCGGACGGCCGCGTCGTCGTCTTCCAGTCCCAGGCCACGAACCTCGCCCCCGGCGGCGGCGCGCAGGGGCGCTACCGCATCCACAGGGTGGACCTCGCGACGGGCGCCATGGAGCGCCTCGTCCCCGCTTCCGTCACCGACGCGGATGGGAACTCGCGCTCCCCCGACGTGAGCGGCGACGGGCGGCGGGTGGTCTTCCAGTCGGCCGCCACGAACCTCGTGCCCGATGACTCCAACCGCGTCGAGGACGTGTTCCTCTTCGATGCTGGGACGAGGCACCTCGAGCGGGTGAGCGTCGGGAACGGACGGAGGCCCGCCTCGAGGCCCAGCGGGAACCCCCGCATCTCCGACGACGGCCGCGTCGTCGCGTTCGACTCCCTCGCCTCGGACCTCGTCGAGGGCGACGCGGACGACGTCCTCGACGTCTTCGTCCGCGAGCTCGGCGAGGGTCGCGTGGAGCGCGTGAGCGTCGGGCCCGCCGGCGAGGAAGTGAAGCTGCCCTGCACGCTGTCGGACGCGAGCGCCGACGGGCGCTTCGTGGCCTTCGTGACCGCGGCGGGGCTCGTCGAGGGCGACCGGAACCAGCAGGACGACATCTACGTGCGCGACCGGCTCCTCGGGCGCACCTTCCTCGCCTCGGCGCTCCCCGGGGGGGACCAGATTTCCGCCCGCGCCCCCGCCGGCGCCTCCCGGAACGGCGCCCTGAGCGGCGACGGCCAGGTCCTCGCCTTCGAGTCGACGGCGGCGGACATCGTGCGGCAGGACCCGACGCCCCTCCCCGACGTGTACCGCGCCATGATCCCGCAGGCCCCGCTGGGGCCGTTCCCGCCGTCGAACGCCGTCGTGCTGAACGTCGACGGCGTCCTCCGGCAGTATGACGTCGCCGGGCGGCCGACGGGCAACGTCGCCCAGGTGGGCGGCGCCGCCTTGCGCGGCATGGCCGTGGACGACCGGAACGCGCTCTGGGTCCTCTCCGAGCGCACCCTCGCGCGGCTCCAGGCGGCGTCGCTGGCCCCGGCCCAGGCGGAGCCGTTCCTGCCCGTCCAGATCGGCGGGGGGGTGGTCCACGGCCTCATCGCCGCGAGGGGCTTCGCGTACGTCGCGATCGGGAGCGTGCTCCTGCGCTTCGGCGCCGACGGCGACGCGCTGGGGCTCGAGATCCCGGCCGGAGCGGCCACGCCGAAGCGGATCTCCCTCGCCATGGACCCCTCGGGCCGCCTCTGGGCCGCCGTCGGGTACCCCGGGCGGCAGGACCTGCTCAAGCTCACGCGTGATCTCCGCCTCCTCCAGGCGCTCCGCATGCCGGGCGAACTGATCTTCGACGCGATCGCTTGCGATGCCGAGGGCGCGGTCCTGGCCCGCTCGGCCTTTCAGCTCGAGAAGCTGTCGAGCGCCGGCGCGGTCCTCTGGTCCGCGCCCCTGAAGGGCGGCGGCGGGCTCGCCGTCGACGCGCTGGGGCGAGCGTACACGGTCTCGGGGGACCGAGTCCTCGGCTTCGGCCCGAGGGGGCGCCTGTTCCTCAGCGTCGAGAGCCCGCTCTCGACCGGCGCGGCCGGCCGCATATCGCTCGCGATCGACGGCGAGGGCGGAGTCCACATCGCCCAGGAGGGCGCGAGGTCCACCTTCCGCCTCACGCTCCCGGAAGGCAAGCCGCCGGAGCTCTGCGCCTTCGCCAAGGGGGCCGTCGGGCCCCACGGGGACGGTGACTTCACCGGCTTCGCGGCGGCGAACGTCGCGGCGCAGCAGGGGGACATGGACATGGACGGCTACGCGAACCGGGACGAGACGCGCGAAGGCTTCAACCCCTTCGACCCCCGGGACCCCTCGAGGTCGCTCTGGCTTCCGCCCGTCCTCGGCTTCACGGGAGCGGCCATCGGCGGCCGCCGCGTGCGCCTCGAGTGGACGAGCCCCGAGCGGTACGACCGCTTCTACGTCTTCCGCGATGGGCGGCCCATCGCGGGCTCCCCCTTCTCCTTCGACGCGGCCATGGGCGGCGTGACCGAAGCGAAGGTCCCCGGCGGCGTCCACGTCTACCGCGTGATCGGGCAGGGCATGCCGGCGATCGGCGCGGGAGGCGGCTTCGGCGACGGCAGCGAGGAGATCGAGCCGCCCTTCACGCTCTCCGGCGAGACGATCGTCTCCCAGGGCGAGGGCTCCGTCCTACGCGCGGCGGCGCTCCCCGTCCCGCCCGACGCCGTGGCGCACGACCTTGGGCCCCCAGGGCGCGTCTACGCGGTCCTCGAGGGCGGGCTCCTCTGGACCCTCGACACGGGCCTGGCCTTCATCGACGAGGAGGTCCTGCCCGCCGACCCCTTCGCCTCGAACGAGGTGCGGGGCCTCTCGGTCGACGCGAGCGAGGCGGCGAGGCCGCTCTACCTCCTCCTCGGGGACGGTCGCGTGTACAGGAGGACCGCGCCGGGGAGCACGGCGTTCCTCTTGACGTTGACCGGCGTGGCCCCCAGCGCCGATGGCTTCTCGGGCCTTGCCCTCACGAGCGGGAACGGGAACGACCTCTTCGTCACCATGGCGGGGCCGGGCGTGGACTGCCTGATCGGGTTCCTGAGGACCACGGGGCAGGCCAAGCCGGGGGCCGAGGCCAACATGACGGACACGCTGGACGCGCCGGTCCTGCACTCCATCGGCGTCTCGCGCATCGGCGAGGACCTCCTCGTCGGGATCGGCCTCCTCCTGGACTCCCCGCCCTCCACCATCGACCGCGCCGCGAAGCTCGACCTGGGGCCCAGCTTCGCCGTCACCGACGGCGGCGCGAGCGTCTCGCTGGCCGCCCTGAGCTCCCTGGACATCGCGGGCTTCGACTACGCGCCGGGCCTGGGCCTCCTCGTGGCGGACCGGAGCGGGAGCCGCATCGCCCTCGTCGAGGCGAGCTTCCCCGGCTCCTTGAGCGTGCTCTCGGTCACCCCCTCGAGCGGGGCCTGGGACACGGGCACCGCGGGCGTGAAGATCACCGGCACGGGCTTCGGCTCGAACCCCGAGGACCTGCAGGTCCGCTTCGACGGCTTCGACGTCCCCGTGAAGAGCCTGGCGGGGGGCAACACGATCACGGTGGACGCGCCCATCCTGGGCGAGGCCAGGGACGTGATGGTCGAGGTCTCGACCCTCGTCTCGACGGACTTCCGCTTCCCGGGCTTCACCTACGGCTTCGTGCGGGGCGACTCGAACAACGACGGCGAGGTGAACATCTCCGACGCCTCCCACTGCCTCGGCTACCTCTTCCTCGGCACGGCCGCCCCGCCCTGCCTCGACGCGGCCGACTCCGATGACAGCGAGGCCCTGGACATCACCGACGCGGTCTACGTCCTCAACTTCCTCTTCCTGGGCACCGCGCCGCCCCCCCAGCCCTTCCCGGGCCGCGGCGTGGACCCGGACGGCGACCTGCTGCCCTGCGAGGAGTGAGCGTCGCGCTCGCGCGCCGCGGCGAGCCGCGCTCACCCGGCTGGACTACAGCTCAAGGGCGAATCGGATCGCCTGGTGCACCTCGGCCATCCTGCCCACACTGGGCTTGGTGATCCTGCGCACCCACCAAACCTCACCGCGGTCCATCCGGCACTCTTCCCTCGTCCCACGGTTCCTCGGGAAGGAGCTCAGGGGTCATGGCCACAGAAGCCTCAGCCCAGGCGTCGGGAGAGTCCTCAGGCCACGCGAGCGAGTCCAGGTAATCTTCCAGGATATGCTGCGCAAGCTGGAGGGCATCCTGGCCCCGCGACGCAGCGATCTCGCGCAGTCGTTGCTCTCTCGCCGGATCGAGTCGGATTCTCATCATGGACCCTCAAGTCTGGTCCCTCGATCTCGGCAGAGTCAAGGTCTTTCTTGTCACGTGTCTTTCTTGTCACGCCCGTCGATCCTCACGGCACGAGCCTCAACGTCTTCGAGCGGGCCTCGGGAGGAAGCCGTTCCGGGGCGGTCACGCAGTGGAGCTGCACGTACCTCCCCGCCGCCCAGAGGGGGATCAGGTCGTCGTAGTGCGGGCTCGCCGGGTCCTCGCTCTGGCCGCCGGGATAGGCGCCGGCGCTCGCGGTGGGATCGCCGAAGTCGACTATCATCCGCCACGAGGCGCCGCCCCCCACGCCGTCGCCGTCGCCGCCGGGGTTCACCGTGAAGGCCGAGCCCGGGACGGGGCCCCCGACGCGCTCGAGGGGCGCGTCGCCCGTCAAGGACGGGATGCGGAGGACGTTCCGGCGGGTCCAGGCCCACAGGCTCATGTCGTCACCGAGGCGGCGGCGCAGCGACGACACGGCGGCGATGAAGGCGCGCGCCGCGATCTCGTCGCGGCCCTCGCGCGCGGGGGTGGCGCGGTCGTCGAACCAGGCCGAGCGCGGGTGCTCGCGAGTCATGTACTCGAGGACCTCGAGGACGGGCTCGCGGCGGTTGTCGCTCGTGTATCCCCAGGAGCCGGGCTCCGTCTCGATGCCCCGCGCCCGCCACTCGTCGCCCCAGACGAGGTCCCGGTAGCGGCGCAGCCACTCGAGCCAGAGGGCGGGGGCGGGCGAGTCGCCGCGGGCGGCGTAGTCCCAGTCCCGGAGCGCCGCGGTGGCGCGCCTCGCTGCGTCGTCCTCGAGGCTCCTCGGGTCGAGGGCCGCGAGGAGCGGGGGCAGGAACCGCTCGGCGGCCTCGTCGTGCACGTCGAGCTGGATCGCCGCCATGGAGGCGACGGTTAGGCCCGAGGCGCGCGAGAGCATCTCCTGGATCCTGCGCGCGCGATAGCTCGGGTCCCACATCCAGCCCAGGTAGTGCGGGTAGCCCAGCGGCGCCGGCCGGCCGTTGGCCGAGGCCACGAAGCCCTCGGGCGGGTTGACGGCGAGGGGCAGCTCCGTCCTGGGGATCATGCCGGCCCAGTCGCCCTCGCCCGAGGCGCCGTCCATGGGTATGCGGCCCTGCCCGGGCGTCCTCAGGGGCAGCGCGCCGCAAGGGTGGAGGGCGATGTTCCCGTCCAGGTCGGCGCAGGCGACGTTCATCGCCGGGACGGCGAGCTCGTCGAGGGCCTCGAGGAGCTCGCCCAGGCCGCTCGCGCGGTTCATCTTCCAGAGGGCGACGACCTCCCGCGTCGGCCCGAGCCCCGTCCACGCGAGAGCCACCGCGCGGCCTTCGCCCTCGCGGGCGACGATCGGCCCGTGGACGGTCGCATCGACCTGGACGGCGCGGGGAGCCTCGCCGCGCACGGCGATCTCCTCGCTCGAGCGCTCGACGGGCTTCCACTCGCCGCGGTGGAGGTACCGGGGCGGATCGCCCGCCACGAGCGGATCGCCGGGCCTCAGGGTCTCGACGAAGTAGTCGACGGCGTCGGCTTGCATGTTCGTGAGCCCCCAGCCCGCGCGGTCGTTGTGGCCGATGATCACGACCGGCGAGACCGGGAAGCCGGCGCCGGCGACGGCGCGGCCCTTGACCGCCGCGTGCCAGGCGTACCAGATCGACGGGAGCTGGAACCCGAGATGGGGATCGCTCGCGAGGATGGGCTTCCCCGAGGCGGTCCTCGCGCCCGAGACGGCCCAGTTGTTGCTCCCGCAGATGCCGCTGTGGCCGGCGGAGGCGGCGCGGCCGGGCGGTCGGGCCGCGGCGAGGTGGCGCTCGGCGGCTGCGATCGCCGCGGCGGCGCCGGGCACGGGCCGGAGGCGCGGAGCCGCCGCGGCGTCCGCACCGTGCACGGG
>JACQVW010000380.1 GCA_016209535.1 Planctomycetota bacterium | reverse complement strand
GGCCCCAACCGCCCCCTCGGGGGGGCCGGGGGGGGAGAATACCGAGGATTGAGTCTCCCCTCCGGGGAGGCTCAATCCTCCAGCTCGACGTTCCAGTACGCCTCGCTCACGAACTGCTCCCAGCTCGCCTTGCGCTTGCCCAGGTGGAGGGTGAAGGCCATCTGGGGCGGCGGCTGCTTGGGCGTCCGGAGGATCTGCATCCTGGCCGCCTCGAGCGTCCGGTTCCCCTTCCTCGCGTTGCACCCGAGGCAGGCCACCACGCAGTTCGTCCAGCTCGAGTGTCCGCCCAGGGAGCGCGGGAGCACGTGGTCGATCGAGAGGTCCTCCGTGGAGAACCTCTTCCCGCAGTACTGGCAGGTGTTCCGGTCCCGCCGGAACAGGTTGCGGCGGGAGAAGACGACCCGCGGCTTCATGTACCGGTCGCAGCGGTGGAGCACGATGACCTCGGGGATGCGGATCCGGATCGACACGGCCTGGATGTACGGCTCTCCCCGGGCGACGCTGAGGTCGGCCCAGGACGAGAAGTCGTACATCGTCGTGTTCCCGTCGGTGTCGAAGCCGATGAACCGGGCGAGGTCCTTGAAGACCAGCGTCAGGGCTCGCCGCACGGTGCAGACGCGGATCGGACTCCAGTGCTTGTTGAGAACCAGGGTTGGCTCGCAGAGGACGGACACGCTCATGGCTCGACTCGATGGCTATTGTACCGGGGCCTCCCGCCGGGCGGGGGACCGGTAAAGTGCCCTAATTCTTCCGTCACTGGCCGCCATCGGCAAACGAAAATCCGGAGCGTCGATTTTCCTTGGAGGCCCCCGAGGCATCCCGGATACTCACCCCGCATGCCGCCCTCCTCGCAAGGCTGCCGATGGACCGCAACGTCAACGTCAACTTGAACCTCGCGCTCCTCAAGCGTCTCTGCGAGACGCCGGGGGCCCCCGGGCACGAGGAACGCGTCCGGGAGATCGTCGTCTCCGTCCTCGGGCCCTCCTGCGACGAGGTCTCGACCGACGCCCTCGGGAACGTCATCGGTCTCCGGCGAGCCCGGCGCGTTCCGCCGGGGCAGAAGGTCCGGAAGCTCATGCTCTCGAGCCACATGGACGAGATCAGCTTCCTCGTGACTCACGTGGACGACCAGGGGTTCGTGCGCTTCACCCCCCTCGGGGGCTTCGACCCGAAGACCCTCACGGCGCAGCGGGTGATCGTGCAGGGCAAGCGCGACCTGCTCGGCGTCGTGGGATCGAAGCCGATCCACATCATGACCGAGGAGGAGAGGAAGGCCGCGCCGAAGCTCGAGGACTACTTCGTGGACGTCGGCCTGCCGCCCGAGGAGGTCAGGGCCCTCGTGTCGGTGGGCGACGCGATCACGCGGCAGCGCGAGCTCGTCGAGGTCGGGGACGCCCTGAGCGGCAAGTCCTTCGACAACCGCATGGGGGTCTTCGTCATGCTCGAGGCCGTCGCCGCGCTCGATCACCACGAGGTGGACGTCTACGCCGTGGCGAGCGTCCAGGAGGAGATCGGCATCCGCGGGGCCACCGTGGCCGCACGCAACATCGACCCCGACATCGGCATGGCCCTCGACATCACCGTCGCCAACGATGTGCCCGAGGCGAAGGCCCACGAGCACATCACGCGGCTCGGCCGGGGCGCGGCGATCAAGGTCATGGACTCGAGCGTCGTCTGCAACGCGCGGGTGGTGGCGCACCTGAAGGCCCTCGCCCAGGAGCACGGGATCCCCTTCCAGGTGGAGGTCCTGACGCGCGGCGGGACGGATACCGCGGCCCTCCAGCGCTCGGGGAAAGGGGCCGCCGTCGGCTGCATCAGCATCCCCACGAGGTACGTGCACTCGGTGATCGAGATGTGCCACAAGGCAGACATCCGGGCCGCGATCGACCTCCTGCGCGCCTTCATCGAGAGCGCGCACCGCGAGAGCTACGCGCCGTGAGGGCGAAGGTGTTCTTCGGAGGACCGCTGACGGGCGTCATCTTCGTACTTGCCTTCGCTCCCGGCGCGCACCCCATCCTGCCGTGGTTCGCGCTCGTGCCCCTCCTCCACAGCCTCGACCGGCACGGCGCGAACGCTCCCTGGCGGGCCGCCCACGGCGCCGCCGCCGGGCTCCTCCTCGCGGCCGGAGCCCTCCACTGGACCCCGGGGGCCCTGCCCGCGCCCCTCGATGCGACCTGGCGCGACGTCGTCCTTAGCGCCTTCGCGTCGCTCGTCCTCCTCGCGGCGCCGGCGCTGGCCTGCGCCCTCTTCGCCCTGGCGGCGGGTCCCGTCCTCCGCAGCCGGGCGGCCGCCGTGCCCCTCGCCGCCCTGCCGGCCCTCTGGACCGCCCACGAGGCGCTGCGGGGGCTTGCCACGTCCGCCGCCGGGCGCTGGGCCGCCGCCGAGCTCAGCCTCGGCTACGCCGTGCCCCCGTCGGCACCCGAGGCATGGGTCGCCACATCCGTCGGCATTCACGGGCTGAGCTTCCTCGCGGCCCTCTCGGGGGCCGCCTTCGCGCTCGCGCTGCGCCCCGCGAGCCTCGCCCGGCAGGCCATCTTCGCCGGGCTCGGCTGCGCCGTCCCGCTCGCCTTGCACGCCTGGGGCGTCCTGGAGCTCGCACGGGCCTTGCCCTGACGGCGGCCCCTGGCCCGCCTGGCCCCCTGGCTCCTGACTCTTGTCGCCTATCGCCAGAAGTCCGGCTTGTCTTCCGGCCTCACCTCGGGCCCGTCCCCCCGCTTCACCTTCTCCTCGAAGGCCTTGAAGGCCTCCTCCCGGCTCTTCTTCTGCCTCTCGAGGATCTTCTCGAAGCTGTCGGGATCGGGAGCTTTGAGGGCCTCGGCGAAGAGGTCCACCTCCACGGCCCGCAGCTTGAGGGACTCCCCCTCGACCGTGGCCTCGAGGTAGCCCCCCGTCTTCCAGCCGAGCGCCTCGCGCAGCTCCACCGGGAGCTCGAGGGATCCGTCGGCCGCGATCTTCAGTCTCGAGTGAGTCATGGGATTCTCCGGTTCACAGGATGCCCCGAAAGCATATAATGCGCCGGACGCTCACGACCATCACGGAAGAAAAGCCTCAAGAGCCTCAGGAGCGAGGGAGCCCTGGATGGACGCTCTATCGGAACGCCTCTTGGGGGAGATCGTCAAGATCCCCCTCATCGACCCCCACACGCACATCGACCCGCACCGGCCGGCGGCTCGAGACCTCGACGACCTCCTCGGTTACCACTACTACACCGAGCTCGCCCACTCGGCGGGAATGGACCCGACGCCGCTCCGGTCCGACGTCCCGGCGGAGGAGCGCGTCCGGGCGATCGCCCGCTTCCTGCCCGCCCTCGAGAACACCTGGCAGTACTCCTGGCTCCTGGAGATCGCGCGGGACTTCTTCGGCTTCCAGGGCGAGCGGATCGACGAAACGAACGTCGACCAGGTCCTGCGCCTCGCCGAGCAGCGCCTGGGCGCGGAGAGCTGGGCCGGAGAGGTCTTCTACCGCTCGAACCTCGAGAAGGTCTTCCTCACGAACGACTTCGATGACCCCCTGGAGGGGTTCGATACGGACCGGTACGTCCCGTGCCTCAGGACCGACGACCTCGTCTTCCGCCTCGGCACGGCCGCGGTCCTCGAGCGCCTCCGGCAGGCGACGCGCTGCGACGTGGGCAACGCCGGGAGCCTGCGCGGGGCCCTGGAGGCCCTCTTCCAGAGGTTCGTCGAGAAGGGGGCCCGGGCCTGTGCCGTCAGCCTGCCCCCGGATTTCGCGCCCCAGCCGGTCTCGGTCCCCGCGGCGGACCCCCTGATCCGGCGGCTCCTCTCGGGCTCGAGGCTCGCCGCCCACGAGGAGCTGACCGTGAGCTGCTTCGTCTTCTGGCAGGTCGCGGAGCTGTGCCGCGAGCACGGGCTGCCCTTCGACCTCATGATCGGCGTCCACAGGAACGTCTACCCGGGCGGCGTCCACCAGGGGCGCGACCTCTTCAACCGGCTGACGAGCCTCCACCAGTTCCGCGCCCTCTTCAACGCCTTCCCGGAAGTGACCTTCCCCGTCTCGGTCCTGGCCTCGGACTCCAACCAGGAGCTGGTAGCCTATAGCTGGATCTTCCCCAACGTGGTCCCTCTCGGCCACTGGTGGTACTCGAACGTGCCCGCCTACATCGAGGCGGACGCCCGGGCCCGCCTCCAGGCCGTGCCGCGCACGAAGCAGATCGGCTACTACAGCGATGCCTACAAGCTCGAGTTCGTGCTGCCGAAGTTCAACATGTACCGGCAGGCGCTGGCGCGCATCCTGGCCCAGGACTTCGTCGCGGGCCGGCGCTGGAGCGAGGAGAAGGCCGTGGACCTCGCGCGCGACGTGTTGCGCCGCAACGTGGAACGGGTATTCTTCCAGGGACAACGGGTAGCCCAGGCATGAGCGTCGAGACGTCCACCCCCATCACCGCCCCTCCGCAGGTTGCGAAGCCTCCGTTCCGCCTGCCGGGCGAGATCTCCTATCGCGAGGGGCTGACGTACTACCCCACGAAGGTGACGGTCATGGATTACGATGGCCAGACCCTCACCGAGAAGGAGATCACCGAGCTCGATGAGCTCGTCGAGCTCGCTCGCAGGCCCACGACCACCTGGGTCAACGTGACGGGCCTCAAGGACCTGAAGGTCCTGCAGCGCCTGGGGGAGATCTTCGACATCCACCCCCTCGCCGTCGAGGACGTCCTGAACACGCGCCACCCTCCGAAGCTCGACGACTACGGCAACGCGCTTTTCGTGATCATGCGCAAGCTCAAGTCGGGGGAGCAGGGAGAGATCACGACGGAGCAGGTGAGCATCGTCCTCGGCGAGCGTCATATCGTGACCTTCCACGAGACGGAGCACGACCCCTTCGACGGCGTGCGCCAACGGATCCGCCAGGGCCGATACCGGATCCGCAACTCCGGCCCCGACTACCTCGCCTACGCCCTCCTCGACGCCATCGTCGACGCGTACTTCCCGGTCCTCGAGGGCTACGCTCACCGGATCGAGGACCTCGAGGACCAGGTGATGCAGGAGCCGGGCCAGGAGACGGTCCAAAAGATCCAGGACCTGAAGCGCGAGGTGATCCACCTCCGCCAGCTCGCCTGGTCCATCCGCGAGCTCCTGACGCACCTCGCCCGGCTCGACGACGTGCTCATATCCAAGGACACCCTGGTCTACGTGCGCGACGTCCAGGACCACGCGGTGCGCGTCCAGGACCGACTCGAATCCTACCGCGAGCTCTGCGAGGGCCTCTACCAGAGCTACGTCTCCCACCTGACGCTGCGCACGAACGACGTGGTGCGCGTCCTCACGATCATCTCCACGATCTTCCTGCCCTTGAACTTCATCGCCAGCATCTTCGGGATGAACTTCGCGAGCATCCCGGCGGCGGACTGGAAGCTGGGCTTCGAGGGCGCGCTGGCCCTCATGACGTTGATCGGCGTGGGGATGCTCTTCTGGTTCCGGAAGAAGCGGTGGATGTGAGCGGGGGGTTGTGAGCGCAGGCAGGGGGGCAAGCCTCGCTTGATTTCTGCCGCACCGGCCGTTGAGATGACGGTCCGGTGCAGGCCAACTCGCAGCCAGGAGAGGTGTCCTCGTGAAAGCCATCGCCGTCCTACCCGGGAAGCCCAACAGCGTCCACAGGACCGACCTCCCCATGCCGTCCGTGCGCGACGTGCCCGGCGGCCGGGGAGTCCTCGTCGAGGTCCTGAGGGTCGGCGTGGACGGCACGGACAAGGAGATCAACGCCGCCGAGTACGGCGCGGCGCCCCCGGGATACGAGTTCCTCGTGATCGGTCACGAGAGCTTCGGCCGGGTCGTCGAGGTGGGGCCGAACGTCACGGGGCTCAAGCCGGGCGACTTCGTCGCGGCGACGGTGCGCCGCCCCGGGAAGAGCCTCTACGACCAGATCGGCCACTACGACATGACCACGGACGACACCTACTACGAGCGGGGGATCAACCTGCTCCACGGGTTCCTCACGGAGCACGTGGTCGACGATCCGGAGTACCTCGTCAAGGTGCCCGCCGGGCTCAAGGGGATCGGCGTCCTCATGGAGCCCTTGAGCGTCGTCGAGAAGGGGATCGTCCAGGCCTACGAGATCCAGCGGCGCCTCCGCCTCTGGCGGCCCCGGAGGACCGCCGTCATGGGATCGGGCGCCATCGGCCTTCTCACCGCCCTCGTCCTGCGGCTGCGCGGGCTGGACGTGACGGTCTTCTCGCGGACGCGGCCGCCGACCCTCAAGTCGAGCCTCGTCGAGGCGATCGGCGCCCGGTACGTGAGCACCGAGGAGGCGTCGCTCCACGAGGCGGCGCGCGAGCTCGGCCCCTTCGACATCGTCTTCGAGGCGACGGGCTCGGCGCGCGTGGCCTTCCAGAGCATGGAGGTGCTCAACAAGAACGGCATCTTGATCCTCACGAGCATCACGGGCGGCAGGAAGTCGCTCGAGATCCCCGCCGACGATATCAACCTCCGCTTCGTCCTGGACAACAAGGTCATGTTCGGGACGGTGAACGCCAACCGCGAGTACTTCGAGCTGGGCGTGAAGGACCTCGCCCACGCCGAGAGCGAGCACCCCGGCTGGTGCTCGAGGCTTCTCACGAACCCCATCCAGGGCCTCGAGGACTACCGCGAGATGATGCGGCAGCTCACCGAGGACAAGCGGGCGGTGAAGGTGTACGTCGACGTGAGGCCGTTCTGAGAACTGCCGGGAGCTCCGCCGCGGCCGCGGGCGCAGGGCTCTCACGGCCCGGAGCACGGCGCGAGGGGACAGGACGTCACGCTCAAGGAGTCCGACGTGGGATCGCAAGCGCACGCGGGGTATGTGTCCGTGACAAGGGGAACACGCTTCATTCGACCTCCGAGGGAACCGTACCGAGGACTTACGGTCCCGCCCAGCCGATCCACGAGAGCGCGCACTGCCGTGGTGGCCCCCTGTCGTCCTCCACCCGAGAACACGAGTGCTTGAAGTCCTACGGTGCACAAGGCGGACAGCTCCCCGCCTGGCACACGGAGTTGCTCTGCACCTCGCGATTGTTCCCACCGCACTGTACGGACCAAGCCCCTGTCGTCCGGTTGCCCACTCCACCGATGATCGCCGAAGCACCCCCGTTGGTGGTGTTGTTCTCGCCGGCCACAATCACGGAGCCTGATCCGTGGGTACAACTCCCTGCTCCTCCCACAATCACGGAATGGCTTCCCAAGACTCGGCTCCCATGCCCCCCGAGAATCGCGCACCCCGGGCCGATCAGTGAACTTTCTGCCCCAACCAACAGTCCAGAGCTGCTGCTGTAGTTGTGGCGCGCACCGACGACGATGTTGTGCGAACCCGTACGCGTGTTGACTCCTTCCTCCGTCGGGGGGCCTTCGGCCTGCCCGCGAAACTCCTGGTAGCCCACGATCAAGTTGCCTACCCCGTTGGTCGTCTCGGTGCGGCCCAACCCAGTGACGATCTGCACGTTCACGCCCGTGAAAAGCACGGTCCTGCCGGGCACCCGCGCGTCACCCTCCACGATGCTCATGTCGCGCGTCAGCGCTTCCAACTCCGCCACCCGCTGTTTCAGTTCGTTGAGCTCGTCGCAGACGTTCCCAGATCCCGCTGCGCAACTGACGTCTACTCCTGAGTGGGTGTGAACGGCCGCGGCGAACCGCTCATCGCACAGCTCGCAGATCCGTGGCGGGTTCGGCGTCGCCGCGAGGCACAGCGGCGGCTCGTTCCCCAGGAACAGGTACCCAAGAATCCGCACGGCATCGGAAAGGTCCAGGACGCCGTCCCCATTCGCGTCGGCACTGTAGAGCTCTGGCTTTGCCGCGCACGGGCTCTCTCCCGCACCCTGTCCCCCCGACTGTCCTCCTCGTCCGACCCACACCGCCAGGACCACCACCGCCACCGCAACTGACGTCAGCATCCGCTTCATGGCAGCCTCCCTCTCGTTGGACTCATTCCGGCCGCCCTGGATGTGGGTCCGCCCCACCTCCAGCTCACCGGGGCTCATGGTACGGGTTCTTCGTCGCGTCCACTCCTGCCCGCTTGCCAATCATGGGGCCATGATTCCGGCCTCCGGACCCTCCCGGAGGCCGTGGGCGGATGGTTCCCCTCGCGCCGGCAGCGCTACAAGCCGGAGACGGGCCCCCGATGGTGCAAGAAAAATAGCGAGAGCGGTCCGAGCAGGCTATGAAGGCGCGCTTTGCCGCAGGGGGTCGAGTCGGAGAACGGGGACGGTGCCGCTCTCGCGGGCCGTTGCCTGACCGAGAAGGTCCGCGGTGTGCGCCGCGAGCAGGCCGACGTCCTATGCGGCTTCGTGCGTGTCGCTCTCGCCGGCCAGCAGCCCTTCGCCGACCTCCCTCGGGAAGACTTTCAACTCACCCACTCCTCGGGCCACGGGCGCATATCTACGAAGTGAATCCACGCGGTCTCAGTCGCCCATGCGGCGGATCGTGAGCCGCACTCCGCAGAGCTCGGCGGCGGGGGTGGTTTTCACGAGCTCGAGCGTGACCACGTCGCCTGGCGAGGCGCGGAAGCGAAGGCTCTCGCCATCTCTCGATCCGTCCTCGAGCGGGAAAGGGCTCTCCGACGCGTAAGCGTCGGTCGAGGTGAGCTCGCCGGCCGCGATTTCCCACACGTTCAGGTACAGGGTCCAGCGCATGGCGCGGCCGAGGCTCTTCCGGGCGAGCTACACGGCGCCGGATACCTCGACGAGCCCGTCCTCAGGGCTAGTCCACGTCACGCCTGCCGTGGAGTCCTCGGAGCCGTGCATGGCGACGGTGCCGGCGGGCAAGTCCAGCTCGCCGGGGGCAACCACGCTGGACACCACCTTCATCCAGACCGGCACGTGGCCCGGGCTCGGCTGTTCGGCAAGGGCCCAGGCCGGCTGGGGCTCGACGAAGCAGCAGGCACCCGGATCCCAGTCAGGGAGTTGCTTGGCGATTGCCGTCCGTGGAGACCTGTTGTAGGACCACGGGCCATTGGGGTTCTGCAGGTCGCTCCAGTCGGCCGCGAGGTCGTGGACCCGCGGCAGCACTACCGGCCCCGGCGGCTCGCATCCGATGCATGTCGCGGGGCAGCCCTGGATCTCCACGCAACCCGTGCCCAGGACGTGCGGCGGCCCGCCGAGGAAGAGGAAGCTGAGGGCGTGCACTGCGTCGGAGAGGTCCACCGTTCCGTCGCCGTTCGCGTCGAGGAGGCTCACGTTGGCTGGGTCGGTGGCGGCGTGGTCCCCGCACGGGAGCTCCATGGGAACGCCGGCGAAGAGGTGCAGGAGGAGGCAGACCGCATCGGAGACGTCGACCTCGGAATCCTGGTTGCAGTCACCGGGCCTCTGGTAGCTCGCGACGCGCGCTTGGCCGTCGATCGGCGCGGCCTCGAGCGGCGTGCCGCCCTCGCCAAGGACGCGGTTGCGAGCCGGCGGGTTGCCGAGGCACTCCACGAAGGCGAGGCTCGAAAGGCCGCCGGGTTCGGCGCCGGGGGCAGGCTCGATCTCCACCTTGAGGACGCGGTGCTCGCCGGGCTGGAGGAGCGCCGGCCCATTTGGTGAGCTTGTCCAGCGGGCGGTGAAGCCTGCCAGCGGCGCCGGAGAGTCGCAATTCACGGCCGGGTTCAGCTCCGCCGACGCCTCGCCGCCGCCCAGGGGGAAGTCCGGTCCCCGCTCGACGGCGGTGACGGACAGCACCCCCGGGTCGTAAGCCACGGCGATCTCGCCGCCCGAGATCGGGACCGTGTTGTCGACGAGGAGGTGGAGGCAGGTCGGACCCACCTGCTGGAGGCGAAGGACGGCAG
>JACQVW010000379.1 GCA_016209535.1 Planctomycetota bacterium | reverse complement strand
GCATCGCGGCGAAGCGGGTGCGAGGCGGGGGCCTCACGGAGGTCTTCGTGAGCAGGAGCATCCTCCAGCGGGTCGTCCAGACATCGGAGGCCGTGATCGTCTCGGCCGAGGAGGGATCCCACGGGCTGACCGAGAGCTTCATACGCAGCGGGGCCCACGCGGCGATCTGCGTGCCCCTCGTCGTGGGCGGCAAGGTGACCGGCGTGCTCTACCTCGACCGTCTGTCGGCCCGCCGGGCCCTGTCACAGGAGGACGTGGAGTCGATCGGTCCGCTGGCGGGGCTCATCGCCCTCAAGCTCGAGAACCTGCAGCTCCTCCAGGAACACGTCGAGGCGGAGGTCCTGAAGCGAGACCTCGACCTGGCCAAGTCGATCCAGGAAAGCCTGCTCCCCCAGGAGATCGCGGCCCCGCCGGGCTACGCGGTGGAGGGCTTCTCGGAGTCCTGCTACCAGGTCGGGGGCGACTACTTCGACGTGTTCTCGAGGGGGGGGACGAGATGACGCTCGTGATCGGGGACGTCTCCGGCAAAGGCCTGTCCTCGGCCATGTACATGGCGTGCGTCCGGTCGATGCTCCACGCCCACATCGAGGACGGGTTGAGCGTCGCCGCGCTCATGCTCAGCCTGGCCCAGCACACGAGGAGCACGTTCCGCACCGACCACTTCCTCACGCTCTTCCTGGGGTCCCTCGACAACCGGACGGGGGTCCTCACCTACTCGAACGCCGGGCACCTGCCGCCCGTCATCGTGCGCCCCGGCGGGGAGGTGGTGGAGCTCGAGGTCACCGCCCCCGCGCTCAACTTGGCCCCCTGGAGCGCCTACGACCCCCTCGAGCACCGCCTCGACCCCGGCGACCTGCTCTTCCTCTACACGGACGGGCTGATCGAGGCCGAGAACCCCCACGCGGAGCAGTTCGGGAGGGAGCGGCTCCTCGCGTGCCTCTGCGGCCACCGCGAGCAGGACCTGCGGTCGCTCCGCCGCCGGCTCCTGGCCGAGATCGACGCCTTCGCAGGCGACTGCAGGCCGAGCGACGACCGCACGCTCGTCCTCCTGCGGAGGGAGAAGGCGAGCGCGAGGATCCCGTGACGAGGCACCCCTTCTCCGAGTCCCAGGTGATCTTCCAGGGCGAGATCGCGAGCCGTCTCGAGGAGCGCGAGCGCCTCATAGCGCAGGTGCTGGACAAGCTGCGGGAGGCCGGGTGCCGCCTCGACCCCTTCTTCGACAGACTCTGCCTCGACGAGGCGCTCGCGAACGCCATCCTCCACGGCAATCGCCAGGACCCGGCGAAGAAGGTCACGGTGCGCGTCTTCTGCGCGCCCCGGCGCTGGGGCGTCGAGGTGGCGGACGAGGGGCAGGGCTACGACTGGCAGCGGGCCGTGGCCAGGGCTAGAGGCGGGGTCGACTTCGAGCCCTCGGGACGCGGGCTGGGGCTCATACTCTCATCGGGGGCCGACGTGTGTTTCTTCGACGGCGGACGGCGCCTGCTGATGGTCCGGCAGCGGGATGCGTCAAGTGGACAGGACGTTTCGGAGACGAGCGAGCCATGAAGCCGAGGACGGCGAATCCGACCGACGAGAAGGGCCTCAGGGCCCTGGCCGAGGCCCACGGGCAGGGGCACGTGTTCCGGTTCTGGGGAGAGCTCAACGCGGCGGAGCGCTCGGCGCTCCTCGAGCAGTTGAGCCGCATCGATTTCGACCTCATCGGGCGGCTCGTGGCGGAGTCGGCGGGCCCGCCGCCGGGCGTGCAGGCCGGCAGCCTCGCGCCGGCGCCCATCGTCCGGGTCCCCAGGACGGACGAGGAGAGGAGGGACGAGGCGCGCGCCAGGGAGCGGGGCGCCGAGCTCCTCCGGGCGGGGAAAGTGGCAGCCTTCGTGGTGGCCGGCGGCCAGGGCACGCGCCTCGGGTTCGACGGGCCCAAGGGCGCCTTCGTCATCGGGCCGCTCACCGGACGGACCTTGTTCCGGCACCACGCGGAGAAGGTCCTGGCGACCTCGCGCCGGCACGGCCGCACCGTGCCGTGGTACGTCATGACGAGCGAGTCGAACCACGAGGCCACGCTGCGCCACTTCCGCGAGAGCGGGCTCTACGGGCTGCGCGAGGGCGACGTTCGCTTCTTCCAGCAGGAGATGATCCCTGCCGTCGACGCCCGCGGCAGGTTCTTCCTCGAGTCGAAGGGCAAGGTCTTCACGAGCCCCAACGGGCACGGCGGCTCGCTCAAGGCCCTGCACGACTCGGGCGCCCTGCGGGAGATGCGCGAGCGGGGCATCGAGCTCATCTTCTACTTCCAGGTCGACAACCCGCTCGTCGTGATGTGCGACCCCGTCTTCCTGGGGCACCACTCGCTGGCCGGGGCCGACATGTCGTGCAAGGTCGTGCGGAAGACGGGCCCGGGCGAGAAGGTGGGGGTCATCGGGCTCCAGGACGGCAAGCTCACCGTGATCGAGTACAGCGACCTCCCCGAGACGGAGGCGCGAGCGACGCTGCCCGACGGGAGCCTGAAGTACTGGGCCGGCTCCATCGCGATCCACGTCCTCTCGGTGAGCTTCGTCGAGGAGCTCAACCGCGGGGGCTTCAACCTGCCCTACCACCGGGCGGAGAAGTCGGTGCCGTACACCGACGAGTCGGGGGCGCTCCAGAAGCCCTCGGCGAAGAACGGGATCAAGTTCGAGACGTTCGTGTTCGACGCCCTCGGCCTCGCGCGGCGCGCGGTCACGCTCGAGGTGCGCCGCGAGGAGGAGTTCAGCCCCGTGAAGAACGCGAGGGGCGAGGACTCTCCGGACAAGGCGCGGCAGGACATGACGCAGCTCTACCTCTCGTGGCTCGAGGCGTGCGGAGCCCGGGTGGAGCGGGGACCGGACGGCTCCTTCCCGGGCCACGTGGAGCTGAGCCCGCTCGGGGCGCTGGACGCGGCGGACCTGCGCGGGCGCGTGATGCCGGGCATGCTGGTGTCGCCGGGGTTCGTCCTATGAGAACGGCGCGCATCCAGGCATACTGGACCATCACAACGGGAGGGGCCGGGCGAAGCCCGGCGTCGCCATGGCGCTCTTGAAGATCGAGACGGGGCAGAAGGCGGGAACGGTCGTCCAGCTCGAGGGGTCCAAGCTCGTCTTGGGCCGAGGCAGCAAGGCGGACGTGGTGCTCCCCGACGACGGGGCTTCGCGCCAGCACGCGGAGATCTTCCGGGCGGGGGGGCTGCACTTCATCCGGGACCTCGGCAGCCGGAACGGGACCTTCGTCAACGAGCAGAAGATCTCCGAGGTCGTCCTGCGCGAGGGGGACCAGGTGCGGATCGGCGACTCGGTGCTCCTGTTCACCGAGGGGAAGGACGTCCGCCGATCGCGCGTCCTGCGCGTTCACGAGGGGCTGGAGACGCTCGACACCATACGCTTCCGCGACACCCTGGCCGGGGGGCTCCCGGCCGCCGCGCCCCCCGAGAAGCGGCCGTCTCCCAAGGGCCTCGTCCGGCGCGTGGCGCGGATCATCGCCGGCGAGCTCTCGGTCGAGACGGTCTTCGAGAAGGTCGTCGCCGAGGTGGGGCAGGCGCTCGGCGCCGACCGGGCCGACCTCCTCCTCGTCGAGCGCACCCATCCCGATGTGAGCGTCCGCGCCCTGGCGACCTTTGACACCAAGGGCGAGGGCGAGATCTCGGTGAGCCGGACGATCCTCTGCGAGGCGATCGAGCGCCACGAGGCGATCGTCTCCTCGAATGCCTCGACCGACCGGCGGTTCATGGAGTCGGCGAGCATCGTCTCGCACACCATCCGGTCGGTGGTCTGCGTGCCGATCGTCGTCGGCGGAGCGGTGACGGCGCTCCTCTACGCGTGCAACTCGCAGCGGCCCGACGCCTTCCACCAGGAGGACCTCGAGGCCGTCTCCGACGTGGGGCTTCAGCTCGGCGCCCTCCTGGGCTCGCTCCGCGTCCTGGAGGCGCGCGAGGACGTGCTCCGGAGCGGCCTCGTCCTGGCCGCGCGTCTCTGCGGAGGCCCCGGTGCGGGCAAGGCCTCGGAGCGGGCCGCCGGCTTCTGCAAGGCCATCGCCTCGAGCCTCAACCTCGCCCAGGCGGAGGTCGCGAGCGCATGGGTCGCCGGGCTGCTCCACGGCCTGCGGGCCTGCGGGCCCGCGGGCGCGGACGCCGCGCCCGGGAGCGAGGGCCGCCGCCGGCTGGTCGCGGACCTGCCGCGCTTCGGCCCCATCCTCGAGGCAATCGAGTGCCAGGACGAGCGGCACGACGGGAGCGGGACGCCGGCCGGGAGGGTGGGCGACGAGATCCCGCTCCTGGGCAGGATCCTGTCGCTGGCCAAGGAGCTGGACCGGCTCGTGCGGGAGGGAGGACCGGAGGGGAAAGGGCTCGACGTGGGCCAGGCGCTGGTGGCGATCCGGGAGTCGGCCGGCGAGAAGTTCCACCCGGACGTCGTGCAGGCGTGCCTCGTGGCCCACCGCAACGGGGCGCTCTCGCCGGACGCTTCGTGCCTGGGGCCGAAGCCGGTGTCACCATGAGACCTCGAAGCCTCGACGGCACGAGACGCGACGTGAGGCGCGGCAGCCCATGAGCGAGCAACCCTTCGGGCTCCTCGAGCTGGGGTCGAATTCGTTGAAGCTCCACCTGGTGAGCGTCACGCCGCAGGGGGGGCACTCGATCAACACGCACAAGTTCCCCTGGCGGGTGGCCCACGAGTACTTCTCGACCGGTACGATGAGCGAGGCCAGCGTCCGCGAGATGATCGAGCTTCTGCGGGGCGTCGAGGCCGTGTCGGGAGGGATCAAGCTCTCGAGCATGCTGTCCGTGGCCACGGGGGTCTTCCGCGAGCTCCGCGGCATCGACCGCCTGGCGATCCGCGTGAAGACCGAGGTGGGCATACGCCTGCGCGTGATCAGCGGCGAGGAGGAGGCGAAGCTCATGGCGAAGGGCTTCCGCGATCCTGGGATCTCGGGCCCCGTGCTCCTCTGCGACTTGGGCGGCGCGACCACCCAGTGGGCCTGGCTCATCGGGGGCCAGCCGAAGGCGTGCGGCAGCCTGACGCTGGGCGCCATCCGGAACCAGTACCTGTTCCGGCGCATGGGGCCGGACCCGAGCGAGTACCTCCGCCAGAGCGCCGGCCACTGCGATGGGCTGCTCGGTTCCGTGCCCGTGCTCGCCGAGCCGACCCTCGTGGCCACGGGCGGCACGGCCCGCGCCGCCGCCCAGTGCCTGGGGGCCGAGACGGTCGCGGTGGAGGACCTCGGGGGCCTCCTGCGGCGCGTGGCGCGGGACGGCCCGCCCCCGGGCCTCTCGCAGGCTCGCGGCGCGGTCTTCCTTCCGGGCCTGGTGATCCTCGAGCGCCTCCTCGTCCGCTCCCGCGCCCGGAGCCTCAGCTTCGCCAAGGCCTCGGTGCGCGACGGCATGGCCTGGCGGCTGATCCAGCTCCTGGGCTCGTACCGGCGCGAGGACCTGCACTCGACCCTGCTCTTGCACACGCGGGCGGTGTGAGGGGGGGAAGTGCGGCCTCAGAAGATCCCTCCCTGCCACAGGCGGGAGGCGAAGGCGCGGTAGGGCAGCACCAGGATCCCGTCCTCGGTCTTCCGCTCCTTGGGCTCCAGGCTGACGACGAACCGCTTCTTGATCTCGGGGTGGTCCGCCTTGAGCTCCCGCAGCCCCTTCAGGTGGTCGCTCGTCACCTTCGCCGTGGCCTTGGCCTCCACGGCGACCTCCATGTCGTTGACGATGAAGTCGGCCTCGAAGCCGTTCGTGAGGCGCCAGTAGCTGAAGTCGGCGAGCTTCCCGCGGTACATGGAATGGGCGGTCAGCTCGTGGAGGACCCAGTTCTCGAAGGCTTTCCCGAAGAGCATGCCTCCTGGCTCGAGACCCCGCCTCTTGGCGAGGAAATTGACGACTCCCACGTCCTGGAAGTAGAACTTGGGCGCGGCGATCAGCCGGCGCTTGGGCCGCTTGCGGTAAACCTGGAGCCATCGACCTAGCAAGGTGTCCTCCAGGATCTCGAAGTAGCCTTGCACCGTATGGCTCGAGACGCCGCAGTCGCGCGCGATCGAGGAGAAGTTCACCAGCTCCGCGTCCGAGAGCGCGGCGACGCTCAGGAAACTGGAGAAGGCCGGCAGGTTGCGCACCAGGCCCTCGGCGGCGATCTCCTCCTTCAGGTAATCGGAGACGTAGGAGCTCAAGAGCCGAGCGGGCTGCTCGGACAGGTAGTGCCTGGGTAGATAACCGTGGTTCAGGAGGCGGGTCAGATCGAGCTCCGGCCCGATCTCGGCGGAGACGAGCCCGAAGAGCTCGTAGCGGACCGCTCTCCCGCCCAGGAGGTTGGCGTGCCCCCGTCTCACCTTCCTGGCGCTCGAGCCGCACAGGGCGAAATGGACGCCGCGGTTTTCGAGGAGCCAGTGGACCTCATCGAGGAGGCTCGGGAGCTTCTGGACCTCGTCGATGACCACGAAGGTGACGCCTTCCGCCGCGAGGACCTCCTCGCGGAGAGTCTCCGGACGGTCCAGGTAGCGGCGGAACTCCTCCGACTTGAGGAGGTCGATCCGTTGGATGCCCGGAT
>JACQVW010000395.1 GCA_016209535.1 Planctomycetota bacterium | reverse complement strand
GGAGGAGCTTCGTTTCCAGGCCGCCCTTCCTCCCGAGCGTCGCTCGTCTCCGCGTCGGCTGGAGGCGCCTGGGTCTCTGCCTCGATTCCTCCGGACTAACCGACGAGGATTGTGGTAGCCTTGTCGTCGCTTTTCGGAAACCCTTCGGAGACCTGTGTATGCCCCCAAGCGTCGTCTATCCCGAAGTCACGGAGGAGCTTCTCCGGGAGATCGTGGCCCGGATGCTCCGCGCCGGCAACCCGAAGAGAATCCTCCTCTTCGGCTCGAGGGCGAGGGGGGAGGCTCGGCCCGATAGCGACATCGACCTCCTCGTGATCGAGGACTCCACACTCCCGAGGTTCCGGCGGGCAGGGGCTTATCGGCGCGCACTGCTTGGGCTCTTCCCCGCCAAGGACATACTCGTCTGGACGCCGGAGGAAGTGGAGGAGTGGAGCCAGGTGCCCAACGCCTTCATCACCACAGCCTTGAGGGAAGGCCGAGTTCTTCATGAAAGACAAGGTTGACCACGCCCGTGGCTGGTTCCGGAAAGCGGACAGCGACCTGGCGGACGCAAGGCGCACCGTCTCGAGCGAGGGCCCCTTCGACACGGCATGCTTCCACGCGCAGCAGGCCGTGGAAAAGCTTCTCAAGGGCCTGCTCGCCTACCTCGAGCAGCCGATCCCGAAGTCGCACGATGTCGAGGAGCTGCAGCGGTTGTGTTTGCATGTCATCCCCGCACCCGACCTCGCACGGCTCGATCTGACTCCCCTTTCGGACTACGCGGTCCCGGCGAGATACGACCTCGACTTCTGGCCGGACCGGGGGACGGCCGCCGAGGCCCTGTCGCTCGCTCTGCAAGTGCGGGATACCGTCCTGTCCTCGGTCCCACCAGGGGCGCGCCCGTAGGGCTCTTCCCGACGCTGCGCCACCCCTCGGCGCAGCGTCGAGATCCAGGTGCTCTTGAATCCCCACGGTCCGACGAGGAGGACCCTCACCCTCCGCCGTCTGCGGCCTCGGGCTATTCGCAAACTTTGTCGCCGGCCGCCTCCACCAGGATGACCCTGTCGACCTCCGTCACCGCGACCCGCTCGACCCGCCCCGTGGGCCACCGCACCTCGAGGACGTCCACCAGCGCGGCCTCGCCGAGCCCGAAGCACGCCGTGAGGGGAAAAGCGCTGGTCGTGGAGAGGAGGGCGTCCCGGATCTGCGTGCGGCCGCCGCCCACATCGTCACCTTCAAGGTGTCGCCCTTATCGGCCCGCCAGGCCTTCCCGTGCGCAGCCCGTGTGCCGGTCTCCCGCGGGCGGTGTAGCTTTCTCAGGCGGCGACCGGCGCGGGACTCCGCAAGGCGGCGCCGCCGGCGTCACGGAGGAAGCATGGAGACCACTCAAGCTTGGCGGAAGGGGGCCGCGGAGGGCGCGGCCGTCGAGCCGGACGACCTCCTCGACGGCTGGGGGGAGATCCTCGACGGCATCTCGGACCTCGCCTGGGCCTCGGATGGCCTCGGACGCGTCGGTTTCCTCAACCGCGGCGCGCGCGAGGCCCTGGGCCGCTGCGAGCTCGAGCCCGGGCCTCGGGCGCTCGCCGAGCTCGTGGCCCCCGAGTCCCTGGGGCCGGCGCACGCGGCCCAGCTTCAGGTGAGCCGCGGCGAGGCGGTCTCCGACCTCCGGATCTCGCTCCTCCGCAGGGACGGTTCGCGCTTCCCCGTCGCCGGCCGCCTCGTCCCCGTGCCCGGCGGAGGCGGCATGGCCCTGGCGCTCGTGCGCGAGGCCGGACCAGAAGAGCCCTCGACCTGGACCCAGACCGTGGCCGGCCCCAGGGGGTGGCGAGAGGAGCTCCAGCACCTGCAGCGGACCCTCCAGGCGCTCCAGAGGCTCATGAGGGAGGCGCGGGACACGCGCGACTTCACGCTCCACCTCGAGAACCCCTGCCTCGTCCCGTGCTGGCAGGCCAAGGGGTGCACCCTGACGAGCTGCCCCGGCTACGGGAAGCCGGCCATGCGCTGCTGGCAGGCGGCCGGGACGCACTGCGCCGGCCAGGTCGGAGGCATGTTCGCCAGGACGCTCGAAGCGTGCGAGGCCTGCGAGGTGTACCGGCGGGCCACGCCGACCCCCGCCCTCGCCGTGAGCGAGGCGTTCGACAACATGATGCACCTCGTGCACTTCGAGCACCTGGACCTCGTCCAGGCCCGCCGGGCGGCGGAGGACGCCTCACGCGCGAAGAGCACCTTCCTCGCCACCATGAGCCACGAGCTCCGCACCCCGCTCCACGGGATCCTCGGGCTGGCCAACCTGACCCTGGGGACGGACCTCGGCCCCGAGCAGCGCGACAACGTCTCCCTCATCCTCCAGAGCGGGGAGGGCCTGCTCGCCATGCTCAACGACCTCATCGAGTTCACCGCGATCGAGGCCGGCAAGGTCGAGCTCGAGGAAGTGGAGCTCGACATCCCGAAGTGGATGAGCTCGGTGGTCGCCGCGCACGCCCCCAAGGCCCGCGCCAAGGGCCTCGAGCTCGCATGCCGCATCGGCGCGGATGTCCCTCACCGCGTGCGCGGCGACGCGAGGCGCCTCGAGCAGGTCCTGGTGCACCTCCTCGGGAACGCCGTCAAGTTCACCGCGTCGGGACGGGTGGAGGTCGAGGTCGCGCTCGAGGAGGAGACGCAAAGCGGCCTGTGCCTTCGGTTCGATGTCCGCGACACGGGGATCGGCGTCCCAGCGGAGCAGCTCGAGAGGATCTTCCAGCCGTTCACCCAGGTGGACTCCTCCATGGCGCGACGCTTCGAGGGCATCGGGCTCGGGCTCGCGATCAGCCGCCGCCTGGCGGAGGCCCTGGGCGGGAGCATCGCCGTGGAGAGCGAGGAGGGGAAGGGCAGCGTGTTCCGCTTCAGGGCGCGGAAGCTGCAGCGCGTCGCCTAGCGGGAGAGCGCCTCCCTGGCGGGAGGGGAACCACGGGTCGGTTTCCGCTATACTCATGCGCACCGGCCAGAAGCCGCGAGCGGCGCCGGAGGACTCCATGCAAATCGCCTTCAACACGAGCCAGGTCGTCCTGCCGGTCCTCTACACGATCCTGCTCTTCGCCTACGGGCGGCTCTTCACCCGGGGGCCCGGCGGGCTGGCCCTCTACGTGCGGCCCCTGCTGGCTGGGACGATCCTGCTCCACCTCCTGGCGGTCACGATCCACAGCCTCATGATCGGGAGCTGCCCCCTCTGGACCGGGGCCTCGATCTTGTCCCTCACGGCGCTGTCCCTGTCCGCGGTCTACCTGGTCCTGGAGCTACGCACCGGGGAGCGCTCGGTCGGGGTCTTCGCCATGACGATGGCCCTGGCCCTGCAGTTCATCGCGACCGTCAGCGCCCTCGGCTCGGCGGCGCCCGCGGAGCTCAAGATGGGGTTCCGGGGCTCGTTCCACGTCTTCGGGGCGATCGTGGGCTTCTCGGGCATGCTCCTCTCGAACGTCTTCGGCGTGCTCTACCTCTCGCTCTACGGGGTCATCAAACGGGGCGATTTCAAGCTCTTCTACCGGAAGATGCCGCCCCTGGAGACGCTCTCGGACCTGAACCTCGTCGCCACCTGGGTCGCCTTCCTGGCCCTCACGGTGAGCGTCGGCCTGGGCTTCTGGGGCTACTTCGCGGCCGGCGAGGCGCCTTTCCCCGTGGCGGACCCCTCGATCGTCCTGACCTTCATCCTCTGGCTCCTCCTGGGGGGCTGCCTCTTCTCGCAGCGCTTCTTGAGCCTCGGGAGGAAGCGCCTCGCGTACGCGACGCTCTTCGGGTTCCTGCTCCTCGTGGGCATCTTCGTCGGGGAGCTGGCAACGAAGCGGTTCCACGGATAGCTCCATGTAGCCCCATGGCCCTCCTCGCCCTCAGCCTGAACCACCGCGTCACGCCCCTCCGGGTGCGCGAGGATATCGTGTTCGGCCGGGAGGACGGCCAGAGCTTCCTGCTCTGCGTGCGGGACCGCGCCCAGGCCTCGGAGGCGTTGCTCCTCTCCACCTGCAACCGCACCGAGGTCTACTCGGTGTACGAGCCGGACCCTGCCCGCGAGCACGACGAGGAGCTGCTCGCCCTCCTCGCGGAGGTCCGGGGCTTCGTCCCGACCCGGCCGCAGCGCAACTACATGGTGCTCCGAGACGAGGAGGCCGTGCGCCACCTCTTCCGCGTCGCGGGGGGGCTCGAGAGCCAGATCCTCGGGGAGAGCCAGATCCTGGGGCAGGTCAAGGGGGCGCTCGCCTTGGCCCAGGAGGCCGGCACCGCCGGCCGCGTCTTGAACCGCCTGTGCGAGAGGGCTCTTCGGGTCGGGAAGCGGGTGCGGACGGAGACGGCCTTGGGCGAGGGGGCTCTCTCGGCGAGCTACGCCGCCCTCGAGCTGGCGCGGAAGATCTTCGGCAGCCTGGAGCGCAAGAAGGTGCTCGTCATCGGCGCCGGGGAGATCGCGCTCTTGACGCTCCAGAACCTGCGCGGCGTGCAGATCGGGAGCTTGACCCTGATGAACCGGAGCCGCGAGCGCGCCGTGGAGCTCGCCGGGCGATTCGGCGGCACGGTGCGGGAGCTCGGCGAGCTGCCGCGGGCCCTCGTGGAGGCGGACCTCGTCATCTCCTCCACCAGCTCCAAGGAGCCCTTGATCGGCTACGAGGACATGAAGAAGATCCGGCACCAGCGGGGCGGGAGCCGCCCGCTCCTCATCGTCGACCTCGCCGTGCCCCGGGACTTCGACGAGCGCTGCGGGTCCCTGGACGAGGTCTTCGTGAAGAACCTGGACGACCTCACCGAGATCGTCGCGGCCAACGCCGCCGAGCGGGAGGGGGAGCGGCCGCGCGCCGAGGCCATCGTCGAGCGGGAGCTCGAGACGTTCCTGCGGTGGCTCGACGTGCTGGAGGTGGAGCCGACGATCCGGAGGCTCCGGGAGATCTTCCACCGCATCCGGGAGGAAGAGCTCGGCGCCTGGCGCGGCACCATCGACGAGGAGACGTACCGCCGGGTGGAGGAGCTCACGCGCCGCCTCGTCAACCGCCTCCTCCACACGCCCACGACGAACCTGAGGAGGCACGCCGGCGTGCGCGAGCAGGGGATCGCCGCGCTGATCCACGAGCTCTTGACCGAGGAGATCCCCTACCCCGGCGCCGCCCGGGAGGACGCGGAGGGCGATTCGGGGCAAGGGGCGGAGGAGTGACGGTTTCAGCTCCCTCAGCCGGCGCCGCCGCACGGCCCTCACCTGGCCCTCACCTGGCCCTCACCCTTGGCTGCACGAATCAGTATCTGCTAAACTGAATGCATGGAAATCGCCCTCGACCCCCACCAGCAGAGGCGCCTGCAGGAGCTCGCGCGAGAGGCCGGCAAGCCCGTGGCGGTGCTCGCGGTGGAGCTCCTTGCAGAGGCGATCTCCGTCCATGAGAACGGCAAGAAGCGGGAAGGGAGCCGGGCTCTGGAGCCGTCGACCACGTTCCACGACGCGTGCACGGACATCGACGCCGTCATCGCCTCGCAAGGGGTGAAGCCCGTCATCCGCTTCGATGATCTCCTCGGCGATTTCTGGCCCCAGGACGAGAGCGCCGACGACTTCACCGCCGCGGTGCGCGAGTGGCGCCGTGAAGGCGCCGGAGAAGCAAGGTAGGGCCTCGGCTTCTCCTTTCTCAGGGCCCTGACCCTGCTCCTGCGCTGCGTCTCGAGATCCGCGGGCAGAACCAGGAGGCAGTCGATGAACTGGAACAACGCGATCATATCGCGCCTGCGGATCTTGCGCTCAAGCCGCCTCCGGTACAGCTGGAGCTTCACCGCCTTGCGATCCCGGTCCGTCCGCCCTCGCGCTTCTCGATGTGCGCCAGAACTACCGGAGCGAAGGGATTGGAGCTCCGCTCCAGCTCCTCCCACCACCCCCGGTACTCGGGCAGCTTCACGGCGCGGAATGTGAAGCGCCCGCGTCCCGTAGCCGAAGAGCCCCCGCTCGTAGACGCCGTGGCGAGCCCGCCGGCTCGCCTCGGTCAGGACCGCGAGGCTCACGACCAGGCAGCGGTGGCGGTCGAAGATGCGAAAGTCGTAGGTGTGCATAGAGGTGGCGCTCCTGGCGGCGCTAACTGGCTTCCGCGCGTGTATAGCAGAATCAACCTTGTTGCCGGCCAAGCATCAACTCCCCGAGAGGTCTGCCGGAGCAAGCCTGCCGGCTTCTGCCGCTCTTCCGGGGATTGGTCGTCAACTCGGCCGGCCATGAGTTACGGTCCCGTCAGCCCCGCCAGGTCCTTGCATGGAGAAAGCGCAACGCGTCGAAGACGCGTTCGGCGTCCTCGAGGCTGTCCACGAGGTGCTTCCCCGCCTTCTTTGCAGGAAGGCGAGAGTGGTACTCCTGCCAGTCCGCCGGTGCCACGGCAGCGTTGGCGGCGTTGGCCTTCGGCGAGGTGAAGCCGCCGTAGTCCTTGATGTTGACCACGAGTCCACCTTTCGTGAAGCTCGTCATCTTGCCCTCGGTGTCAATCCAGGGGTAGAGGATCCGGAGGACGCCACTCGCCCCGTCCGCGTCCCAATTCACGATGAACTGGACTCCCGGGAGCTCGCCCTGGATCCTGTGAACGACGTGCAAGATCCCTTGCACTCTCTGGGCGCCACGAGGGTCGTCGATGTGGCGGCGGAGCAGCATGTCCACGTAGTTCGTTCTCGCGTACACCCCCGGCGAGTTGCCCTTCCCGGCGGACCAACGCTCTGGCTGTGGACCTGACAACACTTGCTTCGCGAGCGCCTCAACGGCGGCCCGAAGCGCGGGGTCGCAATTCACCTGTCCGCCCAGCGACTGCAAACTCCGGAGACGTTGAAGGGTCCCTGGAAGCCGCTCCTTGGAAAGAACGTTGGCCAGCGCTGCCCAGGTGGTGTCCTGGCCGAGGCCCGCACGGGCGCCCAGCAGGTCGATGCAGGTCTCTCCTCCGGAGAAACGGAGGTCCCACTCACTCAGCAGTCTGAGCTGGACGCCGTTAGTCACGAGGCCGCCGAGAAAGCGGCGCGTGTAGCGATCGCAGCGTTCCTCGTCCGGGGGAGGGAGGTGGAGCACGTCCTTGGCCTGCGATTTCACCTCGACGAAGAACGGAAACCTCTCGCACAAGGTGGGCTTCGGCCCCCGGCACTCAGTGCTCGGATCGGCGATCGCGATGTCAGGAGCATCGCCGCTCCCCTCACCGGAGACCTCGAAAACGAGATCGCGGAACGGGTCGTACCCCAGTGCGACGAGGATCGGAAGCACGAGTTTGATCTTGATGTCCTCCTCGGAGCCTCCCGAAGCCCGAAGGGCTGCGAGGTGCGCTCGCAAATCGGGCCGCTCTTCTCGCAGGATCGGCTCGTATGGCCTCCGCAGCGGAGGCAGCGGATCTGCGGGAGTCAGGCTGGACCCGGGCGGAGGGAGTGTCCCAGGCGCCGTGCGAAGAACCACGTTTCTCGATAGGAGCGAGCAGAGCTTCGCGAAGCCGCCATGCGTCGTGACGTCCTCGATCAGCCGACTATCGCCAAAGCGTGTTCTTACCACTGCGCGTTGGCCGTCGGTCACCATGCCAACCGGAACCACTTCCAGGTACTTCCTGATGGACCCTTCGTCCCGCTTCTGATCCAGTGCGCCCAAGTTCTTGGACGGGGTCTTGACTTCGACGAAAAACCTCGCTGTCGCATCGGATTCTCCCGCCCCGACGCAGACTAGAATGTCGGAGACCGACTCGAACTGAAGGTCATCAAGGTAGTCGTAGCCGAGGAGACCGAGAAGGGGAATGACTGCCTTGATCTTCACGGCCTCCTCGAACATCTTGTGGCGTCGTAGCTGGCCTTCTAGCTCGTTCGCAGCCAGCAAGCCCTGGATCACGGATTCGGTGGTCGACATGTGGAGTCTCCAGGAGCAAATTGCCGCGTTCCGATGGGTTGATCCTTCCCACTTCGCGCCCGGACAGCAGGCTGGGCGATTCGTCGCGGGAGGCCGGCCGCGCGCAGGAGATCTTATACCCGACCGGCATGTTCGGTGGAGGGCGATCCTCCCTCGCTCCTCGACCAGCGAGCCTTCGAGGCGACGGCCAGCGCGCTGACGCCCTCGGCAGAGCTCAGCTCGAGTCCTCAGGGATGAGCTTCCCCGGGGATCAAAGAGAGCGTGAACTGGAACAGCGCCTGGGCCTCGCGCAGGGCCTCGTCGAACTCGGTACGAGCTGGCTCGGGCGTCGCGGCCTCACCCGGGTACCGATACGCCGTGCCGTAAGGCGTCAGCAGCGCGCCTGCTGCGACCCATGCAGCATAGGCAGGCTCGTAAGCCGTCGCCGCCGAGACCAATCGTTCCACGTCATGCGTCCGCTCGATGACATGGTCTCGGAAGGCGAGATAGGCCTTGACGGCCTTCTCGGCCGCTTGCTGGCAATGGTAGATGGCTATGTCGAGGTGGCCATCCGGCAGCGCGGCGATCTGGCCGGCGGTGTCGAGGTCATGCCGCGCTTTCGTGAGCCACCCGCGGACGAGCTCACGAGTGGCTTCATCCATAGAGGCAGCGGCCTCGAGCGAATATCTCCGCCTCTATCGACGCCGGGACATGGCGAAAGCGCTCTACCTCGGCCCGAGTCCTCACCAGCACGTCCTTCGCCACGCCCAGGCCACTGAGGCAAAGGTGGGCGCGCTGGGCGCGTCGAACGGGGGCCTCGTCGCTCTGGGGCACCACGACCAGGATGTCCAGATCACTGTCTTCGCGCGGCGTGCCCCAGGCGTGGGAGCCGAAGAGCCAGATCTGCTCCGGGTGAAACTCGGCCACCAGGCGTTTGACCAAGGCGTCGAGGAGGTCCGCGGAGAGCGTTTTCATGCAACAAGTATAGCCAATGGGGCCCCGCCGGCCATCGAAGGATGACAGAGGAGACGATCAGTCGCGCCCCGCCTCGTACCATACCGTCGCAGGGCCACTGCCAAGGCGGAAGGTCGAGGCCTCGCCGGAACGCTCCACCGGCACCTCCGCGAGCCTCTGGCCCCTGCCGTCGAGGGCGGCGACGCGGGCGAGGGGCGCGCCGGCGATGCGGGCGCGGCCGCGCACGACCTCGACCCTCGCCGGGGCCTCGCCCCAGCGGTCGCCGACCGTCGAGCGCTCGGCGTTCCAGCCCATGCCCGTGTTCTCCGCGCGGCCGCAGGCCACGAGGAGGAGGCGCGAGGCCTTCTCGAGGGGAGCGCCGTCGAGGCTCACGAGCAGCAGGGAGGCTGCCCGCGGCGATGTGACCTGAATGGAGACGCCCTCCAGCTCGATCGCGCCCATGCGGCCGCAGACGGCCTTGACGGCCGGCGCGTCGACCACGTAGCGCTCGCTCCCCGCCTCGTGGCTCCAGCGGATGGGGCCGGCGCCCGCTGCGACCGCACCGGGCGGCGCGCCCGGGTCCGCGGGCTCGGCAAACTCGATCGCCCACCGCGCCCCGAGGAGCGCCGCCAGCGAGAAGCCGTGCTCGCGGAGGTGCGGCAGGAGGTGCGTCGGGTCGCGCCGCGCCGCGCGCAGCGCCTCGGCCTCGCCGAGGCGCAGGCCGGCCCTCCCCGGGGCCGGCTCGAGGCGCGCGCCCGCGAAGACCAGCGCGCCCGCGCCCAGGAAGGCCATCTTGGCCGGGTTCGAGTCGATGTCGAAAAAGCCGTGGATGCGGTCGCGCTCGAAGCTGCCGGCGTGGTTGTACGAGAAGAGGAAGACCCCGTCCCAGTCCTGCCAGGCCGCAAAGGTCGCGATCATGGGGACCGTCTCGGCCTGCGAGTCGAGCGGCGCCGGGTGGTTGTACTCGGTCACCGTGTAGGGCTTCCCCAGGACGCGCGCCGCCGCCAGGCCCGGGAGCGTCCCGCCCTCGCGCGACGCGCTCATTGCCTCGTTGGGCACGACCCAGTCGCGCGAGTCCCAGGGCCGCCGAGGGAAGCGCGGGTGCTGCCAGTAGGCGTGCTGGTCGACGAAGTCCATCGCGGCCTGGACGCGCGCGCCGAGGGCGCCGAAGGCGATGGTGCCCGTCACGGGAGCCTTGAGGCCCAGGTCCTCCTTCAGGTGGCGCCGCATCCCCGTGAAGTAGGCGAGCTCGGTGTCCGCGAGGAAGCTGAGCCGGTCCTCGAGGCGCGCCTCGGTCGCGACGCCGCCCTCGGGGAAGAGCGCGACCGTCCCGGCCTCGACGGACTCGCCCTCGCGGAGCCCCAGCCGCCCGCCGGCCCGGAACGATACCGCGGCCAGCTCGACCGCGGCGCCGTCGTCGCCGAGGGAGAAGAAGAGCCTCGCCTCGGCCTCGCCGGCCGCCGCCGCGAAGCCGAAGCGGTGCTGCTTCCAGGTCGGGCCGATGCGCACCTGCTCCGCGAGGCCGAGGTTCGCCCAGGGCGTCTTGTCCTGGCCGACCGCGACTCCGATCGTCCGCTCGCGGTCCGCCCGGGCGAGGAAGCGCACCGTGTGGAAGGCTCCCTGCCGCACCGAGAGCCCCACGCGCTTGAGCTGGACGTGCCACGAGACGCCCGTGGGCTTCTCGACCTCGACGCGCACGGCCCTCCGGCCCTCGGGCGCCTCGGCCGCTCGCAGCGACGCCGCCGCGCCCTCGTGGCGCTCCAGGACCCACGCCGCGCTCGGCTCGCCCCGCGCCGCCGCGCCGAGGAGGTCCTCGATCTCGCCGTCGCGCAGGGCCTCCGAGCCGAGGGGCTCCTCGCCAAGGGCCCACGCCGCGCGCAGCCGCTCGTTCGTCCCGTGGCGCCCCTGGAGCCACTCGTTCCAGAGCTTCCGCAGCGCGTCCGCGTACGGCTCCGGGAGCCGCGCGAGCGCTCCCTGGGAGCCCCACTGGAAGAGCGAGTCCTCGTTCGTGATCTCCACCATAGCCAGCGCGGGCTCCTCGACGTAGCGGCGGCCCGTATAGGAGCTCCGGTGCGTGAGGAGATCCGCGGCGTAGCGCTTCTGGGCCTCGATCAGCTCGGGGTGGAAGAGGCCCACCATCTTGTCGTAGGAGGGCAGCTCGGAGGCCCGAGGCCAGCCGCGGGCCCGCGAGAGCCACCGGGAGACGTGGAGGTTCAGGTTCGCGTAGATCCCGCGGCTCGCGAGCTCGGCGATGAAGGCATCGAGGCGGTCGAGGGCCTCCTCCGAGAGCTCCTCGAGCCTCGAGTCCTTGAATACCCCCCGGGGGAACGGGGCCGAGTCCATGTGGTGGAAGCGGACGCAGTTCACGCCGAACTTGGCGAGTCGCGCGGCGATCCTGGGCGCGGCCTCCTTGGGCGGGAAGCACGCGGCGAAGCAGACGTTGACGCCCCAGAAGCGGATCCGCCGATCGCCGGCCCAGAAGCGCCCGTCGCGGGCCTCGATGAAGCCGCGCTTCCCGGCCGGCGCCTCCAGGAGAAAGGAGACGTCGGCGGGCCCCGGCGACGCGTCGTCCCAGGGCATGACGAAGGGCGCGAGGTCGCCCGCGGCGGCCGGCCCGCCGCCGCTCGCGGCCGCGCCGGCCGGTGCCGCCTTCCCCGGGGCGGTGAACGCCTCGAGGTACCGCCGGCGGAAGGCATGGCCCGCCTCGACGCTCGCCACGCACGCGTCCCTGTCGAGGGCCGGCCGGCCCGCGGGGTCGCGTGGCTCCCGGCGGCGCCCCGCGAGCGCCGCGGCGAGCGCGCGGAACTCGCGGCCCCAGGCCTTGGTCGCGCCGTCGGCCTTCAGGAGGCCCGTGAGCTGGCTCACGTCCCGCGCCTCGGGGTGGTCGTGGAAGCCCCAGTTGAGCCAGCCGCAGGCGATGCCTCGCGTCGTCTCTATCGCGCGGCGGCACCAGCCCGCCTGCGCCTCCTCGCTCGCCTCGGGATGGCGGCCGCCGTCGAAGGTCGGCTTGCCGCCGCCGTACCAGCCGAGCTCGGCGATGACGAGCGGCTTCCCCGGGACGGCGCACTCGCGCGCCACCGCCTCGAGGTAGGCCAGGTTGCGCACCTCGTCCTCGGGGGAGCGGTACTCGTAGGCTCCGCCGTCGAGGGGGTAGAAGTGGACCTCGAGGAAGTCGAGCCACCGCGCCTGCCGGCTCGGCCGGAACGCGGAGTAGTGGCGCACGCCGGGGAGGAGCGCCGGCACGGACCACTGGATGAGCCCGACCGTGACGAGGGCCTGCGGGTCGGCGGCCCGGATCGCCTCGGCCTGGCGGCGCGTCCAGGCGTCGGCGATCGACTCGCGGAACCGCTGGTAGTCGAGGAGCGGGCGGCTGCCCGGGGCGTCGCGCGGCTCGGGCGGGGGGACCGCGCCGAAGCGCAGGCCCGAGGCCGCCTCGCCCCAGGCCTCGCGCCAGCGCGCCTCCGTCGCGTGCTCGGCCTCGAGCCACGCGTTCCACTTCTCCCGCAGGACCGGCGAGTCCCAGGGCACCGACGGCTCGTTGAGGAGGTCGTAGGCGAAGACCACCGCGCGTCCGGCGTAGCGCGCGGCGAAGAGGCGCCAGAAGCCCTCGAGGGCCGCGAGGGCCCCCTCGTCCGCGTAACGGTCGCCGCGCGCCCACTCCGGGAGGCCCTCCCAGTGGTCCGGTCCGGTCGGGTGGACGTAGATGCCCGCCTCCTCGGCGATGGCGAGGAACTGGTCGAAGCGCGAGAGCCCCTCGGGATCCAGATCCCCGGGCTTCGAGTAGAAGGAGCCGAAGGTGAGGAAGACGCGCACGCAGCTCGCGCCCAGCTCGCGGAGGCGCTGGAAGTCGCGCCGCGTCGCCTCGGGGTCGAAGCGTTTCCAGACCTGCGGCGCCCAGCCGGTGCCGGGGCGGAAGTAGTTGACGCCGAAGGGGACGAAGGGGCGCTCGGCGCCCGCCGTCTGGAAGGAGCGGCCATCGGGAGACACGACGATGCGCTCGAGCGGCTCGCCTGCCAGGGTGCGCGCGGCCGGGGCCGGCGCGCCGGCGGCGCACGCGGCGGCGAGGAGGACCAGGGCAGGCGGCACCGTCGATCTCTTGCGAGCCATATCACTTCTCCTCGAGGCGCCTCGCGATCTCCTCCCGCACGGCGTACAGGCGGGCGGGGTCCGCCTCCCACTCGGTCCAGCTCCGCGCCACGCGGCGCGCCAGCTCGCCGGCGAGCGCCCTCTCGCCTCGGGCGGCGAGGAGGCACAGGTACTCGTAGTCCTCCAGGCCCTCGCGGACCTGCTCCAGGCGCATCGAGGCCACGGGGCCGGCCAGGCCGGCGTCGGCGCCGGGGTAGAAGAGCGAGCCCTCGCCGTTGAAGCGCCCGTAGGTGAGCGGGTTCGTCCACGGGTCGCCGGCCTTCTCCCAGTAGACGGTCGTCCAGTAGAGGAGGCCGGTCATGCCGTGGCGCCAGCTCATCCAGCCCGGCAGGCGGTAGTGGAGGAGCGGGAAGTCGATCTCCCAGAAGGGCGTGTCCCGTCCCACCTCGCCCTGGCAGAGGGCCGTGTAGGACCAGAGCTCCTGGCCGGCGGCGAGCCGCTCCGCCCCCGCCTTCTCGTCGAAGAGGGGCCAGAGCGGCACCCAGATGTCCACGCTGCCCAGGAGCGTGCCCCACGACGGGTCCTGCGGCGTGGGCTGCTCCGTGCACAGGACCTCGATCCCCGGCTGCGCGTCGTGGATGAACGCGGCCCGCCGGCGCACCTCCTCATAGGCCTTCGAGTCGTTGGGCTCGTCGAGGACGTAGATGTACGCGAGCTTCTCCCACCCGTTGGCCTCGAGGTACGCGTACATGGAGCGCAGGTACGCCACGTTGCGGTCGCGGTCCTTGCCGAGCGGATCGCTCCCGTGGAGGGACAAGGGGAAGCCGGTGACGCCGAAGCCCTCGATCCACTCCACGAGGGCCCCATGGGTCTCGGTGGGGTCGACGCTGCCGTCGGGCTTCATCCGGGGGAGCAGGTAGCCCGGGATCGGGGGGCAGAGGCGGTGCGCGGCGAGGGCGGCCGCGTAGCGCCGCTCGAGGGCGCGGAGCTCGGGGCCGTCCTCGGCGGCCTTGTGCCCTCGCGCCAGGCGGCGGCCGAAGCCGCCGAAGTTGGAGCGCATCGACGGCCGCTCGGGCAGCGCGAAGCTCCGGACGGTGAGCCGGAGCTCGACCGTGACCGGCTCGCGGCCCTGCGCCGCGACCTTCACCGTGCCCGTGTAGGCCCCGGGGGCCGCATCGCGGCCCACGCGGACGTCAGCCCACACGGGCTGGAGCGAGCCCGGCGCCACGTTGAAGGGGGCCGCCGCGAAGCGCCCGCCGGCGGGCGGCTTGCCGCTCTCGGGATCGGCGAAGGGGATGAGCGCGTCGGGATACCATCCGGCCCCCTCGCGTGACTTGGGGCTTGGCTCCACGACCTGGATGAAGTGCTCGCGGAAGAGGCTCACGCACCCCTTGGGCAGGGTGCGCCCGCCCTCGCCGCGCAGGTCGCCGGCCTCGACCGTTACGCCGACGAGCCCCTCCCGCCCGGCGCGCACGACGACCTGGAACGGCTCGTGCTCGCCCCGCGCCGCCGAGATGCCCGCGAAGGGCGGGAAGGGAGGCGCGTCGAGCGGGCGCACGCGCCGCAGGCCGTCGAGGAGGAAGACCTCCATGGCCGGCGGCGCGGGGTCGCCCGTGGCTGCTCCGGACCCGCTGGGCCCGCGGAGAGGAGGCCGGTCGGGACCGCCGGGCCCGTTGGGCCCGAGGACGGGAGGCCCGCCGGCAGCGCCGGCCGGGGCCAGGAGGAGGGCCAGGGTGGGGACGATGACGGCAGGCTTGAAGGGGAAGGGCAGGGAGGACATGGGCGCGATCATGGGCGCGATCACTTTCCCGGGGTCCGACCTCCCGCCTCCATGACGGCGATCACGAAGCGCGGCCCGTGACGGCGGTCAGCGCGGAGGGCTCTCGTCTCCGCCGCTCCCGGCCGAACGGCCCTCGACCACGAGCCACGTGAAGCTCCTCGGCGCGAGGGCCAGGGGCACCCGGACGCGGTGCTCTCGGTCGAGCGCGTACGACCGCGGCTCGCCCTCCTCCTGCCGGACCATGGCCTGGTCGCTCAGCCCCGCGTAGTAGAGCGGGAGCTCGATTTCCCCCTCGAACCTCTCGGCGGTGGGGTTGTACACCATCGCGAGGGCCTTCTCCTTCAAGCGCGGGTTGACGTGCATCATGCAATCGGCCGACCGGCCGTCGGGCCTCCGCACGTGGACGATGTCCGAGTCGAGGATCTCGCGGTGCCGCCGGTAGAACCGGGTCCACTTCTGGACCACGGCCTTCGTGCGGTCGCCGTCGAAGAGCCGCGGGCCCCGGTAGCAGGCCTGCACTCCGCTCCCGAAGTTCTGCGCCAGGTGCGCCTCGTACTCCGCGAGGTGTTCCGCGAGGGGCTCGAGCGTCGCCGCCGCTCCGCCCCCGTGGTACTCGACGAGGGGCACGAACATCCAGCCCATGCTGGGCGTCTTCTCGAAGGTCCCATCGTAGATGTTCTGCCGGGCGATGACGATCTGCCGCTCGCGCGGCAGGCTCCAGTTGTCCTCGCGGTAGCCCATGGCGCAGCGGTTCGAGCCGTTCAGGTAGTACCAGTCCGGCGCATGGACGTAGATCCCGCGGCGGCGGCACTCGCGGTAGAAGCCGGCGCAGGCCTGCCACTGCCTCCACTGCGAGTCGGCGAGCCCCCGGTGGTGGGCATGTCGCGTCGATGCGCAGACGTCGCCGTGGTAGGGCCCATCGGTCTCGACGACGTCGAGCCCCGTGGCCTCGATGAACCGCCAGACCCGCCGGAAGTAGCCGTCGGCCCACTCGCTCGCCAGGCAGGCGCTCTGGCCGAACTTGCTCCCGGGCTTGCCCGTCTCGGGCGATATGCAGCTCTGCTCGGGCCCGACGTCGCGCGAGGCGCACATCAAGGTGTACCCGCCGATCTCGATCCCGCGCGAGTGGGCGTAGTCGAAGTCGGCCTTCATGCGCGCGATGTAGGTCGGGTCCTCGCTCTCCATGTCGAAGCCGCTCCAGAAGGTGATGATGACCATCTCGAAGCCGGCCTCGGCGCACTGGTCGACGGCGCGGCGGATCGACTCCGAGTCGGAGCTCCTCACGTGCATGAGGACGGGGTTCTCGGTGACCTGCGGCGCGAGCAGGCGGTACATGCGGCGGCGCGCGAGGCCGCGCCGCTCGCGGTCGTCGCTCGCGTGGAGGAGCTCGAAGGTGCGGAAGCTCTCGAGCTCCTCGCCGGGGGCCACGCGAGCGCCCGGGCCGAGGGGGCAGCGGCTCGTGAGGAGGAGGGGCGTGCGCCGGTGGTAGTCGACCTGCGAGAGGTACTCCGGGTCCGGCCCCCAGCTCGTCGTGTCCACGCCCGAGAAGGCGTAGTCGCTCTCGACGTGCAGGCGGCTCTTCTCGGCCTCGTTCACCGCGAGGATCTCGGTCTCCCAGGCGCCCACCACGACCTCGCGCGAGGTCCCGTTCCGCAGCGCGAGCTGCTTCATGATGACCGGGAGGCCCTCGTAGATCTCGTAGTGGACCGACACGGTGAGCCCATCGAGGCCGGCCCCATCGGGAGGCCTGAGCTCGGCGGTGAGCCTCAGCCCTCGCGGCGGCCAGGCGGCCTCCGGCGCGTGCCGCCTCCGCGTCCAGGGGTAGGGCGCGGCGGGCTCCGAGGTCCGCCAGCGCACGAGCTGGAAGGCCCCCGGGTCGCAGGTCATGCCGTCGAGCCACGCCCGGTCGAGGTAGGCGTGGTCGGGCTGCCCCTTGAGCCCGCCGACCTCGAAGCGCCGTCCGTCGACCTCGAGGGCGGCCTCGGGCTTCACCGCGCGGAGGAGGGTCGCCCCGACTTCGAGGTTCACCAGGTCGACGGTGGCGAAGCTCGGAGCCGTGCGGAAGACGCGGGCGATGAGCCCGTTCGTGAGGACGATCTCCCGCCCGCCCGCGCGCTCCTCGACCCGCGCCGGTGCGGCCCGGGGGCCGAGGAGCCAGTCCTCGCCGCCCGAGCTCGCCCCGGGGCCGAGGAGGAGCGCGAGGAGCACGAGGGCGGCCGGCATCGGGGCGGGGGCGGGGGCGTAGGAGGAGGAGCGGCGCATGGCAGCGGTCCCTTTTCCCGCGCTCCGGGGCGGCCCTCCATGACGGCGATCACGGCCCCCCGTGCTATCGTAGACGGGTCTGGGACGCCAAGCCCTTGCCCGGCCGCCCGTCGTCCCCCGAGGTCCGTCGGAGGATCCGCCCATGCTCGCCACCCTCGCCTTCGTCCTCGTCCTGGCCGCGAGCGCGCCCTCGGCGCCACCGGCCGATGTCCCGGCGCTCGAGGTCCGCCTCACGGTGAAGGAGCCGGCGGGCGTGCCGCGGCGCGGCGGGGCGGTCTCGAGCGGCGTCTGCTTCCCGCTCGGCCGGCTCCGGCCCGAGCAGGCCTTCCGCCTGAGCAGCGGGGAGGGCGAGATCCCGCTCCAGGCCACGCCGCTCGCCGCCGGCCGCGACGGCTCCCTCCGCTGGCTCCTCCTCGATTTCCGCCTCGACCTCGGCGCGTTCGAGGAGAAGACGCTCTTCCTGCGGCCCGGGGCGCCCGTGGCGAGGGCCGAGAGGGAGCTCGAGATCCGCGAGGAGGCCGGAACGGTCACCGTGGACGCGGGGCCGCTCGTCCTCGCCGTGTCGCGGGAGAAGCGCTTCACCCTCTTCGACTCGGTCAAGGTGCGCGGCGTCCCGGCGGTGACCGGGGGCGCGGTGGACCTCCTCGAGGCCCCGAGCGGCCGCCGGCTCGTGGCGGCGAGGCCCCGGGCCGTCTCCTTCGAGTACCGCGGGCCCCTCCGCGCCACGCTGCGCGTCGAGGGGGGATACGAGGCCGAGGAGGGAGGAGGCCCGCGCTGCGCGGCGAGCTACACGACGCGCATCACCGCCTGGGCCGGGAGCGCCGCGGTGAGGGTCGAGCACATCCTGGCCAACTCGGACCGCGAGCGAGCACCTCTGGCTCTACGACCTCTCGCATCGGACCGCGGACCTGTGGATCGACTTCGCGGCGGAGGGGGACCTCGACGGGCTGGCGCGGGCGGCCCGCGCGAGGCCCATGGCCTTCGCCCCGGGCGAGTGGTAGTCCGCCTGCGAGGCCGTCGGCGTCGGGCGGTTCGGGACCCTCGAGGACGAGAAGCAAGTCTACCGCCGGTGGGGCTGGAGGTTCGAGGAGGCGCAGATCCCGCGGAGCCCCACCGCGCCGCACGCCTTCGTGCGCTGGGAGGACAACCACCACTTCCTCCTCACGGGCAGCCGCGACTCCCTCGAGGCGGCGATCGACCTGGCGGAGCAGAAGGACTCCGAGCTCCGCAAGCACCGGCGCTCGACTCCCGGCGCGTCGACCATCGACGACACTCGGGGGTTCGGGCGCGGCTTCTACGTGGTGGCGCGCCTCCTCGAGGCGCGGCCGGGCGACGCCTCCCTCGAGGGTCTGGCGCGGCTCTGCCGGGACGTGCTCTGGCAGGACCCGAACCTCGACGAGCGCGGATTCGCCCCGTGCCACATCGGCACGGGGTTCGGCGGCTTCGACCGCGAGCGGGACCTCCCGAAGGAAATGAGGGCCTTCATGGACGCGGAGGGCATCCGCATGGACGAGAAGGGGTGGCTGAGCGACCGCGACGGGAGACGCTGGCCCGTCGTCTGCCTCGGCGGGACCTGGCAGCACGCCTACGCGCAGGCCGCCGCCGACCTCTACGCCCGACTCACCGGCGACGAGGACATGGCCGACTTCGCCGACGCCTTCGGGCGCTTCGCGGCGCGGCACCTCCTCAGCGAGAAGTGCAAGCAGACCTGGTACTACGCCTCTCGACGAGCCGCATGTTCTACGAGTGGTCCCACCCCCGGCTCGACTGCGCCGCGCCCGAGGCCGTCCGCGACCTGACGGTCTGCGAGGCCGGCGGCGGCAAGGCGCGGGTCCGCTTCACGGCGCCGGCGGACCGCGGCGGCGGCCGCGTCGCCCGCTACCAGGTCAAGTGCGCGCCGCTTGCCATGGTCGCCCACGAGGACTTCGACTTCGCCCGCGACGCCGGGCTCAAGCGGAGCTTCTGGCGCGCCGCCAACGTCACCGGCGAGCCCGAGCCCGCGGCGCCGGGCTCGAGGGAGGACTTCGTCGTCGCCGGCGTCCCGGACATCGACCGGCTCCACTTCGTGGTGGTGAGCCACGACGACTCGCGCAACCGGAGCTACCTCTCCAACCCCGCGCGCCGCGAGAGGCCGTAGCGCCGGCTCAGCGCCCCGCCGCGGCCGGCGCCTCGGACCAGACCGCCTGCTGGAGGCCGCGGATGTAGCCCACGGCGAAGAGGCGCCCGATGGTCGAGTAGCCCGGGTGGTCGTTCGAGTCGCCGTCCATGGTCGGCACGTGGTCGGGGCGGCAGACGCCGTCGAAGCCGACGTCCCGGTAGGCGCGCATGCAGGCCGCCATGTCCGTCTTGCCGTCGTCGTGGAACGTCTCCTCGAACCGCTCCGGCGTGCCGCGGACGTCCCGGAAGTGGACGAAGGTGATCACCTTCTGCCCCCCGAAGCGCCGGATGACGCCGGGCAGGTCGCCGGTCATGAGGGCGAAGTTGCCCTGGCAGAGGCAGACGCCGTTCGCGGGGCTCGGGACGAGGTCCACGAGCCGCTGGAAGCCCTCGACGCTGCGCATTATGCGGGCCATGCCGCGGACCGGGGAGAGCGGCGGGTCGTCCGGGTGCATGGCGAGCTTGACCCCCGCCTTCTCGGCGACCGGCACGACGCGCTCGAGGAAGCGCCTCAAGCACTCCCAGAGCCGCTCCTCCGTGACCGGACCGTGCTCCGTCACGGGCGGGTCCTTCACCTGGGCGAGATCGAAGGCGGTCACGAGGGCTCCGCCGCGAGACTGCGCCGAGGTAGAGGTGCGGATCCAGTTGATGACCGGCATCCACTCGTAGCACCAGACCGGGATGCCGAGCTTCCCCATGTTGCGGAGGAGGTCGCAGACCGCCTCGAGCTCCTCGTCCTGGCCCGCAAGGCCGAGCTTGACCTTGTTCATCGGCGGCCGGCACTCGAGGACGGCCAGCTCGAAGCCCTCGCGCTCGTAGTCCTCCTTGAGCCGCGCCAGGCGCTCGTAGCCCCAGGGAGGGCCGCCCGCGCCCGCGTCCTGGCGCCCGCGGCCGCCCCAAGTGCCCACGACGCGCCGGACGCCACACTGCTTCACGAGCCGCCACAGCCGGTCCGCCGGCGGCGGGAGGATCTCGGCGATCTCCATCATGG
>JACQVW010000394.1 GCA_016209535.1 Planctomycetota bacterium | reverse complement strand
TCTCACGGCTGCCGGGCCTGAGCATGCCCGCGTGACGCGTCTCCGGCGGAACTCGGGACTCTCCAGTAAGTAGACCACACGGATGATCGATCGGGCCTCACCCCTCCGCCGGCAGCCTGATTTCCGTCCTGCTCTCGCTTCCTCGAGCACGGCGCCGTGCAAGCCACAGGACCACGGGCCGACCCGGCCCCAGGAGGACCGCCCCCGCCGAAAGGCCCCACAGGACCCCGGCCCAGACCGCCTGGGTGGCAAGGCCAGCGGTCGGGGGCGCGAGCCACTCCATCAGCCCGACCAGCCCGGCTCCCCAGAGGACCAGGACCCCGAGGAGCTGGAGGCCCCACCCCATGTCCTCGATCCTCCGGTACCTCAGGTGGCCCCCGAACGAGAACACGGCGTACGTCAAGACCGCCGAGATCGCCGCTCCCCAGAGTCCGAAGGCCTGGATGAGCACGATCCCCGAAGCCACCTTGACCCCCGCGGCGACGAGCGAGTTCACGGCGATCGCGCCCGTGCTCCTGTGGATGGCAGCGGGGAGGCTGAAGAAGGAGTGGAGAGGGTAGAAGAGGAGCGCGAGGCACAGGACCGGCAGGAACTGAGCGGCCGAGTGGTACTCTTCGGCGGAAATGACCCGCACGATGGGAACGCTGAAGAGCGCGAGGCCCACCATGACGAGCCACAGGCCGAGCGTGAATCCCCGGTACACCCTCCGAAAGACCTGCAGCCGATCCGGCAGGAGATGCACCTCGAACATCACCGTGCTCCAGATGGCGCTGAACGGGCCGAGCACAAAGGCGTTGACGCCTTGTGCGAGGTTGAACGCGAGGGAGTAGATGCCGACCTGGCCCATGTCCCCCGTGATCCACCGGAGCAAGTACCTGTCCGCCTGGTGCATCATGAGCGAGGCGATGCCCGTGACGATGAGCGGCCAGCCGTAGCTCCACAGCCTCCCGAACGCATCCGGCAGGAGGCGAAAAGGCTTTCCGAAGAACAGGAGCCACACCACCACGAGAGCCTGACACCCGCCCGCCACGAGCCCGCTGAGGAGGAATCCCAGGACGCCGATCTGGAGGCCCGCTATCGTCCAGATGTTCAGCGCGATCCTCAGAACGAGGACGGCCGAGGTGATGGTGACGAACAGCCCCGATCGCTTCTGCACCCTCAGGTACGTGCTGCCGAAGTTCGAGACGAGGTTGGCCGCGAGCGTGTAGACCGCGAGCTCGTAGTAGAGGGCGCCCTGCGGTATCCCGGGCCCCAGCGTGAGCGCGACCAGCCCGTCCCGGAAGAGCCAGGCCAGGATGAGCTGTGGCAAAGCGATGGCTCCCAGAATGCAGAGGCCCGTGGTCCACAGGGTGTGTTGCGAGCGTTCGTAGGCAGGATCGGCGCTGAAGCGGATGCATGCTGCAGCGATGCCTCCCGCCGCGAGCATCTCGAACACGGCGAGGGTGACGTCGAGAACCGCGATGATCCCGTAGTCCGCGGGCGTGAGGTAGGAGGTGTACAGGGGCAGGAGGAGCACGCTCGCCAGGCGAGCGAGGAGGTGTCCGACCCCGTACACGGCGGAGTGCCTCAAGATCTCACGGTAGACAGACAAGCTGGAGCCTCCCCTGCTTTCCCCGACCTCTTTCGGACGCGCCGCGACGAGGACGTGAGCGGCCCATGTTATCACCTCCCTACCCGCCACCGTGGCGAAACGCCCCGGTTTTCCCGGAACCGCCCTGGCTGGGAAGTCCCGCCGCCCCGGACCGGGCTCTCCGGGGCTCGCTCGCTGCGGTGATCCCAATCCCCGCCCCGCCAAGGAATAACGCCAGGTCCGAGTCCGGCGGACCGTAGCGGGCAGAGGAGTTGCGAGACCCGCGCCTGGTGAGACCCCGGCCACGGCCATCGCGGCCGCCCGGAGTGGGAACGAGGAGTGGAGGCCACGAGTCGGGAGGGAGAGCACCATGTTCAAGCACCTGAAGCACCCGGGAAACCCCGCGAGGCAGCAGTTCCACAGCGTCCGGAGCGTGCCGGGCGCCTCCGCGCTGGCGAGGTGCCTCGCCGTCGCGGTCCTCGGCCTGTCGCTCGCGGCTTGCCGCCACACGGCCTCCGGGGGCGGGGCAGCGAGCGACCTAGGCGCGCCCGATCCGAGCCCAGCCCCAGAGGCTCCAGCCCCAGACGAGCCTCCAGAGGCGGGCGAGGCGGCGGTGACGCTCTCGTGGACCGCGCCCGCGCTTTCGGCGGACGAGACGCCTTGCACGGACCTTGCGGGCTTCAAGATCTACGACGGCTCCAGGACGGGCGCCTACACCTGGGTCACCGACGTGGGGCGGGTGACCACCTTCACCACGGATCCGCTCCCGGCGGGCACGTACTACTTCGCGGTGACCGCCTACGACTGGAGCGGCAACGAGAGCGAGGTCTCCGACGAGGTCATGGCCACCATCAGCGAGGACTCCGAGGTGCAAGTCCTGGCCTACTCGCGCTGAGCGGGGGGCGACCGAGGACCCAGGCATGCGATCCTGATCGTGGCGCTCACCATGACCCGGCGACCTCCCGCACCGCCGCGATGACGCGGTCGACCTCGCCGTCGGTCAAGCCGGGGTAGAGCGGGATCGTGATCGTCCGCGACCCGATGGCCTCGGCAATAGGGAAGCTGCCGGGCTCGTGGCCGAACGCCTCCCGGTAGTACGAGAGCAGGTGGACCGCCCGGTAGTTGACGGCCACGCCGATCTGCCGCCTCTCGAGCTCCGCGATGGTGTGGTCGCGCCTCTCGGGAGGGACCCAGATCGTGAAGAGGTGGCGCGCCGAGGTGTTCCCGGCCTTCACGCGGGGGAAATCGAGGCCGCCGATGCCCCGGAAGGCCTCCTCGTACCGGCGCGCGATGGCCTCCCGGCGGGCGAGCTGCTCCTCGATCCTGTCGATCTGGTGCACGAGGAGCGCCGACTGGATATCCGACAGGTTCGCCTTGAAGCCCAGGCGCTCCATGTCCCAGTGCTGGTGCCTGCCGGTGGAGCGGTCCGCCGCCCCCCTGGACATGCCGTGCATCCGCAGCCTGCGCAGGCTCTCCTTCAGCTCGTCCGAGCTCGTGGCCACGGCCCCGCCCTCGCCGCAGGTGAGGTTCTTCGTGGCGTAGAAGCTGAAGCATGCCGCGTCGCCGAGCCGGGCGGGCCGAACATCCCCCTGGCGCGCCTCGAGCGCGTGGGCCGCGTCCTCGACGATCGCGATCCCCCGCTCGCGGCAGAGGCGCGCCAGGGGTACCATGTCCACCATCTGACCGTAGAGGTGGACCGGGATCACGGCACGGGTCCTTGGGGTGATCGCGCCGGCGACGCGGGCCACGTCCAGGTTGCCCGTGGCCGGCTCGACGTCGACGAAGACCGGCCTCGCTCCCGCGTGCAGCACGGCGTTCGAGGTCGCGATGAAGGTCATCGGGGTGGTGATGACCTCGTCCCCGGGCCCGATCCCGAGCGCCTTCAGGGAGAGGAAGAGCGCGCTCGTGCAGCTCGAGACCGCGACGACGTGCTTGACGCCCAGGTAGGCGGCCAGCTTCTCCTCGAGACGGGCCGTGACCGGGCCGGTCGTGAGGAAGAGCGAGCGCAGCACGGTCGCGACCTCTGCGATGTCCTCCTCCGTGAGCGAATGGCGGTAGAAGGGGACCTCGGGTGCTTCCTGCATGGTGCTCGTGAGGGCCGGCGCGCCCCAGCCGGCGCGCTGCATCGTAGGTCGCGGCCCGAGGCGGGGCAAGAAAGGAAAGCTCGGTCGTTCGGTCGGGACTACCCGGCGAAGATGTCTCGCACCGCGAGCCGGAAGCCTGGGAGCACGTCCCCGCCGTCCAGGACTTCGGACTCGGTGAGGGTCTGAACCTGGTCGGGCCCCTTGTAGACTGCCACCGTACGCGCTTCGGGGTCGACCATCCAGACGAGCCGCACGCCCGCCGAGAAGTACTCCGAGCGCTTGCGCTCCATCTCCGGCTCCGTGTTGCCACGGCTCAGGACCTCGACGGCGAGGTCAGGGACGAGGTCAGGGATCGGATCGCGGGGCAGCACGCCGCCTGGGACGCGCCCCCAGGAGACAAACGCGACGTCGGGGATGCGGATCAGCCCGGGGAAGATCCGCGACATGCCCGCCTCACCGCTCACGAGGCCGAGCTTGCGGGGAGCCACGAAGTTCCCGAGCATGCGGCCGATCGACATGGCAAGCACCGACTCCCGGTATCCCATCGTCTTCTCCACGAGCACGCCGTCCACCAGCTCACAGAGGCGCTCCTCGCGCCGCTCGACCTCGACCACGTCGCGCTCCGTGGCCGTGCCAGGGGCAGGGTGAAAACGGATGCGGTCCAGCGGGATCCCGCCCAGCCGCTGGATCAGGTCGGCAAGGGTCTTGATAGGGGGTGGGGTCTGGACGATCGACATCGGCCGGCTCTGAGAGGGGCTTTTCTGGCCCTCCAGTATTCCATGGAGGGATCGTTTCCACAAGGTGGACGGCCTTCGCCTGTCAGGGCTCCTGGCCCTTCACGAGCGCTTCCAGGACGTCGAGGCGGTCCTGCCCGCAGCACTCGACGAGCGCGGCTCGGATCACGGCGAGGTCGAGCCGCCCGCGCTGGGCCGCCAGGATGCCGCGCGCGTCCTGGAGGTCCGTCTCGCGGCCGGCGATGAGCTTCATGGCGATCAGGTCCTCGGGGGTGGCCACCCGCACCTGCCTGCCGCGGATCTCCTGGACCCGCGCCCTCCCCACGACCCTCTTGAAGAAGGGGATCGCGGCATCGAGCAGGTCCACGCGCACGGCGCCGCGGCGGACGGCGGAGATGTGGTCCCTCGCGAGCTCGCGCAGCACCGCGTCCAGCTCGAACGTGAAGCCTTGCTCCCGGAACCTCTCCAGGAGCCCCGGGAGCGCGATGCGCGGGGAATCCCAGAGGATGTCGATATCCCGCGTCGCACGCGGGAGGCCATGGAGCGCCACCGCGAGTCCGCCTATGACCGCGTACGCGGCCTGCCCTGCGTTCAGGGCGTCGACGGCGCTGTCAAAAGCCCCGGCCAGGTCTGCGGGAGGATCGCGCCTAGGGCTCATGCCCTCCTCGCGAGCTCGCGCCAGCGGCGGTGCTCCGCCTCCTCGATCTCCTGGAGGAGCTCGAGCTGGCGCTCCCGGGCAGGGGAGGCCGCAAGGATGTCCTCGCACAGCCGGGCAAGGTCGAAGACCGCCTGGAGCCTCTCGTCGGCGGTGGCGGCACGGTGCTCCGCGAGATCGCTCAGGAGCTTGTCGCGCTCGGAAGGGAAGGAGACGTCGATCCCCATCGAACGACAGGATACCACCCCCGTCGGCCCGCGTCGTGTCCAGGTGTCCAGGGACCTGCCTGGCGTCCCGGGACTCCCCGCTTTGCTCCCCGGGGCCGCCTCGGGTAGCCTTGGCGCCATGCTCACTCCCGTCACTCCCATCGCGCGCCCGGTTTGCACCCTCCTCGCGGCGTCCCTGTCCGTAGCGGTCTCCTTCACCGCCCTCACCGCCGGCGAGCACTGGCCTCAGTTCCGCGGGCCCGGCTCCCGCGGAGTGTCCGAGGAGGCCGGGCTGCCCGAGGAGTGGAGCCGCGAGAAGAACGTCGTCTGGAAGGCGCCCGTCCCCGGCCGCGGGTGGTCGTCGCCCGTCGTCTGGGGAGGCCGAGTCTTCGTCACGACGGCCGTGAGCGAGGGCGATGAGGAGGCGCCGAAGAAGGGCCTCTACTACGGTGGGGAACGCAGGGACCCGCCGCCCCACCCGCACCGGTTCCTCGTCCTGTGCTTCGACCTCGAGACGGGCAAGGCCTCCTGGGAGGCCGAGGTCCACCGGGGAAGGCCCGAGAGCGCGCGGCACCTCAAGAACTCCTACGCCTCGGAGACCCAGGTCTCGGACGGCGAGCGCGTCTACTCGTACTTCGGCCAGCTCGGCCTCTTCGCGCACGAGCTCGAGGGCAAGCTCGTCTGGTCGAAGAGGCTGCCGGCCTACAAGACGCGCTACGGCTGGGGCACGGCGGCGTCGCCGGTCCTCCACGGCGAGCGCGTCTACGTCGTGAACGACAACGAGGAAGCGTCGTTCCTCGCGGCCTTCGATCGGAGGACGGGCGCCGAGGCCTGGCGCGCCGAGCGCGACGAGAAGTCGAACTGGGCCACGCCCTTCGTGTGGAGGAGCCCCAATCGCACGGAGATCGTCACGCCGGGCACGGGCAAGGTCCGGTCCTACGACCTCGACGGGAAGCTCCTCTGGGAGCTCGGGGGCATGTCCTCGATCACCATCCCCACCCCCTTCGAGGCTCATGGCCTCCTCTACCTTGGCTCGGGCTTCGTCCTCGACCAGCGCAGGCCCATCTTCGCGATCCGCCCCGGCGCGTCGGGCGACATCACCTTGAAGGATGGCGAGACCTCGAGCGAGCGCATCGCCTGGAGCGACCCGAAGGGAGCGCCCTACAACCCCTCGTTCCTCGTGGCCGGGGACCACCTCTATGTCCTCTTCGACGGCGGCTTCCTGAGCTGCCACGAGGCGCGCACGGGGAAGGTCGTCTACGGGAAGACGAGATTGAGCGACGAGCCGGCGGGCTTCACGGCGTCGCCTTGGGCTTGCGGGGGCAAGGTGTTCTGCCTCAGCGAGGACGGCGACGCCTTCGTGGTCCAGGCCGGGCCCGAATTCAAGGTCCTGCGGAAGAACGCCCTCGGCGAGATGTGCCTCGCCACGCCGGCCATCGCGCGGAAGAGCCTCGTCGTGCGATCGCTATCGCACCTTTGGAGGATCGAGGCGCGGTGAGCGCCGTGAACTTGCGGCTGGCGCCTTGACCTGAGCCTCACAAGGGGATAGCGTCGGGATGAGAGTCTTTGTCAGCCGAGCATCGACGTTCCTAGCCGCGGGATCACGGCGGATGCGTTCTCCCTTTCCGGGCATGGACCCGTTCATCGAAGCCTGTGGGTGGTGGGAGGACTTCCATTCCAAGCTCATCGGCGGCCTGGAACAGACCTTGTCGGCCCTCGTGCCCGATCGGTACTTCGTGGGGATTGGACAGAGGTACGATGTGGAGGAGACCTTCCGCGAGACCTTCATCGAGATCCGTCAGGTCCACGAGCGCAGTCTGGTGACCGTCATCGAGTCGTTGTCGCCCTCCAACAAGCGGTACGGATCGGAGGGGTGGAGACTCTACGCTCGCAAGCGCCAGGCATGCTTCGAGGACGATACGGTCAGCCTGGTGGAGCTCGACCTGTTGCGTGGCGGTCAACGGCACCCCATGAAGGATCCCTGGCCTCCGAGTCCGTACTACGTCCTCCTGCGGCGGCAGGGACACGGCCACAACTGCAGGGTCTGGCCCGCGCACTCGCTGCGGCCGCTGCCTCGAGTCCCGATTCCGCTCTCGAAGCCGGACCCCGACATCGAGGTCGACCTGCAAACCGTGGTCGACGCGATCTTCGCGCGCTGCCGGTACGCCAGCGTCCTCGACTACAGCCGGTCCTTGAAGCCGCCGCTCGAGCCGGGCGAGGTGGAGCGGTTGAGCGGGCACAAGCCGGCGGCGGGCGCTTCCCCTTGAGGCTCACCGGCGCGCGCCCGGACCACGCCGTGGAGCCCGCGGCGGCCCTCCGCGTATAATCCCGCCCCGTCGCCGGGACCCATGACCGTGCACCCTCTCCACCTCCTCTGCACCTCGCTCCTCGCCCAGGCCTCCTGGAGGCAGGAGTACGCGCCCTACGGGTGGCCCTGGTGGGCGGCGGCCCTGGTCGCGGGGCTCCCGGTGATCGTCCTCTTCTGGTCCCTCGCCGTCCTGAAGACCTCAGCGCCCCGCGCCGCGGCGGCCGGGGCCCTCACGGCGGTCCTCGTCGCGGTCCTCTTCGCGGGGATGCCCTGGTCGATGGCCATCCTCTCCTTCCTGAACGGGGCCGCCTTCGGCCTCTTCCCGATCGGGTGGGTCGTCTTCGCAGCGATCCTCCTCTACCAGATCGCCGTCGACACGGGGCAGTTCGAGGTCATGAAGGCCTCGCTCGGCCGCCTCACGGCGGACCGGCGCCTCCAGGTCCTCATGATCGCCTTCCCCTTCGGCGCGATCATCGAGGGCGCCGCGGGCTTCGGCACTCCCGTGGCGATCTGCGGGGCCCTCCTCGTGGGGCTCGGCTTCCGGCCCTTCCAGGCCGCGGTCCTCTGCCTCATCGCGAACACGGCGCCCGTGGCCTGGGGCTCCGTGGGGACGCCCCTCGTGACGCTCGCGAAGGTGAGCGGCCTCCCCATCGCCGACCTGAGCGCCATGAACGCGCGGATCCTCCCGATCACGTCGGTCATCGTCCCGCTCTGGATCGTCCGCACCATGGTCCCCTGGAGGGAGACCCTCGAGGTCCTCCCGGCCATCCTCGCCTGCGGGCTCTCCTTCGCCGCCACGCAGTACGTCTGGGGGAACCACGTCGACGTGGGGCTCGTCGACATCATCGCCGGCGCCGCGTCCCTCGCCGCCTGCGTCCTCACCCTGGCCGTCTGGCGGCCGAGGCGCACCTGGCGCTTCCCCGAGGAGGCCGAGGCCGGCCGCGACGGGAGGCAGGCGGGCGGCGAGCAGGCGTCGGCTCCATCGGCCCGCGCGGCTCCCTCGGGCCATGCGGCTCCCTCGCCGTCGGGCCACGCGGCGCCGCCAGCCCACTCGGCGCGCCAGGTGGCCCGCGCCTGGCTCCCGTTCATCATGCTCTTCGCCTTCGTGGTGGCCTGGGGGCTCCTCCGCGCCCGGACGCCCATGGACCGGCTCGCCCTGGGGCCGCTCAAGACCTCCGTCTCGATCGCGGTCCCGGGCCTCGACGGCCTCGTGGTCCGGACGCCGCCCGTGGTCGCGAAGGAGGCGGCGGAGGAGGCCGTCTTCCGCTTCAACTGGCTCTCGGCGACGGGGACCGGCCTCCTCCTCGCCTGCGTGCTGACCTCGGTGCTCCTCGGCCAGGGCCTGCGCGGCTTCGCGGGCAGCTTCCTCACGGCCTGCCGCAGGATGAAGGTCCCGATCCTCGCCATCGCGCCCATGCTCGGCCTCGCCTACGTCACGCGGTACAGCGGCATGGACGCGATCCTGGGCCTCGCCTTCACGCGCACGGGGCCCCTCTACCCCTTCTTCGGGACGTTCCTCGGCTGGCTCGGGGTGGCCCTCACGGGGAGCGACACGTCCTCGAACGCCCTCTTCGGGAGCCTCCAGCGCATCACGGCCGAGCAGCTCGGGCTCGATCCGGTCCTCCTGTGCTCGGCGAACTCGGCGGGCGGCGTCATGGGCAAGATGGTCGACGCCCAGAGCATCGTCGTGGCCGCCACGGCCGCGAACATCGTCGGGCAGGAGGGCAGGATCTTGCTCGCGGTGCTGTGGCACTCCGTAGCGCTGGCGGCCGTCGTGGCCTTGATCGTGCTCCTCTACGCGTACGCCGCCCCGGGCCTCGTGCCGCACGGGGTACAGCTCCTCTTCTGACCCTCCCGGAGCCCCGGATGCCGCAGCGCCGATCCCGCCCGCGCCTCAAGCTCCTCTTCCTCGGCACCGGGAACGCCTTCAACGAGGACGGCCGCGGGTCCCAGTGCCTCTGGGTCGAGCCGCGCGGGCGGCCGCCCTTCCTCGTCGACGCGGGGCCGACGGCGCTCGCGGCCATGCAGCGTGCCGGGGTCGATCCGGGCCGTCTGTCCGCCGCCTTCTTCACCCACCTCCACGGGGACCACACCGCGGGCTGGCCGTTCATCCTCCTCCACGCGGCGTTCGTCGCGCTGCGCTCGCGGCCGCTCCGGGTTTACGGGCCCCGGGGAACGCGCAGGCGCCTCGAGCGGCTCGCGACGGCCTGCTACGAGGACCTCCTCGTGGGCGGGAAGCTGCCCTTCCCGCTGGAGCACGCCGAGCTCCCCGTCGCGAGGGCTTGCGGCCTCAGGGGCCCGCCCGGCGTGCGGTTCGACGTCGTGCCCGTGGAGCACCACCCGACCTCCATCGGCTACCGGCTCCGCGCCGGAGGGGTCACCGTCGGCGTGAGCGGCGACACGAGGTGGTGCCCGGGCCTCGAGGAGCTCGGGGCGGGCTGCGACCTCCTCGTCGTCGAGTGCACCGACGTGAGGAGGCCGCGCTACGCCCACGTCTCCCTCGAGGAGGTGCGCGCCGGCCTCCCGAGGCTGGGAGCGCGCCGCGTGGCGCTCGTGCACGTCTCGGACGACGTCGCGAGGGCCTTCCGGCGGCGGCCCATCCCCGGGGTGACGGTGGCCGAGGATGGTATGATTCTGGGGCTCTGAGGACCCCTGCTTCGGAAGACTTCAAGGCCTCGCCGCGGCCGGCCCGCGCCCGCGGCAGGAAGGGAGGAAAAGGAACGTGGCTGCCCGCTCGCATCGCTCGCATCGCTTGCACCGCTCGCACCGCTCGCATCGCTCGCACCGCCTGTACCCCCTGCACCGCTCGTGTCTCGTGCTCGCCTCGCTCGGTCTCCTCGCCATCTCGCCGGGCCCGCCGGCGCTCGGGCAAGAGGCCGTGGCTCCCAAGGGGAAAGAGGAGAAGAAGGACGAGAAGAAGGAGGAGAGGGTCGCGACCGTCGTCCAGCTCCGCCTCCGCGGCGAGTACGCCGAGGCGCTCCCCGAGCAGAACCCCTTCGGGCCGAGCCCCCTCCACTTCCGGGGCCTCCTCGAGGTCATGCGCAGGGCGAAGGACGACCCGGAGGTCCGTGCGATCTACTTGAAGAGCGAGACCCCGTGGCTGGGCCTCTCCCAGGTTCGGGAGGTGCTCGCGGCCCTGAAGGACTTCCGCTCCGCCGGGAAGAAGATCTACGCCTTCGCCGAGGACCCCGGCACGGTGGACCTCCTCCTCCTCTCGGCCGCGAGCCGGATCGAGGCCCCCGAGTCGGCCATGGTCTTCCTCCCCGGCGTGAGCGCCGAGGCCCTCTACTTCAAGCCGCTCCTCGACAAGCTCGGCGTCAAGCTCCTCGTGTCACACGTCGGCGCCTACAAGTCGGCCTTCGAGAACTACTCGCGCGAGAGCATGTCGCCGGAGCTGCGGGAGGTGCTCGAGGGCATCGTCGGCGCCCACTACGGGGCCCTGCAGGAGATCATCGCCGAGGGGAGAGGGATCCCGCGGGAGAGGGTCGCCGAGGCGATCGACCGGGGCTTCCTCTCGGCCCGGGACCTCCTCGAGCTCGGGCTCGTCGACGAAGTCGCTGACAAGGAGCACTTCTGGGGGGACGTGAAGGCGGACCTCGACGTCGAGAAGCTCAAGATCCTGACCTCCTACGGCCGCAAGTCGTTCGAGCTCGACCCGCAGAACCCCTTCGCGCTCTTCCGCCTCCTCATGGAGGCCCTCTCGCCGCCGAAGAAGAGGGGCTCGGCGGCCCCGAAGGTCGCCCTGGTCTACGCGAACGGGGTCATCGTGAGCGGGAAGAGTCAGTCGAGCCCCTTCGGAGGGCCGGGCGTCCTGGGGTCCGACACCCTGGTCGAGGCGCTCAAGGGCGCGGCCGGCGACGCGTCGGTGAAAGCCATCGTGGTCCGGATCGACAGCCCGGGCGGCTCGGGCCTGGCGAGCGATGCCATCTGGCGCGCGGTCCTCGACGCGAAGGCGAAGGTGCCCGTCGTCGCCTCCATGTCGAACATCGCGGGCTCCGGCGGCTACTACATCGCCATGGGCGCGAGCCGCATCCTGGCCCAGCCCGAGACGATCACGGGCTCCATCGGCGTGGTCTCGGCCCTGCCCAACGTGAAGGGGACGATGGACCTCCTCGGCATCCGGGTCGAGACGGTCTCGAGGGGGAAGCACGCGGGAACGTTCTCGCCCTTCGCCGACCCGGAGAAGGTCGACCTGGCCCCGCTCGCGAAGCTCATGGAGGACTTCTACTGGCAGTTCGTCGACAAGGCGGCGCAGGGGCGGGGGAAGACGCGCGACGAGATCCATGCCGTGGCCCAGGGACGCGTCTGGACGGGCCGCGACGCCCTCGAGCGCGGGCTCGTCGACGAGATCGGCGGGCTGCGCCGCGCCCTGGAGGTCGCCCGCGAGCTCGCGGGCGTGGGGCCCGAGGAGAAGCTCGAGGTCCTCGAGCTCCCCCACCCCCCGAGCTTCGTCGAGGCCATCTCCGAGGCGTTCGGCCTCTCGCGCCTCGCCGCGGCCGCGGGCCTCTCGCGCCTCGAGCTGGGGGCCCTCGCCGCGCTGCCCGAGGCGAGGGCCGCGGTCGAGGGGGCGCTCCGCCTCCTCCGCGTGGCGAGCGAGGGGACCGTCCTGCTCGTGCCGTTCGAGGTGCGGGTGCGGTGACGGCGGTTCCCGTCCGCCGCCAGCGGGTGTACACTCTGGAGAGCATGGCCGACCGCAAGGCAGGCTCGATCGACTGGGAAGCTCATGAGGCGGAGAAGTGGCGCATGCTCCGCGCCATGACGACGGAGGAGACCATCCGCGAATTCCTCGCGCTCCAGGGTGAGCTCTCCGACCAGCTCGAGGCCACCGATCACCTCTACCGCGAGGAGCGCGCGCGGTGCCTTGCGAGACTGCAGGAGAGGCTCCGAAGGCTCGACGCGCGAGGAGGTGTGCCGATGGCAAGGCTCGTGGATTCGGTCCTGGCGCTGCAATCTCGCCTCGAGCGGGCGGGCATCCCGTCCATGGTCGTGGGGGGTCTGGCCGTCGGCGTCTGGGGAGAGCCGCGGCTCACGCGCGACGTGGACGTCAAGGTCCTCCGCCGCCGCGAGGACGCAGCCCGCCTGCTCCAGGCGTTGGGTCCCGACTACAAGCCGCTGGCGCAGGACGCGAAGGCGTCCCTGGAGCAGGTGGGCTTCGCCTTCCTGAGGGACCCGCTCGGGACCCGGATCGACATCCTTCTCGCCGAGACGAGCTTCGACGAATCCGCCCTCGCGCGCGCCGTCCTCCGCGAGCTCGAGCCGGGCAAGGCCGCGCGAGTATGCTCCGCCGAGGACCTCGTCATCTACAAGCTCATCTCCGATCGGCCGCGCGACCGGGCGGACGCCGAGAGCGTGGTCCGCAGGGCCGCCGGGGGGCTCGATGACGCCTACGTGGAGCGCTGGCTGCGCGAGCTCGAGCAGGCCCTCGACAGCTCGAGCCTCGTTGCGGAGTACCGCGCCTTGCGAGGTCGCCGCGCGTCAGGGGACTGACACCGAGAGCTCCCGCAGGACCTCGCGCCCGAACAGGTCCACCGCCTTGACCGCGACGCGACGCCGGCCGGCCGACGCGTAACGGTGCGGCGGGAAGGCGAGGGGCAGCGCGCGCCGCCTCCGCGTCCGGTAGGCGAGGAAGCCCGGCCGGAAGGGCCCGCCGCGCCAGTCCCAGTCGACGGCCCAGGCGTCGATCCAGTCCGACCACCTCGCGACCCTCGAGCGGACGCCGTCGGGGATCCGCTCGGGGTGTGGGAAGCCGAAGCCCTCGAGCGCGGCGCGGGCCGCGCGGCCGGGGCCGATCTCGACCCGCGCCTCGAGCGTCGCGAGCTCGTGGAGGCGCGGGCCGCGAGGGTCCAGCGCGTCCTCGAGGCCCGCCGCCGGCGGGAGCTCGAGGAGGAGGAGGTCGATGGAGCGCGCCGCGGCGGCCGCCCGCGCCTCCTCCGGCGCTCGCGGGGCCCACTCGCGGGCGAGGACCTGGAGCCGCCGGGCGCCGAGGCGGGCGCACTCGTCGAGCCAGGCGGTGACTTCCGCCGCGGTCACGGGGGAGCCGGGCCGCCCCGCCCGCAGGAGGACCCCGTCCCGCGGCGCGCCGCCCCACGGCGCCGGGCTGCCAGGGCCCCGCGGAACGCCCCTGGGGCTCGGCCCGAGCTGCCTCGAGTCCCTCGAGCGCAGGACCTCGAAGGGCCCATGGCCGGGCGCCTCGAAGATCCGCTTCCTGGCCGTGTGGATCGCGAGGGGGCTCGAGTCGCAGCCGATCCAGCGCCGGCCGAGCCTCTCGGCGACGGCGAGGGTCGTGCCGGAGCCGCAGAAGGGGTCGGCGACCAGAGAGCCCTCGCTCGAGGCCACGAGGAGTATCCTCTCGAGGAGGCGCTCGGGCTTCTGCGTCGGGTACGACGTGCGCCGCGAGGAGGCCGGCGCCTCGACGGGGATCGTCCACCAGTCCTCGGGGTGCTTCCCAAGGGGATGGAGCTTCACGACGAGGTCCGGGTCGCCCGTCGTGAAGCCCGTCCTCCGCCCCTCGTTGCGCCGCGTCGACTCCTTGTAGGGCAGCCGGACGCGGTCGACGTGGAACGCCCACCTCGGCCCCTTCGCGTACCAGAAGATCGTGTCGTGCTTGTGGGAGAAGCAGCGCATGCCGCGCGAGCTCGGGCCCGTGTAGCACCAGACGATCTCGTTGATCAGCCGCTCCTCGCCGAAGACCTCGTCGAGGAGGAGCTTGAGCGGGTGGGCTGCGCGCCGGTCGGCGTGGAGGAAGAGGGTGCCCGCGGGCGCGAGCAGCGCGCGCATGCGCTCGAGCCGCGGGCGCAAGGCGTCGAGGTACGGCCCGAGGTCCCTGCCCCGCCGGTCGCGGTACGCGGGCTCCTCGGCGGGCGCGAGGCGCCGCGAGCGGGAGCCCTTCAGGTCGCGGTCCCCGATCTCGAGCGCCGCCACGGGGTCGGACCCCGTGGCGAACGGCGGGTCCGCGTAGATCAGGTCGACCCGGCCCTCGAGCTCCTCGAGGAGCGCGTCGAGGACCGGCAGGTTGTCGCCGAGGATGAGCTTGTTCGCCGACCGGCCCCGCGCCCGGCCGTGCACCTCGACGGCCTCGAGGCCGAAGCGCCCCGCAGACGGTCCCCGGCGGAGGCGCGGGGCCGCGCCGCGGGGCCCCACCGGGTCCTCACGGCCGGCCTGGGCCTCTCCGCGTCCTCTCTGCGGCTCTCTCTGCTCTCTCTGTGGGTCCGCCACGGGGGCTCCTTATAGCCCGCTCGAGCCGCCGTGGATAGCCTCCCGTTGGGGTATCCACCGTGGATAGCCTCCCGTTGGGGTATCCACCGTGGATAGCCTCCCGTTGGGGTATTCTGTGTATCGGTTTTTTTCACGTTGACACCGGGACCCACAGGCCTCTCGAGACCGCCGGCCACGAGCCGCGCGGAGCCGTCTCGCGGAGTGCCTTGCGCCGGCACGAGTTAGGGTCGCAGGCGCCGCGGCCCTCCGCGAGACCGTGAAACTGGCACGGGAGGTGCTATATCTCAGGGCACAGACCCAACACCCAACCCCACTCCCAGGGGTTCCCCTGACCCAGGGGACCCCAACCCAACCCTCAGGACGCTGGCTGGCGGCAAACTCACTAGGTCGCCACCCAGCGTCTTGTCATTTGACCCCGTAAGAGTCAGCAAAAAAAATGGTTCCATCGCTCGGGGAGCTCTGCTATACTCGCCCTCGCTACCGGAGCGTTTCCCGGATTCTCTCTTGGAAATTCTCTCCTGGAAATACGGGTCGAATCTCCGGTGAAACGGGTCGTACGAATCACGAGAGCGTTAGCTAATGGGTCGAATTCTCACGGACGGTTTTGCCGGCTGAGTTGAGCTTCGCCTCCAGGGTCGCCCAAGAAACGCGAACAAACGAGGAAAAAGCGAACCTGGAAGCGAGGCTTTGCGCTTCGCGCGCGGGAGTGCGCGTGCGAGGCGCGGCTTGGCGGGCGAGGAAACGCGTGGAGACGCGGGAAGGAGCGCTGATCGAGTCCAAGAGCTGAGAAACGGAAAGGGTTGCGCGCCGAGCGCTCGGCCCTGGGTGTGCGGGGAGCTCCCGGCACCAGGGCGGGCCAAGATTCCAGGTGCCTGTCAAGACATTGAGCGGCGTGCAACTGGGTGTCTCTGGGAGGTTTCGAAGGTCTTTGTCTTTTGGGTCTTTTCAGGGAGGTTCTTCTGATGCGTAGGATGCTTTTGAGCGCCGGAGGGCTCGCCGTGGCGTTCGTGCTGGCTGCCAGCGTGCAGGCCCAGTACAACTCGGCGGGGACGATCCGGAACGACGGATTCAACATGCTGGTTCCGATGCTCAACCCGCCGGGCTGCGGGGGCGGCGGAGCAGGGACCATGGCGCTGCAGTGGGCGGCCCCCCACGACATGAGGCTCGAGGACCCCAAGGCGGGGGACGAGTGGGCGGACATCGACTTCGGCGGCGCGTCGCCCTCGTCGGGCTGGGGCGCCGGGCAGCTCGTCGAGGCGCCGACCTGGGTCTCCTACGAGTATCTCGAGACCTCGTTCTCGCTTCCCGCCGGTACGATCCCGCGGCTCAACCGCCTGAGCTGGCACGACTCGGATGGAGGGAACTCCCTCATCAACTGGCTCAACACGAACGTCGTCCTGCCTGCGGGCTTGCCCGCTCTGCCCGGGGACAACGTCACGGCCATCGCGACGACCTACGTCCGCAACAAGGGCCCCGCCGGCCTGTTTTACCTCTGCACCGCGAGCGATGACTCGATCCTGGTGTACGTGAACAACAAGCTGGCCCTCAACAAGAGCGTCTGCCGCGGCGGCAGCCTCAACTGCCAGGAGGTGACGCCGGCCTTCCTGCCCTCGGGCGTGAGCAGGATCACGATCCAGGTCTGGGAGGGCGGCGGCGGCTTCGACGGCACGCTCGGCATCCGGCTCACGGAAGGCGGCGCCAACCTGGCCGACGGGAACGAAGCCATCGACTTCATCGGCCCCGGTGGTCCCGACGACGTGGGCCAGCTCCAGTACTCCGTGAACCGGTCCATAGCGGGCTTCGGCTACAACTGCCCCAACACGGAGCCCGCCACCGTGACGATCCAGGGCGTTGCGGGCGTGGGCGCGGACGGCGACATGCTGACCGTGGAAGAGACCATCTTCGCGGCGGACCCGACCCAGATCGCCCTTTCGAACATCTCCAACGGCGGCGCCGTGAGCGATGTCCTGCCGCCGCCCCGCAGGGACTCGGACGCCGATTCGGCGGACCCGTCCCCCGGCCCCGACTTCGACCACCGCCGCGCGGTGGGCTTCCAGTGCGGTGGGGGAAGCATCACGACCTACGACGGGGGCACCGGCGAGTACACCTCCGACTCGAACACGGGCGGCGACCTGTGGAGCGGGTCCAACGACTTCGAGTTCGCATACTCGCGGGTCGTGGGCGATTTCGACATCTCGGTCAAGCTGACGAGCCGGACGCACAGCTCGGGCGCCGGGCGTTGGGGCAAGTTCGGCCTCATCGCGCGCCACCACATCGATGGGTGCACGCGCCACAGCATCATGCAGGACCACATGCCGAACCTGGTGGATGCCCGCAGCTTCTCAGCCCGTAAGACCTACGCAGGCTGCGACCCGATGACGGAGGATCGCGGCACTTCGGGGCCCGCCGTCAGCGCCCACCCGCCGTACTACCGGCTGACTCGCGTCGGGAACGTCCTGCGAGGCTATGCCTCGGATGACGCGACCGTCGAGGCGGACCCGAGCAACGGTGCGCTTTGGACCCGGATCGGCCCTCCCGACGACTGGGGCGCGGCTGCTCCCGAGGCCTTGTTTGTCGGCTACGCGAACAGCGAGCACGGCGATGGTGGCTGCAACGTGCAGACCATCACGTTCAAGGTGCTCAACTTCGCGAAGACCGGCCTTCCGCCCGTGGTGCCGATCGGCAAGAAGATCACCTGGCAGGTCCCGCGGGCTGACCTGAACGCCGGAGTGAGCTACAGCGTCGACTTCCCGGACGGCAACCTGCCCCTTTCCGGCGTCGTCGTCGGCGAGGCCGTGGTCGACGGCCCGGGGCGCGTGGGGTTCCTCGGCTCGGGGGACCCCGACGGGGACGGCTGCCTCCAGCGGGCGCACGACGTCGGCAGCCCGCCGACCCCGGGCTCGACCAGCTACGACGCCGGGACCGGCGTCTACACCCAGAGCGGCTCGGGCTCGGACATCTGGGACGGCGGCGACCACATGCACTTCGCGTACGCGGTCATCGAAGGCGACTTCCAGGTCTCCTGCAGGCTCGTGAACGCCACGAACCCGCCGAACGCCCGCTGGGGCCGCATCGGCCTCATGGCGCGCCAGAGCTGCGACTTCAACTCGAAGTACAGCTTCGCCAACGCGCCCTATCGCGGCGAGGCCTTGAACGACCAGGACGTGCCGGCCCACGTGACGCGGCAGGTCCACGGCGTCGCCAACACGACCACCCGCGACCAGATGACCCCCTCGGGCCACATCGCGGGCAACTGGCCGCAGGACCCGGTGCAGCCCTTCTGGCTCCGCCTCACCCGCAAGGGGAACTACTTCTACAGCGAGTTCGCCATGGACGAGGGCGGGGAGCCCGGCCCGTGGGCCGTGGCCGGTGGCGACACCTGGGCCGGCGGCGCGCCGGCGAAGATGCTCGTCGGCCCCGTGAGCAGCTCTCACGGCACGGCGGGCTCGAACCTGCTGACCTGGGAGTTCGACAACTACAAGTGCGAGCCGGTTGGACCGATCCCGGCGAACGTCTGCACGAAGGGCGAGGCGCTCCTCGCGACCGACTTCGAGGACGACTTCCCCGGCGACGACGTCGTGACGAACAACGCCGGAGCCTGGACGCCCCAGGTCGTGGACGTGGGCGGCAACAAGCGCCTCCGCCTCACGGGCGACGGCTCGGGCGGCCTCGCCGGCGTGTCCCACTTCTCGCTCGACGGCCTGAACGCCGGCGACCTGGCCCTGCAGATCGACTTCGATGTCTGGGTCACGAAGACCGACGCGAACATCGAGGCGGACGGCGGCTGGATCGGCCTCCAGCAGGGCGTCCTCGCCGACTACGTCGGCCGCATCGGTGAGGGCGGCGGCGCCCTCGGCATCCGCCAGGGCGACGAGCTGCACAACCGCAGGGCGTCCTTCGGCACCGAGGTCGACACTTGGGACGGCGGCTACGGCTCCCACGATCCCCCGAACGGCTTCGGCGCGAACGCCGGCGGCCGCCGGTGGCACACCGGCTTCGACTTCAACGAGACGTTCGTGTCGGCCATGGACGACGTCAGATTCGGCGCCACCTACGCCAACGTGCTCCTCAACAACGAGGGCGGCGCCCACATCTCGATGAAGTACCAGCCGAACGACGACAACGCCGTCCTCGAGGCGTGGCTCTCCTTCAACGACGGTAGCCTCGCCCCGACCGTGGTCCTGAGGGCCGTTGGCCCGAGGCTCCGCGGCGACGTGGTGCTCACGCTCTCGGCAGCGAACGGCGGCGCCACGGAGACTTTCGACATAGACAACCTGTCGGTGTCGGAGATCTGCTGCGAGGGCTCGGCCGAGTCGGTCTCGATCGACTCTGCCGGCGGCGGCGGCGACCACACCGGCGACACGGGCTCGACGGTGGCCCTGCATGCCACCGCCGGCGGGCTCGATGGCGACGCCACCTACACGTGGTCGGTCGTCAGCGGCAGCGCGACCCTGGCTCCGGCCGGCGCGGACTGCGGCGTGACGGGCACGGCCGACGGGGACGTCACCGTGGAGGTGAAGGTCTCCGACGGCGTGTGCGGCAACGAGGCTACTGCGCAGCACACCGTCACGTTCACGACGCCGGGCGGCAAGCAGAAGCCGATGGACATGAACCAGGACGGCAAGCAGGACCTCTCCGATGCCGTCGCGATCCTCGGCCACCTCTTCCTCGGCGCCAAGGGACCGCCCTGCGGCGATGGCACCATCAGCGACGCGGCCAACCTGGCCCTGCTCGATGGCAGCCCCTCCGGCGTCATCGACCTGTCCGACCCGGTGAGGCTGCTCAACTTCCTCTTCCTGGGTGGACCGCGTCCTGCCAACTGCGTAGACGACGACTGCCCGTGCATCGTCATCAAGGACTGCCCGACCGTGTGCGAGTAGCCGCGCACCTCGGGTAGGCTGAAGCGCCTGCGGCTCTCCAGCCAAGGGCGCTGAAAGGCCCGGGCCTCGCAAGAGGCCCGGGCCTTTTTTTCGATCGCTCGAACGCGCGCCGGCTACCTCTTCTCGGGAGCCTTCTCGCGGTCCAGGTCCCGGAGCGCCGCGTCCTTCGCCCCCGCGGTGCCGAGGAGGATGTCCGCCATGCCCCGAAGCACGTGATAGGCCTTGAACCCGTAGCTCCTGAGGTGCATCTTCCCCTCCTTGCCGAAGAGGAGGGTCACCGGATAGCCGCTCACGTAGAGCTTGAGGGCCGAGTACTCCTTGTCGATGACCGCGCAAGGCACGTCGAACTTGTTCTCACGCTGGAAGGCCTTGACGTTCAGGACGACCTCCTGCTCCTCGCCGGGCACGGCGGCGGGCTCGTAGCAGAGGGAGAGCACCACGACGCCCTTGTCCTTGTACTCCTCCTTGAGGCGCAGGATCTCGGGGATCATCTTGCGGCACGCTTCGGACCAGGCGCCCCACACCTGCACGAAGACGACCTTGCCCTTGTGGTCGGCGACGCGCAGGGGCTTCCCGTCGACGTCGGTGAGGTCGATCTCCAGGTCCTCGCCCTTGCCCCTGGACACGTTCCCGACCAGCGTCTCGATCTGCTCCCGGTAGTCCGCGGCCCAGACCTCGGGGAGAGGGCGATCCTCCTCGTGCGCCTGGAACGCCACGGCCGCGGCCTGGGACCGAGCGAGGGTGTCGCGGATCTTGTCCAGGACCGCCTCGAAGCGCTTCTCCCGCCGGATGGGCTCGAACCGCTTCTCGGCCTCCATGATGGAGTGCCCGAGGAAGCCGTGCTCGAGCGCGTCCTCGAGGGCCGCGAGCGCCCCCTCCTTGTCGGAGAGGACGGTGCGGATGACGGCCCGCTGGTACCTCAGGCCGGGCAGGGGGAGGTCGGACTTCAGGGCCCCGTCGACGACCGACAGCGCCGCCTTCGTCTCGCCCTTCTCGAGGAGGATCCAGGCCTTCTCCTCGAGGAGGTACGTGTCGTCCGCCGTGATCTTCAGGCCCTCGGAGATCGCTGCGAGGGCTTCGTCGTACCGGCCCATGCCCCGGAGGAGCCGCGCCTTGTCGCGGGAGGCAAGCCGGTGGCCCTGCTCCAGGGCGAGCACGTCGTCGAGGAGATCCAGGGCCTTGGCCTTGTCGCCCGCCGCGATCGCGGCGGTGGCCTCGGCGTACAGGCGCTGCAGCTCGTTGAAGTGCTCCGGGGCCTTGAAGGGGTTCTTCCTCTCGGGAGGCTTCGCGGCCTGGGCCGGCGGCGGGGCCTGTTGGGCCGCCGGCGCCGGCGCTGCGGCCGGCTGGGCGGCCGGAGCCGGCGCCTGCGCCGGCTGGGCCTGCTGCGGCGGAGCCTGTGTCTGCGCCGGGGGGGGCCCTGGCGGCGGGGGTGCTGTTGACGGCGGAGGCGGGGCCCTCTCACAACCGCAAGACGCTGTCAGTGCGCCGGCAAGAATGGCATCGCGTACGCGCATGTCGTCCGTTCGTCCTTCGATGGGGCTGTGGCTGCGGGTGGTGGAACCTTTTCGGGGAACATCGACCGTATCGACGTTCCGCAGGATTGTACCACAGCGCCCGAAGGTTGATCGCCGGCGCCGCGGCACTGTAGGATCCTCCCATGCCTTCGAGAGCGGGCCTCGTCGCGGGCCTCACCGCCATCGCCGTCCTCCTTCTCGCCGCGGCCGCGGCCGCCTGGTGGGCCTGGCGCCCCGCAGGCCCCACCTCGCCCGGCGCGACCCGTACTGGCCAGCCGGCCCGGACTGGCCAGCCGTTCCCGCCGTCCCAGCCGTCCCAGTCAGCCCCGGCGGCGGCTTTCCCGCCCCGCAAGCGCTCGGGGTTCTCGGCCGCGACGAAGGCGCGCGTCCTCCAGGGGCTCCCGGACCCCATGTTCCGCGATGTCACGGCCAAGCTGGGGC
>JACQVW010000027.1 GCA_016209535.1 Planctomycetota bacterium | reverse complement strand
GCGCTGGTTGACGGCGTTGTCCTCGGCGAGCAGCACTCGCAGCGGCCGGAGCCTGCAGGCCCTGCCGGGAGCCGTCGCCTCCGGCCGGGCGGCGGCACGGCGCACCCCTCCGGGCCCCCCGGCGGCCTCGAGGAGGAGATCGAGCGCCTCGGAGCGCTTGAAGGGCTTGCGCAGGAAGCCCCGGACGGGATCGCCGCCGCCCTCGCGGACGCCGCTCCAGTGGTGGGCCGACCGAAGCATGAGGAAGACGGCCGTCGAGCCTCCCTGGGGGCTCGCGAGGGCCGCCGCCAGCTCTCGCGCGCCGGCCCCGGCCTCGGCGCCGGAGATCCGCGAGTCCAGGAACGCGAAGCGGAAGGGAGCCCCGCGCCGCGCCGCCTCGGCCGCGAGGGCGAGGGCCTGGTCGGAGCTTCCCGCAAGCTCCACCCGGAGGCCCCAGCCCTCGAGCAGCTCCCCGAGGAACCTGCGGCTGGAGCCGTTCTCGTCGGCCACGAGACAAGGTGCGCCCGCGAGCTTCTCGAGCCCGGGCGGCCCTTTCGGGCCCGGCTCGGACCGCGGAACGCCGAGCCTCGCCGTGAAGCTGAAGACGCTCCCCTTCCCCACCTCGCTCTCGACCCAGACGCGCCCCTCCATGAGGCTCGCGAGGCGGCTCGTGATCGTGAGCCCGAGGCCCGTGCCGCCGTACTTCCGGGTCGTGGAGCTGTCGGCCTGGGCGAAGGGCTCGAAGATCGTCGCGAGCTTCTCGCGGGGGATCCCGATCCCAGTGTCCCTCACGGAGAAGCGCAGCACCGCCAGGTCCCCCTCGAGCGACTCCAGGACCGCCTCGAGGACGACCTCGCCGGCGGAGGTGAACTTCACGGCGTTGCCGGCGAGGTTCACGAAGACCTGCCGCAGCCGGTCCGGATCGCCTCGGAGCACGTCGGGCACGTCGGGGGCAACCCTGTAGGCGAGCTCGATGCCATTCTCGTGAGCCTTGAAGGCGAGGGTCTTCATCGCCTCGGCGATGCAGTCGCGGAGGTCGAGCTCGACCGGCACGATCTCCAGCTTCCCCGCCTCGATCTTCGAGAAGTCCAGGATGTCGTTGATGATCGTGAGCAGGCTCTCGGCGGAGGTCTTCACCATGTCCAGGTTCGACCGCTGCTCCTGCGTCAGCTCGGTCTCGAGGGTGAAGGCCGTCATCCCGAGGATCCCGTTCATCGGCGTGCGGATCTCGTGCGACATGTTCGCCAGGAACTCCGACTTGGCCCGGGCCGCAGCCTCGGCCCTCTCCTTCGCGGCCAGGAGCTGCTCGTTCAGGACCCTGAGCTCCGCCGTGCGCCGCGCCACCACATCCTCGAGCTCGTCGCGGTGGCGGCGGAGGGCCTCCTGCTGCTCCTCGATCCTCGCGAGCATCTCGTTGAACCCCTCGCAGAGGACGCCGATCTCGTCCCGCCCGTGCCTCTCGACCCGCACGGAGTAGTCCTTGGTCCTCGAGACCTCGTCCTGCTTCCTCGCGAGGCCCTCGATGGGCGCCGCGATCGTGCGCTGCAGGCGCGACGCGATCCAGTAGGCGGCGCCCCAGGACGCGAGCAGCACGGCGCCCCACAGGACGGCGGACCCAAGGAGGCGCTCGTAGAGAGCCTCGCGGCCCGCCACGACGCAGGCGGCGCCGATGCGCTTGCCGTCGAGCAGGACGGGCTCGTAGGCGAAGTAGTGCCCGTCCCGGTAGCGAAAGCCTCCTTCCAGGCGCGCCGGGACCTCCGGCGCATCCTCGAGGTCCCTCCTCCGGTAGCGGGCGAAGACGTTGCCCTCCGCGTCGAAGAGGCAGGCCAGCTTGAAGCGCGGCTCGGCCTGGAGCCCCTGGAGGATCTCCTCCGCGGTTTTCGGGTCCGAGAAGGCCAGGGCCGTGGTGCTGTTGTTCCCCACGATGCCGGCCGCGGTCGCCAGGTCGTGCTCCATGCCGGCGCGGAAGAGGTAGACCTCGCGTGCGACGAAGGCGCCCGAGGCGAGGACGAGGGCCACGCTGCTGGCCGCCATGGTGACGAGGGTCAGCTTCCTCAGGATGGGCAGGTCGGCGAACGCTCTCATGCTACTTCGCCGTCCGCGAGGCGGGCTCCCGGAAGGCCTCGCCCACCTGGAGCAGGCGGGAGCTGATGGTCACCCTGGCCCGCTCGGCGGCGCTGAGGTTGATCTTGAAGCGCACCTTCTTCTCGGCGAGGAAGAAGCGGAAGACGCCCCCCTCCTCGGCGAAGGCATCGAGGTCGCTCACGGTCACGGTGGGCTTCCCCTTCACGGCCTGGAGGACCTCCTTGAGGGAGCTCTTCATGGACTCGCTCACGAAGAGCACGTGGCAGGGCTCCAGGTCCTTGAGCTCGGGGAACCGCTTCACCACGAGGCCCCTTCCGGCGATCCTCTTGTCCCGCAGCGCCTCCTCGAGGGCCCCGCCGAAGGGGTCCTTCCCCAGGACGCCGAAGACGAGGGGCTCCTTGGGGTCCGCGAAGGCATCCGCGGGCCACTCGATGAAGAGCGCAAAGCGGTGGAGGAACTGCGCCTTGACCTCGTGCTCGCCGGGCCCCTCGGGCCCCGCCGCCGCGAGCAGGGCGGCGGCGAGGGGGCCGAGCAGCGAGGCGGCGAGCACTCGCTGCCCCCGCCGTCCCCACCGCCCGCGCCGCGAGCCCCGCGGCGCCGCTCCCCTGCTCCAGCCCGTGCTCGCGAGTGCCCCGCTCATCCTCAGAACCTCCACGTGAGCCGCCCGTAGACGGAATGCTCCACTTCGCTCGGGGTCGTGAGGGGCTCCGCCCCGAACTCCGGGTGCCGGTCGTCGAGCGCGTTCTGGACCCCCACGCTGACCTCGAGGTCCTTCGTCGGCCGCCAGCCCAGCCGCGCGTCGAGCCGCACGTAGCTCGGGACGCGGAAGCCCGAGATGTGGTCCACGTAGAACAGGAGCAGGTCGAGCTCGAGGTCCCAGGGGAGGTCGAAGTAGGACCTCAGGTGGGCCTGGTTCGCGGGGCTCCTGTCCTCGGCGTCGTCCGCGCCGGCCGCCGCGGACGATCGCGCGTCGAGGCTCATCTCGAGGAACGTGTAGCCGCCGCTCAGCTTCCACCACTCGGTCGCTCTCACGGCGACGGAGAGCTCCACGCCGAGCGTCTCGCCCTCCATCTTGTTCCCGAAGGCGAGGGGGACGACGACATGAGCCGGCGGCGGAGAGGCCTCGAAGAAGGGGATCCCCGCGCTGGTCGTCTGGAGCCCGTCGTAGAGGTTGTAGAAGGCCGCGGCGTCGAGGGAGATCCAGTCCAGCGGGCGCGTCCTGTACCCCAGCTCGAAGGCGTGGAGGGCCTCCGACTCCGTGCCGTTCGTGCCGAAGACGGCCGCCACCAGCCCGGGGCTCGCCGAGCTGTTGAAGCGGATGTCGTTCTCGGCGCGACTGGGGGTCCTCACGGCGTGGGACGCCGCCCCCCAGAAGGTGTGCCGCTCGCTGGCGATCCAGGCGATGCGGCCGCTGGGCTGCACCTCGAGGCCCGTGAAGTCGTTGTGCTCGAGCTTCGTGCCCAGGGTGATGCGCAGGGCATCGCCGAAGAAGCGAGACTCGTCCTGGAGGAAGCCGTTCAGGAGGTGGACCGTGCGGCTCTGGGGGGCCGCGAAGGCCGACGGGCCGTCCTCGAGCTGGTCCAGGACGGCCCTGTAGCCGAGTCCCCAGGTGACCTCGTTCCAGGGGAGCGCGGCGAAGCGGTGCTGGAGGTCGACGTCGAAGGTGTCGTGGACGTTGGGGAAGATGTGGTCGTTCCGGTCGGCGCGGTCGTAGTAAGCCTGCAGCACCCCCTCGGACGACTCCGAGAAGGTGTGCGTCCACCGGGCCAGGGCGTTGGCTCCGAAGAGGTGGGCGGCGTCGTCTCGCGTCTGGGAGAACGGCGGGCCGACGACGGCGATCGTCGTGCGCGACTGGACCTCCCCGGCGTACGTGTCGCCCTGGATCGTGAGGAGGTCCGAGGGCGCGGCCTTCCAGTCGAGGCGGAAGCCGCCCTGGAGCAGGTCCCACTCGTCCGCGGCGTCGCCCCCGCCCGCGTACACGAAGTCATCGTGGTTCGCGTACTTCCCGTAGACGCGGTAGTGCGCCCGCTCGCCGATGGCTCCGCCGTAGCGGAGGCCGCCGGAGAAGGGATCCTCCGACCCGCCGCCGCCCGTCACCAGGCCACCCTGGGTGTCCTCGGCAGCCTTCGTGATGATGTTGATCACCCCGTTGACGGCGTTCGCTCCCCAGAGGGCCGCGCCGGGGCCGCGGATCACCTCGATCCGCTCGATGTCCTTGACGAGCGTGTCCTGGACATCCCAGTAGACGCCCGAGAAGAGGGGCGTGTAGACGCTGCGGCCGTCGATGAGGACGAGGAGCTTGTTGGCGAAGCGGCCGTTGAACCCACGGGAGGAGATGGCCCACTTGTTCGAGTCGATACGCGCCACCTGGAGGCCCGGGACGAGGCGCAGGAGCTCGGGGATCTCGCGGATCCCCGAGCGGCGGATGTCCTCCTGGGTGATCACGTAGACCGCCGCCGCGGACTCGGAAAGCCTCTGCTCCTTCTTCGCGACCGAGGTGACCTCGACGTCGAGGAGCTCCTCGAGCGAGAGGGCATCCAGGTCCCCGGGCGTGGGCCTCGATGAGTCGGCGCCCCCGGCGGCGTCCTGGCCTCGCGCGAGGCCGAGGCAGGCGGCCACGAGGAACCACCCCAGGCCGGCGGCGGAGGCCCGTTGCGCCCTCTCGCGCTTCGTGTCCATGGTGCTCACCATGTGACGAGGGAGAGAACCCCTGCTCCCTCGGAGCTGTCTTCGGCTGTCCGGGCGCACCCGCTGAGGTGGCGCGTGTTCGCCATGCGCGCTCCGCGCTTGCGTGCCGCGCCGCCGGGGCGATAACGTGGACGAGCCCATGCCGGAGCCGAGACGGCGCCCGGCGGGTCGAAAGGAGCCCCCATGCTCAGGTCCGTCCCGGCCCTTCCTGCGCGACATGCCGGCGCAGGGAGTGGAGGCTCTTCCGGCACGGGGAGGTGCGCTGAGGCCGCGGGTCCGAGAACGCTGGGCGCCGGTCCGAGAGCGTTGCGCGCGGACCCCTCACTTCGGTCCGTCGGGGATCAGCGCCGCCGCGGCCTTCCTCGCCGCGGGGTCCTTGAGCATGGCGCAGAGCGCGGCCTCGAGCTCGCGGAACGTGTAGTAGTGCACGCGGTTCACGCGCAGGCTCTTCCCCTGGCGATCGAGGTGGTTGATCGCGGCGCCGATGGCCTTCGCGCCGGCCCTGTCGTGGAGCGCGATGAGGAGGGCGAGGACGCCGTCCCGGTCCTGGAGCGAGGGCTTCGCCGCCGTGAGCCGCTCCCGCTCCTTCGAAAGCGACCGCCAGCGCACGTCCTTGAGCCCCGCCATGAACGGCCTGTCCTTCGCCGCCTCGGAGAGGTGCTCGACGATGGCGGCGCCCGTGTAGTGCGCCCAGGCGAGGTGGTCCTCCTCGCGGTCCCGGTCCCCCCACATGGCGATCACGTGCCCGAGCTCGTGGCAGAGCCCGTAGAAGAGGAACTTGCCGTCGGCCGTCGGCGAGCGAAGGGCCTTGGGATCGACCACGGGGAAGTCGATCTTCGAGCAGAACGGGAACTGCGGCGCGAAGTGCGGAGACCGCGTGATCTTCTCCTCGAGGTGCACGCGCACTCGCAGCTTCTTCCCGGGCACCTTGCTCCACTCCTCGAATCCGAAGACCGCGTCGTAGGCGTCGAGGATCGCGTCGAGGACCTCGGCGAAGGCCCCGAGGTAGGCCCCGTCGAGCCCGCCGAGGCCTCGAAGGAGGAAGCGAGGCCTCGAGAGGGCCGAGCCGAGCCTCCTCGCGTGCTCGGGCGAGAGCTTCTCGAGCCGCGAGCGGACGCGCTCGAAGTCGTCGAGGAGGTCGAGCTCGAGCGCCGCCTCGCCGCACTCGACGAGGCGATCCCCGAGCCCGGGCTCGTCCATGAGCGCGAGGAGCTTCCCCAGCGAGGCCCGCGCCGGCTGGGCTTGCGGGCCGCTCGAGCCGGGCCAGCCGCCACAGGGGCTGAGCTCCGTGTTGCGAACCGTAGCCTTTTTGTTATACCTTGCTGCATGGGATCAGGGTCCGAGAAACCTCTCGAGGCGGTCCAGCGCATGGCCGTGCGGCTCATCGCCACGAGCCCGGCGGGCGAAGGCCT
>JACQVW010000411.1 GCA_016209535.1 Planctomycetota bacterium | reverse complement strand
CAGCATCGACTCGGTCCTCGCCAGGCGATGCGGCACCTCGGCGGGCTGCGGGAGGAGGGGGCGTTCTTCGCCTGGGTGACGAGGATCATCAAGCACAAGATCGCCCGGAAGCGCCGGCGCGCCCTGGCGCAGCGGCGCGGCCGGAGGCGGACGAGGAGCCTCGAGCCGCGGGGCTCGACGACCCGCGCCGGCGGCCTGGCCGACCCCAGAGCGCGCGCTCCGGAGGAGAGCGTCGAGGCCGTGGAGGAGTACCTCCGCCTCTCGAGCGCGCTCCAGAGGCTCTATCCGAAGTACCCGAGGCCAATGGCCGCGGTGGACCTCTACTACCTCTCGGGCTGCAAGCTCCACGAGCTCGGCCTGCCCGTAGGGCCTTCCATGGCGGCCCGCCCTTGCCCGCGCCGTTTCCGGGCTGTGGGCCCGCCCCAGACGCTGGCATGCCAAGTTGCGCGAGCTATCCACTCCGCACCTGCCTCACGTGCATCTTGGCGCCCGGACGTGCACCCTCTTGACCTGGCACGAACTTCCTGCCACATTTCCGGGGTGCACCGCGTCACGTTCCGGCCCATTGTGGAGACGAGCACATGAGACGCCGCAAGAGCGAGCCGCAAGTCCGTCGCGCCCGCACCCGCAGCCGCGCCCGCGCCTCGACCCGAGGTGAGTCGCGCAAGGGACAGCGCGAACGCGACGGTCGAGATCGAGAGGACGAGGAGCCCGAGCTCACCCGCGCTCAGATGCGGGAGCTGAGGCGCCGGGCCAAGGATGCCTGGGATCCCACGCGCTACCTGGTCCGCAGCGTCATCCTGCGAAGGCCGCTCTGCGCCTTCTACTACGATGCCGAGCGCGATGCGTACTGCATGGGCGCCGAATGGGCCACGCGCTTCAAGCGGCTCGCGGTCGCCGAGGCCGTCCGCAAGGTGCTGGGAAAGCGCGCCGAGCTCCTCCGCGTGCGGCTCGTCGACGGCGAGCTGCCGAAGCGCCTGCGCACGGAGGAGCGGCGCCGGAGGCTCGAGTCGAGGAGGCGAAGGGCGCGTCGACAGCGGTGAACAGGATCAGACGCCGTACCCTGCGAGCAACGATGGAGCCAATTGACCTACAGTCCGCTGCAGGATAGGCTTCAAGCATGAACGCGATCGAGTTCACGACCGAGTTGAGCGGCACTTCTGCGCTGCCCATTCCTAGCGAGATTGCTGCGCAACTGCCCAAGGCCGGCCGAGCGCGCGTCATCGTCCTGCTCGACGGGGACGCCGATGACCTCGAATGGCAGGCCGCGGCTTGCGAACAGTTCCTGCGTGACGACGCGCCTGAAGACGCTATCTACGATTCGTTGCGCTGAGATGGCTGGAACCGGCACATGAGGTTGTGAGGGAAGCGCTCCCGGCCATCTCGCGCCAGCACGCAATCGGGAGGTCGAGGGCTGCAGGGCTACCTGGGGATCGAATCTGGAATCCACGCTCCTCGCGTGTCCCTGGTGGCCACGCGGCGGCCGAGGGACGCGCCGCGTTCCTCCCTGTCCCGCTCGAGACCACTACCCTACAATGCCGGGCGGTTTTCCGCGTCACCTTTTGGGCTCCCGTCGACTTACAGGGACGAGATGGCGGCGACCATGGCTTCCGAGAGCGCGATCCGAGACCTCGTCGAGCAGGCCCGCGGCGGCGACCGCGACGCGTTCGGTGAGCTCGCGCGGCGCTACCGGGCCCGCCTCGAGCGGCAGATCCGGGCGCGCATGGGGGAGAAGCTGCGGGCGCGCCTCGAGCCCGAGGACGTGCTCCAGGAGACCCTGGCCGTCGCCTTCGAGTCGATCGGCGGCCTCAAGTACCGGGGCGAGGAGGCCTTCTACCGCTGGCTCGCGAGCATCGCGGAGCACCGGATCTGGAGCGCGTCCCAGAAGAAGGCCTGGGCCCCGATCCGCCTGGCCCGGGATGTCCCCGCCTCGGGCGAGTCGCCCAGCAAGCACCTGCGGCGCGCCGAGCGCTTCGAGCGCCTCGAGAAGGCGCTCCAGGGCCTGAGCGCGGAGCACCGGCAGGTGGTGGTCCTCGCGCGCATCGAGGGCCTCAAGGTCAAGGAGGTCGCCGCGCGCATGGGGCGCTCGCCGGAGGCCGTGAAGAAGCTCCTCGCCCGCGCCCTGCTGCGCTTGAAGGAGGGCTTCGGCGACACGGAGAGCTTCCAGCTTCCGGACCGCAGGCTCGCGCTGGAGGAGGAGCAGGGCGATGGATGACGCGACCCGCGATCGGCCGAGTGATCCGCCCCGTGCTCCGCCCAGCAATCCGATCCGGGACTCGATCCGGGATCCGATCCCGGATCCCTGCCGGCCAAGCTCCGAGGATCGCGGTGAGGCTCTCGAGGACCTCATCGCCGAGTACCTCGACCGCCTGAACTCGGGCGACGCCCTCGACCCCAAGCGCATCCTGGCCGATCACCCCGGCGTGGGGCAGGAGGTCCTCAAGGCCCTCGGCGGGTTCCTGGACCTCGGGGAGGACGCGGAGCCGTTCGCCGAGCCGCGCGTGATCGGCGACTACACCCTGCGCCGCCGGATCGGCCGGGGCGGCATGGGCGTCGTCTACGACGCCTGGCAGGGCTCGCTCGACCGGCGCGTGGCGCTCAAGGTGCTTCCGGCGGGCGTCGCGGCGGACGCGAGGACCTACTCGCGCTTCCTGAGGGAGGCGCAGATCGCCGCGAGGCTCGCGCACCCCCACATCGTCTCGGTCTACAGCTTCGGGGTCGAGTCGGGCATACCGTACTTCTCGATGGACTTCGTCGAGGGGGAGACGCTGGCGCAGATCTTGAGCCGGCTGAAGGACGCCGAGCCGGAGGCGGAGACGGTCTTCGGCAGGAAGGACCGCCCGGGTTACTTCGAGAAGCTCGCAGAGGCCTTCGCCGGCGTGGCCGACGGCCTCCAGCACGCGCACGCGCTCAAGGTCATCCACCGTGACATCAAGCCGTCGAACCTGATCCTCGACAAGGAGGGCCGCCTCCGCATCCTCGACTTCGGCCTCGCGAGGCTCGAAGGCCAGGAGAGCATCACGATCTCCGGCGACCTCGTCGGCACGCCGCTCTACATGAGCCCGGAGCAGGCGCGGAGGAAAAAGATCCCCATCGACCACCGCACGGACATTTACTCGCTGGGCGCCACCCTCTACGAGATGCTGGCCCTCCGGCCGCCGTT
>JACQVW010000410.1 GCA_016209535.1 Planctomycetota bacterium | reverse complement strand
GCTCCCACATCCTCCAGGAGATCTCCGCCATGTGCACGCGGATCATCATCATCAAGGACGGGAGGCTGGTGGCGGACTTCACGCCGGGAGCCATGCAGGCGCAGGCGGCCGGGAGGAGCGCCGTGCGCGCGACGATCCAGGGGCCCGAGGCCGACGTGAAGGCGAAGCTCTCCTCGGCTCCCGGGGTCGGCTCGGTCGAGGTGCTGGGCCGCCACGCGGCGACGTGCGAGTACAGGGTCCGGGCGGCGGACGGGGCGGACCTCGGCCCCGCGGTCTACCGCGCCGTGACCCAGGGAGGGTGGTGCCTGCACGCTCTCGAGCCGGAGCGGCGGAGCCTCGAGGACGTCTACTTGCAGCTCACCGCGAGCCGGCCGCAGCCCGCGGCCGCCGCGAGCTGAGGGAAGGGAGCACACGACCATGAAGAACGCCTGGATCATCTACCGCCGCGAGATCGCGAGCTACTTCACCTCCCCCGTCGCCTACATCTTCATCTGCGCTTTCCTCGTGGTGATGGGGGTCTTCTTCTTCCTCTACAACGCCTTCTTCCAGCAGGCGAACCCCGAGCTACGCTCGTACTTCGGCGCCTTCCCGCTGTCCTTCGCCCTCCTCATCCCGGCCGTCACCATGCGGCTGTGGAGCGAGGAGAAGAAGGCAGGGACCATGGAGGTCCTCATGACCCTGCCCCTCAAGTCGTGGGAGGTGGTCCTGGGGAAGTTCCTGGCGGGGTACACGGTGATCGTGCTCACCCTCGCCTTGACCCTGACCGTCCCCCTGACGGTCGCGATCGCGGTGGACCTCGACTGGGGCGCCCTCTTCGCGAGCTACGTCGGGGCCGTCTTCCTCTCCGGCGTCTACATCGCGATCGGGTCCTGGATGTCCTCCCTCACGGAGAACCAGATCGTGGCGCTCCTGGCCGCCATGGTATTCCTGTTCCTCCTGTGGGGGATCGGGTTCCCGCCGGTGATCCGCGTCATGAACGGGGTCGTGCCCGGGCTGGGGACGGGCCTCGGGTGGTTCGGCTCCTCGTACCACTTCGAGAACTTCATCAAGGGGGTCGTGAACCCCGTCGACGTGGTCTACGCCTTGAGCATGATGGCCTTCTTCCTGATCCTCAACAACTTCGCGGTGGAGTGGAGAAAGTACTAAGGAGCGACCCATGGCGGACAGCCAGGAGTTCAGGAGAAAGTTCTTCGCGGGCAACTTCGCCTTCCTGGGGATCCTCGTCTTGATCCTCGTGGCCGTGTTCCTCCTCCGCGACCTGATCGGCTCGGGGAAGGCCGACCTCACGGCGGACAAGGTCTACACGATCTCGCCCCAGACGAAGCAGATCCTCTCGAAGCTCATCGACAACGTCAACGTGACCTACTACGTGAGCGAGGAGCTGCCCGGGCAGCTCCGCACGCTCAAGCGCGACACGAAGGACATGTTCGACGAGTTCTTCGACCTCTCGAACGGCCGGTTCAAGTACGAGATCGTGAACCCCGAGGACCGGGCGACGGAGTACGCCGAGAAGAAGGTCAAGGAGTACCTGGACGCGCAGGCCGCCGGGAAGACTCCCGATGAGCCCGAGCCGCCCCAGAACATCTACCAGATCTTCAGCCAGCGGAAGCCGCCCTCGAAGGAGGAGATCAAGAAGAGCCGCGAGGAGCTCGCGGCGAAGCTCGCTGCCCAGCAGCAGAAGCCGAAGGACGAGGTCCTCCGCGGCCTGCTCCACGAGGACTGGAAGCGCCAGCATGTCCAGAAGCTCGACCAGGAGGGCATCCAGAGCTTCCCCGTCCAGGAGCGCGACGCCTCGAGCGTGAGGCAGCTCCGGATCTACAGCTCCATCGAGATCAAGTACCTCGCCAAGGAGACGGAGATCATCCCGGTCCACTACCAGATCGAGAACCTCGAGTACGAGATCGCCCACCGGATCGTGAAGCTCACGACGACGGAGAAGCCCCTCATCGCCTTCTTCGACGGGCGGAAGCCCGAGGCGCCGCCCATGAACCCCATGAACCCGACGCCGCCCCTCCCCTCGGAGTACGAGGGGATCATCAACTTCCTGGGGCAGCAGTTCGACGTGGAGCAGGTGGACTTGAAGGAGGGCCGGTCGCTCGACGACATCGTGAAGCGCAGGAAGGAGGACCGGTGGCGTAAGGCCAACGAGGACAAGGAGGAGTCCGAGAAGAAGGAGATGACCGAGGAGGAGAAGGCCGTGAAGCCCGAAGAGCTTCGCGCCTTCATCAAGTGCCTCGTCGTCGCCCAGCCGGACAGCCTCGAGCCGCGGCAGGCCTACGAGATCAACCGGGCCGTGTCGCTCGGCGTGCGCGCCATCTTCCTCGTCTCGCGCTACTCGGTCGACGTCTCGCAGCGCGGGGTCAGCCAGGGCCTGCCCATCGCGAGCATCTCGAGCGGCCTGGAGGACATGATGCGCAAGTGGGGGATCGAGCTCCGGGACGAGATCCTCGCGTCCAACGAGGCGGGGTCGGTGGCCTTGCCGACCCAGATCGCGGGCCAGTTCCGCGTCATGATGGCGAGGCCCCTGCCGGTGGTCGTCGGTACGGCCCAGGAGTCCATCAACCAGACCCACCCGCTCACGAACCGCATCCCCGAGCTGGTCTTCCCCGGGACCACCGGGCTGAAGCTCAACCAGGAGGCGCTCAAGAAGAACGAGCTCAGCCACGAGGTCCTGGCCAGGACCGTCAAGCACACCTGGTCGGTGAAGGTGAACCCCTTCGAGCGGCTCAACCACCCCTTCAGGAAGCAGCAGGGGATAGGGATGAGCGTCGTCGATTACCAGGAGGAGCTCGCGGCCATGAAGAACCCCGAGGAGGTCCGCGACTTCGTCGACCCGGTGCCCCTCGCGATCCTCGTCGAGGGCAAGCTGCCCTTCACCTTCGAGGGCGAGACGGTCCCCGAGTGGAAGAAGGAGGAGGCGAAGGACAAGGACGACCCGCACGGCGGGATACCGGGCTTTCCGGGCCTCGATATCGACAAGGGCGACAAGGACCTGCGCGTGAACATGCTGGACCCCCAGGACGCGCCGGCGGCCGGCGGCGCGGCGCCCGCTGGCGGGGAGGGGATCCCCCTGGCGCACCCGCAGCCGCCTGCCCCGCCGGTGCCCCCGCAGCCTGCTCCCGCGATCGGCGCGCCCGTCGTGCCCGGGGCCGAGGCCGGCCAGGCCCCCGCGACGCCCCCGGCACCGGCGGTGCCGGCGCCCCTGACGCCGGCCCCGGCCGCCCCCGCGCAGCCGGCTCCTGCGGCCACGCCCGCGCCGGCGCCGGCCCCCGAGTCCCAGGCGGCTCCGGCGACCGCGGGCGAGGCGAAGCCCGCCGAGAAACCCGCCGAGAAGCCTGCGGAGAAGCCGGCCGAGAAGCCCAAGGCGCACGTAGAGGCAGTCCCGGGCAGCGTGCTCGTCCTGGCGTCGGTGGACATGATGAAGAACGACTACCTCATGCAGCAGAGCCAGGAGTACCAGTCCAACATCCGCTTCTTCCAGAACGCCGCCGAGAACTTCGGGCTCGGCCAGGACCTGATCAACATCCGCCGCAAGCAGCTCACCGTGCGACAGTTCAAGGACGGCAGCGAGAAGTGGAGCGGCTGGATCACGTGGCTCAACATCGCCGGGGTCCCCGTCCTCGTCGCGGGCCTCGGGATCGCGTACTTCCTGATCCGCCGCGCGGACTCGGTCGCGTACGAGCGGAAGTACATCCAGCGACACTCCTGAAGCGAAGAGGGTTCCCCATGCAGAAGTCAATCGTCGGTTCTCTCGCGTTCCTCGCGGTCCTCGTCGTCATCTGGGCCGTTTACTCGAGCCGGCCCCTCTCCACCCGCTCGGAGGCGCTCTCGGCCGGTTTCCAGGCCGTCCGCGAGGCGAAGCTCGACCAGGTCTCGAAGGTCACCCTGGCCAAGGGCAAGACGGCGCCCGTGGAGCTCGCGAAGTCGGGCGACAAGTGGGTCGTGGCGTCGTCCTACGCGTACCCGGCCGACGGCGAGAAGGTCGACAAGATCGTCAAGGCCCTCGACGCCATCGAGAGCGGGGACGAGAGCGGCTCCGCCGAGCAGGCCCACGCCGAGTTCGAGGTGGACTCGAAGAAGGGGGGCTTCGTCACCGCCTTCGACAAGGACGGGAAGGAGCTGGCGAAGGTCGTGGTGGGGAAGACGGCTCCCAACCGGAGCATCTCCACGACCCGCGTCTACCTGCGCTTCGGGAACGAGCCCACGGTGTACGCCGTCGAGAGCGACCTTCGGAACGCGGCGAGCCTCTGGGGGAAGGACGTGGAGGCGAAAAACTACCTCCTGAAGAAGGTCCTCGACATCCCCGAGGAGATGGAGGGCCAGTCGGTCCGCCTCTCGAGGCCCGACAAGCCCGACGTGATCGTCGAGCGCAAGTGGCGCGAGGTCCCCGTCGAGAAGCCCAAGGACCCGGCCGAGGAGACGAAGGACGGCGACGCGGCCGCGGACGCCGAGAAGAAGGAAGGCGAGGGCGGGGAGACGAAGGACGAGAAGGCCGAGGAGAAGAAGCCCGAGACCAAGAAGGAGGAGTACTTCGTCGTCACCTCCGGCAGCGAGACGAAGCAGGTCGAGAAGAACGAGGAGTACCAGGTCCGAGGCCTCGTGAACCGCGTGAAGGACTTCTCCATCGAAGAGGGAGCCGAGCCCAAGGACCTCGCGGAGTACGGCCTCGACAAGCCGCAGCTCAAGGCGGAGGTGAGCTACCGGAAGAAGGACAAGCCCGAGGACGAGCTGAAGACCTTGACGCTCCTCTTCGGCAACGCGAAGAAGGACGACAAGGGGACCACGACGGGCTACTACACGGCCGTCGAGGGGGATGCGCACAAGGGGAGGATCTACCTCGTCCAGCAGTGGACGTTCGACGGCTGGAACAAGGAGATGAAGGACTTCCTCCCGAAGCCGAAGGAGGAGCCGAAGAAGGAAGAGCCGAAGCCGCCGGAGCCCGCGGCCGGGGCTGCCGCGCCGCCGGCGACCTCTCCCTCGCCCGCTCCGAGTCCCGCGCCGGCGGGCACCGCCCCGGCGACGCCGGCGCCCCAGCCTCCAGAGGCCGTACCGACCCCGGGCCCAACCCCGGCCCCGGCGACCCCGCCGGCGCCTCCGGGGAATGCCCCGCCGCCGGGC
>JACQVW010000378.1 GCA_016209535.1 Planctomycetota bacterium | reverse complement strand
CTTCCCGCCGGTCTGAGCGGCCAGGTCCTCCAGGAACTTCTGATACAGGGGCGCGAGCCGCCCGATCCCCACCGCGTGGATCGGCAGGCCGTCCGCGTTGAGCTGCTGCACCACTTCGAGGACGTGGCGTATGTAGGCCGCCTCGTCGGAGGACCCCGGGCAGGTGGCGGTGCCGTCGCTCAGGTACACGATGGCGCGGTCCTTCTTGGCCGAGAGGCCCAGCATCTCGAGGGCGGCCACGAGCCCGATTTGCGGGCAGGACCCGCTGCCCCCGGCCACCGACGCGACGAAGCGCACGACCTCGGCCTTGAAGTCATCGCTCGCCGCAAGCGGCGGCCCCGCCGCCGGGAACCGCAGCATGCCCTTGTCGAAGAAGACGACCCCCAGCTCCCCGTCCTCCCGGAACGCGCAGGCGGCATCGAGCGCCTCCCGCTTCGCCACGGCCAGCTCGCCCTGGTCCTGCATGGTGCCGGAGCGGTCGATGATGAAGACGACGGCCTCGGCAGTGCCCAGGAGCTCCTCCACGGCGCCCGGGCAGGGCGCGTAGCTCGCGCAAAGCAGCGCGTCCCCGGTCGGGTCGGACCCGCAGGCGGAGAAGGGCCTGGGCAGGGGCTTCCCGCCCCGGAAGAGGTGGTCGAGGAGCAGTATGGGGTCGGCCAGGTCGAGCTTTCCCGAGTCATCCGCGTCGGCGGCGTCGAGACAAGGGAGGGCGTCGGGCCCGGCCCCGAGGAAGAGGTACGCCAGGATCCTCACGGCGTCCGTGAGGTCCAGGGACCCGCTCGCGTCGGCGTCGCCGCGCTGGAACAACGCGCTCGCGGGGAGCGGCGAGGAGAGCGCCCCCGCGAGGACCAGGGCCGGCACCAGGGGAAGAGTACGGGTGGACCTGCGAGGCAGATTCATGGCGCCTCCGATCACCCGCAGCCCGGGGCCGAGAGGCATGTCAGGCCGTCCTGCGTGGCGTCCGCACCGCAGGCCGGGAAGGGCGCCGGGGGCCGGGGGCCCCCCAGGAACAGGTGGCCCAAGAGGTACGCGCCGTCGGAGATGTCCACGGCGCCCGAGTCGTTCGCGTCGGCGCTCCTCGCGCAGCCCGGCGCCGGGCCCGCGAGGAAGAGGAACGCGAGGATCGCGACCGCGTCGGAGATGTCGACCTTGCCGTCCGAGTTGGGGTCTCCGCGCAGGAAGGGGCGCGGAACCTGGGGCTCCTCGCTCCCCCGCCGCAGGCGCTCGAGGAGGCCGAGGACGCGCTCGAGGGTCCCGGCCTCGAGCTGGTTGTCGAAGCAGGACGGATCGTGGGTCAGGACGTCGTCCCAGCGGAAGTCGTCGTAGGAGCAGGCGTGCCCCATGACTTCGCAGGCCGCCTCGGGAGAGCCCTCGATGGTGACCCCGGAGAAGACCGCGAAGACGTCCGCGACCTCCGCCTCCGTCAAGGGCCGCTCCGGGAGGGGTTCCTCGCGGACGCAGCGGATGCCCGTGCTCGACGCGCCCCGCACGCACTCGCCGGCCACGAGGACGCCGTCCTCGGCGAGGGAGAGGCTCAGGACGTAGGAGAAGCCCTCCTCGCGGCGGATCTCCGCCCTCGCGATGGCGTCGGGGGTGGCGGGCGAGCACGGCCCGGCGCTCCAGAAGAAGAACCGCGTGAACCCGGAGAGGTCCTCGGTCCTCGGCTCGAGGGCCGGGCCGCGAGCCGGGAAGGCGAGCCCCGCGACCAGCGCAAGGGACGCCACGGCATTCGAGATCGCAGGAAACCTCATGAGCCACCTCCTCTCGAAGGGAATCAAGCCGCCCGACGCCCTGCCGGCGCGAAGGCCCCGGAGCAGGTGTGCAGTATACCATCGAGGGGGCCCCGGCGTGCCCGGGAACTGAGGATTTTTGTTGCAATCGAGGCCTCGCTCGATTTTCTTAGATCGCTTTCCTTCCGAGCGTCCAGGTATCCCGGAGAGAGACTGCATGGGTCATCACATCGGTCCGAAGGCAAGAGTGAACCGGCGGCTGGGTCTTGAGGTCTACGACTCTAGCGGCGCGCTCCGCGCGTCGCACCGCCGCATCTTCCCTCCGGGCCAGCACGCGCAGCGGCGCAAGCGTCCGACGGACTACGGCCGCGCCCTCATGGAGAAGCAGAAGGTCTGCCACTACTATGGCCTGCGCCAGCGCCAGATCATGCGCTTCTACCACATGGCGAAGAAGTCGCCGGGGAACACCGGGGAGAACCTGCTGACCCTGTGCGAGCGGCGCCTCGACAACGTGGTCTGGAAGGCCGGCCTGGCGAAGACGCGCGTCCAGGCTCGCCAGGCCGTGAGCCACGGCCACTTCCTCGTCAACGGGAGGCGCACCGACATCCCGAGCTACATCGTCGAGCCCGAGGACGTGATCCAGGTGCGGAAGGCGGAGAACCTCCAGAAGGTCTATTCGACGCGGTGCGAGGAGGTGGACCGGCCTCCGGCGGCGTTCCTCGCGGTGGACCCCAAGGAGCTGACGGTCAAGGTCGTCAAGCTGCCGGACAAGGACGACGTGGGGCTCCCCGTCAACGTCAACCAGGTGGTGGAGCTCCTGAGCAGGTAGCGGCCCGCCATGGCCGGGGAACGTCCGTCCGCAAGCGGCCGCGCCGACCCCCGCACCGTGGAGGAATCCTGGAGCTCCGTGGCCGCCGGGTACCGCGAGTACTGGTGCCCGCGCCTTCGCCCCTACCTGGAGCGGGCCGTCGAGCTCCTCCGGCCCCTGCCGCACGGCCCCATCGCCGTCCCGGGCTGCGGGCCGGGCGAGGAGGTCCTGCTCCTGGCAGCGAAGCACCCCGGCCGCGCGATCGTCGCCACGGACCCGGCCCGGGGCATGCTCGAGCTCCTCTGGGCCGAGCTGCGCTCGCGAGGGCTGTGGCACGTCCTCGCCGCCCCGGGCGTCGCCCAGGACCTCTCGGGCTCGGTGCTCCAGGCGGCCGCCGTTCTCTCCTGCTTCACGCTCCAGCTCCTCGAGGACCCCCGGGTCGCGCTGGCCGACTGGGCGACGTGCCTGCGCCGCGGCGCGGCTGTCACGGCCCTCTTCTGGCCGCGTCCGGCGCCCGAGACGCCCCATGGGCGGCTCCAGGCGGTGATCCAGCGACGGACTGCCGAGGCGCGGCCGGACTGGGAGCCCGGAGCCCTCGAGGCCCTGCCCTCGCTGGGCCTCCGGCTCGTCCACGACGAGCGGGTGGCCCGCACGATGGAGCATGCGAGCCCCGAGGAGTACTTCGAGAGGCTCGTCCAGGCGGGCCCTCTCCAGGCGCTCCTGCGCCGACGGGGCACCGGCGTCATCGCGCAATGCCGCTCGGACTGGCTCGAGGACCACGGTCTGGTGCGGAAGGGAGGCCGCTGGGCCCACGCGCCCGAGGCCCGGCTCTGGGTCCTCGAGGCGACGGGGGAGGCCCACCGGCCTCACTGAGAGCCTGAGCTGCCGGGCGGCCCCGGGCCTCGCTCTTGCGCTCCGCGGCCAATCGATGGTTGACACCGGGGCCTCGAGCGAGGAAAAGACTCCTTCGTCATGGGTACGGCACCTTGGCCCCTGCGGCGATGGGGCGTCTTCACGATCGCCTGCGCGCTCTCCGTCCCCTCGGCCCTCCTCGCGCAGAGGGTAGAGGTCGAGGAGCACGTCCTCGAGAACGGCCTGCGGCTCCTGCTTCTGCCCCGGAAAGGCGACCCGAACGTGGCCGCGGGCTGGGTGGCCCGCGTCGGGTCCGTCAACGAGCGGCCCGGCATCACGGGGCTCGCCCACCTCTTCGAGCACATGATGTTCAAGGGGACGCGCGTCATCGGCACCCGCGACATCGAGAGGAACCTCGAGGTCATGGCGGACCTCGACCGCGTGAAGGCCGAGCTCGCCCGCGAGGAGGAGGCCCTGCGCTCGCGGCAGCGCCTGGGCGAAGCTCCGGAGCCAGCGCGGCCCGAGGACTTGAGCGTCCGGCACCGCGAGCTCCTCGAGGAGCTCGCGGCGCTCGCGAAGCGCGAGCAGGATCTGCTCGTCAAGAACGAGTTCGACCGCATCTACACTTCCGCGGGCGCCTCGGGGCTGAACGCGGGCACGACGAGCGACTACACGATCTACTTCGTCAGCGTGCCAGCGAACAAGATCGAGCTCTGGTTCTGGCTGGAGTCCGACCGGCTCTTGAACCCCGTCTTCCGCGAGTTCTACAGCGAGCGGGACGTGGTGCGGGAGGAGCGCCGGATGCGGATCGAGAGCACGCCGACGGGCCGCTTCCAGGAGGAGTTCGACGCCCTCTTCTGGGCCTCCTCGCCCTACGGATGGCCCGTCATCGGCTGGCCGAGCGACATCGAGGCCATCACGCGCGACGAGGCGCTCGAGTTCTTCGGGACCTACTACGCGCCCCAGAACATCACGACGTGTCTCGTGGGCGACTTCGATCCTGCCAGGGCCCTGGAGCTCGCGCGCAAGTACTTCGGCCGCCTCCGGCGCGGACCGCGGGAGCCGCCGCTCGTGCGCACCCGCGAGGTCCGGCAGCTCGCCGAGCGCCGCATGACGGCCCAGGCCGAGACGAAGCCCCAGGCGCGGATCCGCTTTCACACCGTGCCCGATGGCCACTCGGACGAGCCGGCGCTGGTCCTCCTCGGCGAGGTCCTGAGCGGGCGGACGGGCCGGCTGTACAAGGCCCTCGTCCTGGGCTCTCAGGTCGCGAACGACGCGGCCGCATACCAGCGGGGTCTCAAGCACGAGGGCTACTTCGAGGCGGAGGGCGTCGCGAAGCCCGGGAAGGCCCCCGAGGACGTCGAGAGGGCCCTGCTGGGCGAGCTCGACAAGCTCAAGTCGGAGCTCGTCTCCGAGCGCGAGCTCCAGAAGGTGAAGAACCAGCGCGCCGCCGGGGACTTCCGCCGCCTCCGATCGAGCTTCCACCTCCTCCTCCAGCTCCTGGGCCGCGACGCTTCCCGAAGCTGGAAGACCATCAACACCGATCCGCCCCGGTTCGAGGCCGTTCGGGCCGAGGACCTGCGGCGCGTCGCGGAATCGTACTTCCGCCCCGAGAACCGCAGCGTTATCCTCTACCACACGCAGCCGCCGCCTGCCGGGGCCCCGGGGCCGAAGGAGACGAAGAGCCCATGAAGCCTCGCCCCGCTCCCGCCGCGGTCGCGATCGCCCTCGCCGCCGGGATCGCTGCCTCCTCGGTCGCGATCGCCCTCGCGGCGGCCTCTTCCGCCGCCGAGGACCCCGCGGGCCGCGATGCCGTCGTACCCCACCCGAGGGACCTCGTCTTCCCCGAGCTCCGCTTCGAGCCGCCCGACCGGGCAAAGCACCGCCACGAGCTGCCGTCGGGCCCGGTCGTCTACGTCGTCGAGGACCACGAGCTGCCGCTGGTGGACGTGACCGTCCACGTGCGAGGCGGGAGCTACCTGGAACCGTCCGGGAAGGCGGGGCTCGCGGCCTTGACGGGCTCCCAGATCCGCTCCGGGGGAACGGCCCGATGGAGCCCCGAGGACTTCGACGAGGAGCTGGCCTTCCTCGCGGCCACCATGAGCTCCTCCATCGGCGACACCGAGGGGTCGGCGTCCTTCAACTGCCTGTCGAAGGACCTCCCGAGGGTCCTCGACCTCTTCAGCGACATGCTGTGGAGCCCCCGGTTCGACCCGCAGCGGCTCGAGCTGAAGCTGAGCCAGGACCTCCAGGACCTCGCGCGCCGCAACGACCAGACCTCGGCGATCGAAGCCCGGGAGTGGGAGCGCCTGCTCCGCGGGAGCGGCTTCTTCACGACGGACCGCGTGACGAAGGCGACCCTCGGCACCATCTCGCGGGAGGACCTGGCCGGCTTCCACCGGCGGCTCTTCCACCCGCGCAACTTCGTCATCGCCGTGGCGGGCGACGTCGATGCCCGCGGCATCCTCGATGCACTCGAGGGCAGCCTGAAGGACTGGGCCCGGGAGGACTGGCCCGGGGGGCCCATCCCGCCGGTCCCGAAGCCGGCCGCGGTCCCTGCGCCGGGCCTCCACGTGGTCGACAAGGCCGGCGACGCCGGCGGGAAGGCCGCCGTCAACCAGGGCCGCGTGTCCATCGGCCACCGCGCGGCGACGCGCGACCACCCCGACTTCCACGCCCTGACGGTCATGAACCACATCCTGGGCGGCGGGGGCTTCACGTCCCGGATCACCTCACGGGTCCGATCCGACGAGGGCCTCGCCTACAGCGCGGGTTCCCGTCTCGAGCTCGGGGTGCACTTCGACGGCACCTTCCGCGCCTTCTTCCAATCGAAGAGCGAGACCGTGGGGAGGGCCGCGCGGATCGTCCTCGAGGAGATCGAGCGGATGCGGAAGGAGTCCGTGAGCGGCGAGGAGCTCGAGACGGCGGTCAACCACGTCATCGGCAGCTTCCCGCGCCTCTTCGCGACGCCTCAGCTCGTGACGAGCGCCTTTGCCTCGGACGAGCTCACGGGCCGCGACGCGGCCTTCTGGAGGACCTACCGCGAGAAGGTGCGGAAGGTGACCGCCGGCGACGTGCTCCGCGTGGCGCGGGAGCACCTGAAGCCCGAGGCGCTCGTCGTGCTCGTCGTCGGGGACGCGGCCGCGATCGAGAAGGGTGGGCTCCGGGATGCCGTCGAGGGGAAGGTGCCCGGCGCAGGGAAGGTGAGGCGGATCCCCCTCCCCGATCCGCTCACGCTGGAGTACCCGGGGGGAGATTGAGGACGGAGGGACGGCCATGTCGAGGCCTCGAGGTGTATCCCGGCGGGCGTTCCTGGCTGCCGCGGCGGGTGCGGGGGGCCTCCTGCCCGCGGGCCTCGCCGGGGCCGGCGGGGGCGAGGTGAAGGTCCCTTCGCGCGGCGTCGTCGCCGCCGTCTCGAGCGGGAACGGCCTGCGGGCCACGGCCCGCGCCGTGGAGCTGGTCCGCCAGGGGGCCGACACGCTCGACGCGGCCGTGGCGGGCGTCAACATCGTGGAGGAGGACCCCGAGGACGCCTCGGTGGGCTACGGGGGCCTCCCGAACGAGGAGGGCGTCGTTGAGCTCGACGCCTGCGTCATGCACGGGCCCACTTGGAGCTGCGGCGCCGTGGCGGCCCTCCAGAAGATCAAGACCCCGTCGAGCGTGGCGAGGCTCGTCATGACGCGCACGGACCACGTGCTCCTCGTGGGCGAGGGAGCGCTCCGGTTCGCGCTGGCCCACGGGTTCGAGCCGGTGAACCTGCTCACCGAGAAGGCACGGAAGGAGTGGCTGCGCTGGAAGGAGAGCCGCTCGCCGATCGACGACTGGATCGAGCCACGGGAGGCCGAGGCGAAGATGCGGAGCCGTCCCACGGGCACCATCACCTGCCTGGTCCTCGACGCGAAGGGGGACCTCTCGGGAGTCACCTCCACGAGCGGCCTCGCCTTCAAGCTTCCGGGCCGCGTCGGGGACTCGCCCATCATCGGGGCGGGCCTCTACGTCGACAACGACGCCGGCGCCGCCGGGGCCACGGGCCGCGGCGAGGCCGTCATCACCGCCGGCGGGTCGCGGATCGTCGTCGAGAACATGCGCAGGGGCATGTCGGCCGCCGAGGCGGTCCGCGACGTCCTGGAGCGCATCGCGCGCCAGACCCTCGACCCGCGCCTGCGGGACAAGGAGGGCCGCCCGAGCTTCGACGTCAGTCTCTACGCCCTCAAGCGGAACGGCGAGGTCGCGAGCGGCTCGCTCTGGAGCGGGAAGAGGTTCGCGGCCCACGACGGCGAGACGAACGCCCTCCGGGACTGCTTCCACCTCTTCGCGCGCTCCGGGAAGGAGGGGGGATGAGCCTCCCGGGCGCCCTCGCCGTCTCGCTGGGGCTCCTCGGCGCCGGCGACGGCCCGGGCTGGACCATCGAGACCGTCTGCGGGACCGGCAAGGCCGAGCTCGGCCTCTCCGAGGGTGGGGTCTCGGAGGTCAACATCGGCCAGCCCTTCGGGGTCGAGTCCGGGCCCGACGGCACGCTGTACATCTGCGAGGTGGGGAACCACCGCGTCCTGCGCCTCGACCTGGCGGCGCGCAAGGTGACCACCGTGGCCGGCCGCGGCGAGAAGGGGTACTCGGGGGACGGCGGGAAGGCCGTGGAGGCCCGGCTCAACGAGCCCTACGAGGTGCGCTTCGACTACGACTACTCGAAGGGCGCCATGTTCGTGGTCGAGATGGCCGGGGCCGTCGTGCGCAAGGTAGACAGGTCGACGGGGCTCATTTCCACGGTCGCGGGCGCCGGCGAGCCCGGCTATTCGGGCGACGGCGGGCCGGCGGCGAGGGCGAAGCTCCGGCAGCCTCATTCGATCGCCCTGGACGGGAAGGGCGGGCTCTACGTCGCGGACATCGGGAACCACCGGATCCGCCGCGTCGACCTGGAGAAGGGGACCATCGAGACGCCGCCGGGCTGCGACTTCACGCCGCCGGCGCGGGAGAAGGGCCTCGCCGGCCCGCGCGCCCTCCACATCCTCGACGGCGTCCTCTGGATCGCCTTCCGGGAGGGGAACAGCGTCTGGCGCATGGACCTCGCCACGGGCAGGCTCGAGCACGTCGCGGGCTCGGGCGAGAAGGGGCACGTGGACGGCCCCGGCCGCGAGGCGAGGTTCGACGGCCCCAAGGGGATCGTGGCGACGAGGACCGCCGTGTACGTCGCCGACACGGAGAACCACGCGATCCGGGCCATCGACCCGCGGGCCCGGACGGTGACGACCGTCGCCGGGGGCGCCCGCGGCTTCGGCGGAGACGGCGGCCCGGCCCTGGAGGCTCGACTGGACCGCCCGCACGGCATCTGCCAGGGCATATCGATCCTGACCCTCGAGACCCTCTACGTCGGCGACACGAACAACCACCGCGTGCGGCAGCTCACCGTGAGACGACCGTAGCCACCGCACTAGCAGACCCCTAAAATCGGTGAAGCCAGGAGGCGGCCCCACCATGACTCGCAACCTCGCAACCAACGTCGTCGCTCGCAGCCTCGCGCCCAGGCCGCTCGCCGCCGGCCTTCGGCCTCCCGTCTTGGTCAGCCTCAGCCTCCTCGCCGCGCAAGCCATGCTGAGCGCGCAGGCGCAGGAGACCCTCCTCATCGCCGTGGGCGACGAATGGAGCTACTTCAAGGGCACCGAGGAGCCGCCCGTGGACTGGAACGCGCTGGGCTTCGACGACTCGGACTGGCTCACGGGCCCCACGGGCATCGGCTACGGGGACCAGGACGACGCGACCGTCCTCACGGACATGCAGAACGGCTACGCGAGCATCTTTTGCCGCCGAGTCTTCAGGGTCCCCGACCCCGGCGCCCTCGATGACCTCACCCTCCGCATCACCTACGACGATGGCTTCGTCGCCTACCTGAACGGCGTGGAGGTGGCCCGCTCCCCCAACATGGGCGTCCCGGGGGACCCGGTGGCGCACACAGCCTTCGCGACGGCGGGGCACGATGCGCTGGCTTCGGAGTCCTTCGCCCTCGACCCCGGAGTGCTCCAGGCCGGCGACAACGTACTCGCGGTCCAGGTCCACAACGTCAACCTGGGATCGAGCGACCTGACCTTCCTCCCCGAGCTCGTGGTGAACGCGAGCTTCTGCATCCAGCGCCTCGCCTGCTCGTTCACCGCGGGCAGCGGGGTCACCCTGACCTGGTTTAACGCCGTCGCCTACGACTCGCTCGCGGTCCAGAGGAACGGCTCGGAGATCGCGAGGCTCTTCGGCACCGACCAGCAGTACCTGGACCCGGATCCCCCGGCGGGCGAGGTGACGTACTCCGTGGTCGCGGTCCTGGGAGTGGAGTCGTGCGCATCGCCGGACTGCCAGGTGCGGGTCTTCGCTCCGGAGGACATCCTGATCTTCCCGGGCGACGAGTGGCGTTTCTTCCGCGGGTCCTCGGCGCCACCAGCGGACTGGAGCCAGGAGAGCTTCGACGACGGGGACTGGGAGACCGGCCCCACGGGCATCGGCTACGGGGACGGGGACGACCTGACGGTCCTCGATGACATGACCCAGAGGGCGGACGATCCGCTGACGCCCGAGGACGAGTTTCGGCCGGGCTACCTCGCCGTCTTCGCGAGGAAGGACTTCCGGGTCGCCGACCCCGCCGCCGTCGATAGCCTCGTCCTTTCCATCGTCTACGACGACGGATTCGTCGCGTACCTGAACGGCAAGGAGATCGGGAGGGCCAACGTGCCCGCGGGCGACGCGACGGAGACGACGGCGGCCCTCGCCGCCACCGAACCCGGAGCGCCGGCCCAGGTCACCGTCGCCGCAGGCCAGGTCAAGGCAGGGCGCAACGTCCTCGCCGTGAGCGTGCACAACGCGAACCTCACGAGCTCCGACCTCTCGTTCATCCCCGTCCTGGCAAAGGTGCCGAGGGGAGGCCCCGTGGATCCGCTCCTCCTGCGTGGCAACGCCGACGGCCAGGGAGGCGTGAACCTGACGGACGCGGTCTTCATCCTCCGCTTCCTCTTCCAGGGCGGGACCGGCCCGACGTGCATCGACGCGGCCGACGCCGACGACTCGGGCATCTTGAACCTCACCGACGCCCTCGCGATCCTCCGCTCGCTCTTCCAGGGCTCGGGCCCCCTCCCCGAGCCGTTCCCGGCGTGCGGCCCGGACCCGACGGCGGACGGGCTCGCGGAGTGCGTGGCGAGCGGGTGCTGAGGCTCCCTCACAGCCTCACGAGCGGGTTCTCCCGGCTCTCGAGCGGCAGGGGGACCGGCCTGCCCTGGCGCTGGGACTCGAAGACGGCGGCGATCATCTCGGTGGCCCCCAGGGCCTCGCGGGCGCCGCCCAGGGGCTGCCGGTCCTCCTCGATCGCGGCGATGAGGTCCCGGGCGATCGCCACGTTGCCTCCGTGGAGGCCCAGGTCCTTGAGCGGCTCGGGCTTCCCGATCCCGGCGCTCGTGACCTCCTCCCAGGCCGAGCCGGATGAATCGGACGAAGCGGCCGAGCCGGAGCTGCTCGGAGACCACGAGGCGTCCAGGAGGATCCTCACGCGCGGCAGGAAGCCGAAGCCGACCTCGAGGGCCCCCTTGGTCCCGAAGACGCGGATGCCGTACCGCGACGGCGACCCGCCGCGGCCCCGCAGGCTCGAGAAGTGCCCCACCACCTCCCCGCCGAACCCGTAGAGGGCGTGCACCCCGTCGCCGGCGAGGGGCCCGATTCCCTCGTTCCCCTGGCGGACATCGGCCCGAGCGATCGGGCGGCCCTCCTGCGTCACGCGTGCGAAGCACCACCGCGCGTCGCCGGCGAGGAAGCGCATGAGGTCGAAGACATGCGTGCCGAGGACCCAGAGGTCCTCCCCGCCGCCGCGCCGATCCTCCTTCCCGCGGCCGCGGATCTCGAGGACCTCCCCCAGCCTGCCCTCGCCGAGGATCTCGCGGACCACGCGCAGGCGCGGGCTGTATCGCGTCTGGTGAGCGATCGCGAGCTTCACGTGCGCCATGTCGCAGGCGCGCACCACGGCGTCCGCCTCGGCCAGCGTCCTCACGAAGGGCTTCTCGAGGAAGACGCTCGCGCCGTGCTCGGCGCAGGCCAGGACCATCTTGGCATGCCGGTCGATCCACCGGGGACCGACGCTGGCGATCTGGGGCCGCTCCTTCGCAAGCAACTCCCGGTAGTCCGCGTACGCCGCCCTCGCGCCGAGCCGCTTCGCCGCCTCCTCGCGGCCCCGGGGGTCGTCATCGGCCACCGCGACGACCTCGACCCCCTCGATCTCGCGCCAGACGACATCGAGCCCATGGCCGTAGTCCCCCCGGCCGGTGCTCCCGATCACGGCCACCCGGTAGCTCTTCCTCGCCATCTTGGCCATCGTCGCGCTCCTTTCCCAGGGCCCTCCGGATCACTTGTCCTTCGGCGCGTAGCGGTAGTAGACCTCGAGACAGAGGATCGAGATCGCCGTCGAGTAGACGCGCCCCCCGAGCTGCGCGCGCCGGTCGAGCGGGTCCCAGCTCCCGGCGGCCGTACCGGCCCCATCTCCGACCTGAAGGGGCAGGAGCACCTCCTTCAGGCGGTTGTTCCAGGTCTCCCAGGCGACCCCGTCCTCCTGGAAGAGCGCGAGGGTCGCGTAGTACCAGTAGTACGAGCTCGCCCCGTCCTGGTCGCGGGGCTCGGGCCGATTCTGCAGGAGGAGGCTCACGGACTCGTTCGCGGCGCGCCGCTGCCGGATCCGCTCCGCCTCGTCCTCGGGCGGGAGGAGCTCGGCGAGCACCTGCTGCGAGTAGAAGCCCTGGGCCGTCATGGCCAGGGACGAGCGCGGGAGCCCCGGCTGGTAGGCGTACTTGCCCCCCGCCTTCGACATGCGCGCGCTGTCGAGGTACCGCGCCATGCGCCGCACGGCGCGCTCGTCGACGTTGATCCCGCCGAGCCTCGCGCTCCGCACGGCCATCACCATCCAGCCGAAGACGCTCGTGTCGACGTCCTTGCCCTGAGGATACGGATCGTATCGCCAGCCGCCCAGGTCCGGGTTTTGGGTCCGGACCGCGTAGCCGATCGCGCGCCGCGCCGGCTCCTCGAGCCCGCGGTCCCGCGTGAGCGCGTAGGCCTCGCAGATCGCGAACGAGGCGATGGCGTGCATGTAGAGGTTCCCCCCCCCGCGCAGGTCGCCGTCCCGCTGCTGCCGGCCGACGATGTGCTTGATCCCGCGGCGCACGATCTCCTGGTACGGGCCCGCCTCGACGTGCGTGTCGCCGTGGCCGAGGAACGCGAGGAGCGCGAGCCCCGTCGCCGCCGTGTCGCCGCTCGCGGCCCGGCTCGACCCTCCGCGGCTGTCGTTCCGGCCCCGTCCGTCCCAGTCGGGGTGCCAGCGGTCGCGCTCCGAGGCCCGCGGCAAGTGGGCCATGTAGTCCTCGAGGCTCCAGCGGCCGTCGGGGCTCTGGTGCAGGGCGAGCCACTTGAGGCCGCGCTCCACGGCGCGCTCCGTCGCGTCGCTCCCTCCGCCCCGCTTCAAGGCGTCGTCGCGGCGGGAGCGGGCGCGGAGCTGGTAGATCCGCGGAACGAAGGCGCTCGCCGCCTGGACGGGCTGGAGGGACCCCGGCTCCGGCACGCCCCGGGCGCGGCCGTCGCTCTCCGGGAGCTTCAGGGCGATGCTCCGTGAAGGCTGCGCCGGCGGCGCGGG
>JACQVW010000377.1 GCA_016209535.1 Planctomycetota bacterium | reverse complement strand
GGCCCCAACCGTCCCCCCTCGGTCCCCCCGGGGGGGACGGGTGGGGCCAGCGCGTGCATGCAGGGTCCTTGCGCGGGGCCGACAGGCCTCGTGCGCAGCGCCGCCGGCAGGGCCGCGTCCTGGCGGCCTCGTGCTTGAGGCCGGCTCCGGTGCTCTCCCCCCTCGGTCCCCCCGGGGGGGACGGTTGGGGCCAGCGCGTGCATGCAGGGTCCTGCGCAGGGCCGACGGGCCTCGACGGCCGCTCCACGTTGTTGACAACTCGGCGCGAGGCGGGTAGATAATTCCGTTCACCCCGTGTGGGGACGTAGCTCAATTGGTTAGAGTACCGGACTGTCGATCCGGACGTTGCGGGTTCGAGTCCCGTCGTCCTCGCCAAGAATAAAGCCCGTCGCGACAGAGAGTTGCGACGGGCGCTTTTGTTGGGCGCCGGGAGGAGCTTCGGGCTGTTAGGTTAGGCCACCTGCGGACCCCAGGTCCCGCATCCTGGCGCTCGAGGAGGCCGACGCACGACTCGAAGCAGACTTGGCTCTGCCGGACCTTCTCCTCGCACATCGCGGCGATCTCCGCGTCCGTCTGCTTGGCAGGGGCTCGACGACGAGCACTGTCCGGCGGAGCTTTCGACCGGCGCGGAGGGCCCTCAGCCCCTCCTCAACGGACGGCTCAGCTGCGCCTTAGCGCCGCGCCGGCGCGATCCGCTCGAGCTGGCGGACGGCTCGCTCGAGGGCTTCCAGGACAGGCTCCAGGTCGGCCTCTACGTTCGTCCGGCCGAAGGTGAGGCGGAGCGAGCCGCGCACCTCGGCGGGGCTGCGGCCCATGGCGTGGAGGACGTGCGACGGCTTCCTCGCCCCGGCGTTGCAGGCGCTACCGGTGGAGGCGGCGACGCCGAACGTGTCGAGGAGCATGACGAGGGACTCGCCCTCGACCCACGGGAACGAGACGTTGAGCGCCGTGGAGAGCGCTCCGCGCTCGGGCGTGTTCACCCGGGCCTCGGGGAACCGCTCGGCGATCCCGCGCCGCAGGGCGTCGCGAAGCGCGCCGAGGCGCAGCATCGACGCCTCGCGCTCCGACGCCGCGAGCTCCACGGCCCGGGCGAAGCCGACGGCCGCGGCCACGTTCTCCGTGCCGGCCCGGAGCCCGCCCTCCTGGGACCCGCCGCGCAGGAAGGGCTCGAAGGGCGTGCCGCGGCGCACGAAGAGGCCGGCGATCCCCCGCGGCCCTTCGATCTTGTGGGCCGAGACGGTGACGAGGTCGGCGGGGAGCTCGTCGAGCCGGAGCGGGAGCTTCCCCAGGGCCTGCACCGCGTCGACGTGGAAGGCGATGCCGCGCTCCCGGGCGGCCCACCCGGCGGCCTCGATGGGCTCCAGCGTCCCCGTTTCGTTGTTGGCCGCCATGAGGCTCGCGAGACAGGCGTCCTCCTCGAGGGCCTCTACGAGCTCCGAGACGTCGACGCGCCCCTCCTCGTCGACGCCGACCGCCGTCACCGCCCCTCCCAGCTCCTCGAGGAGGGGGAGCGCGTTCAGGACCGCCGGGTGCTCGACGGCGCTCGTCACGACGCGCCGGGCCGCCTTGCGCTCCCAGCGAGGGTGGCCTCGCGCCGCGAGGAACGCCCCCACCAGCGCCGCGTTGTCGGCCTCGGTGCCCGACGAGCAGAACACGAGGTCAAGCTCGCGTGCTCCGCAGGCGGCCCGGATCGCGGCGCGAGCCTCCTCCAGGGCCGACCTCGCGTCGCGCCCCTCGGCATGAAGCGAGCTGGGGTTCCCGAAGCGCTCCCCGAGGAACGGGCGCATGGCCTCGAGGACCTCCTGGCGCAGGGGCGTCGTCGCGGCGTGGTCGAGGTAGATCCTCCGGGGGCTGGTTCCGGCCGCGGGCATACGCAGATTCTACCCGCAGGGAACCCTCGGCCGGAGGAGCGAGTCGCGAGCGCCCCAGCGCCGCCGCGCCGCCGCGCCCCGGCTCACGCCTCGACGGCGATCACCGCGCCCTTCCAGAGGAAGGTCACCCGCTCGCCCACCGAGAGGATCTTCCCGATGCCGGGCTCCGAGCGGAGGACCGCGAAGTACTCGTCGCTCAGGTACTTCACCTTCTTGACCTGCGTCCCGTCGGCAAGGCGCTTGTCCGTGAGGGCCGCGTCGATCCAGCGGTCCCCCTGGAGGTAGAAGCTGCGGTCGTCCACCTGCTTCATCCGCACCGAGTCCCTGTTGACCACCTGCTCCAGGAACCTCCGCGTCCCGGCCCCGCCGCGGCCTTCGCCACCGCCGAGCGACAGCTCGCTCAGCTCGCGGCTCGACTCCACGGCGCCCGCACCCTTCTCGGCGCGGAAGTCCCTCGCAGCGTCCTCGGCTCGAAGCCGGACCTCCGGCTCGGCGGGCGCCGCGGCGCCGGGAGGGACGGCCCGCAGGGCCTCGCTCGCGGCCAGGTAGAACGTGCCCTCGGGCGGCGGAGGCAGGTCGCGTCGCGTAAGGCGGTCCTCCTCGAGGATCAGGTACGACGTGTACGGCGTGATCACACCGTAGAGCTTGCTCAGGCGCACGACCTCGTCCTTCACCTCCTTCGACTCCCCCGAGAGGCGCATCTGCTCGAGGAGGTAGCCGATCTTCCGCTGCGCCCAGAGTCGAGCCACGTGGCCGTTCGGGGCGGCCACGAAGGGCAGCGAGTACTCGAAGACCCGCTCCTCGCCCTGGAGCTTGCCGCGGACCACCACCGTCCGCATCCCGTCGCCCTGGTAGCGGCCGAAGACCTCGAGCTGCTCGCCCCGGAAGAGGTCGGGAAGGGGCCGCGGGAAGAGGTCCGATACGCCGCCGGCCGGGAACTCCACCCTCAGGTCCGTGAGGACCGGTGAGTCGATCTTGTCGAAGAACGTCGAGAGGGGGACCTCGATGTTCTCCTGGGACCGGATGTACTGGGTCGCGCCGCCCGTGTCCTTCGCGATCGCGTCGAGGAGCTTCGCGTTCAGGTCCTCCCCCACGCCGAAGACGAAGGCCCGGCGCCGCTGGGGGTTCTTCTCCTTCACCATGCGCAGGATGTCGTTCGTCGCCGTGACGCCGATCGTGGGCTCTCCGTCCGAGAGGAGCACCACGAGCTGGAGACGCTCCGGCGACCGCAGGTCCGAGATCCCCAGGCGCAGGCCCTCCTCCAGGTTCGTGCCGCCCGAGGCCTTCATCTCGTCGATGAACGCCCCCGCGAGCTTGCGGTTCTCCTCGGTCCCATCGACGAGCCCGTCCCGGAAGCGCCGCGCCTCGGTCGAGAAGGAGACGACGTTGAAGCGGTCGCCCTGGTTGAGGCCCGTCACGCAGTAGCGCAGCGCCTTCTTCACCTGCTCCATCTTCGGCCCGAGCATGCTGCCCGACGTGTCGATGACGAAGACGATGTCCTTCGCGACGGGGCCCTTCGGCTTGTCGGGCCGCGGCTGGATGGCGAAGTAGAAGAAGCCCTCCTGCTGGCTCCCGCGGTGGGCGATCACGACCGGCGCCAGGGCGTCCTCGCTCACGTTCCATGTCACGACGAAGTCCTTGTCCGCCCGGAGCTCGCGGGCCTCGAACGTGAGGCGCGCCTCCCTCTCACCGGCCCGCGAGATCGCCGTCGCCTCGTGGGAAGGGCACTGGATCGAGCGGATCGGCGCCGCGGAGCGCAGGCGCACGTCCACGAGGACGTCGCGGTAGGGCCCGGCCGAGTACTTCCCCGTGTCGAGGGGATACCGGTACGTGGCCGTCCCGCGCTCGCGGGGCAAGGTCTCCGAGTACTGCAGCGAGACCTCCACGGTCCCCCGCGGCGGGATGGGGAAGACGCTCGCGCGGAAGAGGCCGCGGTCCACGTACTCGAGGAGCCCCGGGTCCCGCACCTGGCGCACGATCTGCTCGTAGAGCTCGCGCGCCTTCCCCTTCTCGAGGATCTCCCCCGAGACCTCCCTCCCACCCATCTTCATGGCGAAGCCCGAGACCGCGGCCTCGGGCGGCAGCGGGAACATGTACACGCCCTCGAGCTGGGCGTCGTTTGGGTTGTAGAAGCTCTCGTCGACCCTCGTGCGTGCCACGTTCTCGTCGATCTCGACCTCGACGCGGTGACGCGTCCCCTGCCGGGGGAAGTTGGGCCGGACCGGCCACGGCCGGGGCGGCCGCACGGGAACGGGGATCCAGCGGACGTCGGGGACATAGATGAAGCCGTCGGCCAGGACGGCTGGGGACGGAAGGGCGGCGAGGAGCGCGAGGAAGACGAGGGAGACGGCGCCAGCGGATCGGCTCATGGAGACCTCCTGCGAAGGGTGATTCTGGGGAAGAGGCCCCAGAGACTCAAGAGTGATGCGGAGGTTCCGGAGGTTCCCGGCCGCCGGCCCCCCGGGTCGCGGGTCCCGGTTCGCGGGTCCCGGGTCGCGCCCCCCGCCGGGCCGTGGCACCGGACGCGGCGCGGCGAGGCCAGGGCCGTCTCATGGAGGGCCTAGGGCCGGATCGCGACCTCGGTCCCGTAGGGCACGAAATCGAAGAGGAGCTCGATGTCCTCGTTCCGCAAGCGGATGCAGCCCGCCGAGGACTCCGTCCCCACCGTCGAGGGGTCCTGAGTGCCGTGGATGCCGTACCCCGAGAGCTCCCTCGTCTCCTCGAACCCGAGCCACCGCGTGCCCAGGATGTTGCCGGGGTCCCCCGCGGGCAGGGGGGCCTCGCCGGGGCGCCACCAGGCGGGGTCCTTCTGCCGGACGCGGATCACGAAGGCCCCGGAGGGCGTCCCGTTGTCGCGACCGAGCCCGACGGGGAGGTCGAAGAGGAGGCGGCCGTCGATGGTGGCCCAGAGCGCGAACTCGCTCTTGTCGACGACGATCCGGACCTTCCCCTCGAGCACGCGGAGCCTCTGCCGGGGTTGGATCGTGTCCGACTTGAGGCGGTTCAGCCGTTTGATGGAGTCCAGGGTCGTCTTGTGCTCCGCGGCGATCGTGAAGAGGCTGTCCCCCGACTTCACGGTGTGGGTCTTCAGGAGCGGCGAGTGCCGCCCCGAGTAGATGTGCCGCTCGAGGAAGGGCGCGAGGTGAGCGAGGACCGCCCTCCGCTCCTCGGGGCCGACCGATGCCTCGTGGGCCAGCGTGAAGCCGTCCCAGGCCGCGACCGCGGCATCGGCGTCGTCGTCGGCCCTGCGCGCGTCCTCCTGGGCGCGGGCGAGGAGGTCCTGGACCACGCGCCCCGTCCTGTCGCGGCGCGCCAGGTACTGGACGTACTCGCGGCGCTTCTCGAGCCGCCTCTCGACGCCGAGAAGCCGCAGGACCTCGGCGCTCAGGTCCAGGTCGGCCCGGTCCTTCGAGCGCTCGAAGAGGTCCTCGAGCATGCGCGTCCCCCGCTGCCGGTCTCCGGCATCGAAGGCGGCCTTGGCGATGCCGAGCTCCCCCTCGGTCGCAGCGCCCTTGGCGAGCGCGCCAGCGCCTGCCGCGGCGCCGGAAGCCGGCCCACCGGCCGGCGGTGCCGCGGCGGGGGGCAGTGGGAGCGCCGACGCAGGTTCGGCTGGCTTCGCGGCGGGTACAGGCCCCCGCCCCGCCCCATCGCCAGCGAAGAAGATCGGCCTCTTCGCGGCGCCTGGGCCCGGCCCACTCCTCACCGGCCTGGATACCCGCTCCGCGCCGGCCCCGACCGCCCCCGGAGACCCAGGTCCCCGCTCCGGATTGGTCCCAACCGCCCCCTCGGGGGGGCCGGGGGGGGAGAATACCGTCCCCAGCGGCTCAGGTGTCCGCTCCGCACTGGCCCCAACCGCCCCCTCGGGGGGGCCGGGGGGGGAGAATACCGTCCCCAGC
>JACQVW010000363.1 GCA_016209535.1 Planctomycetota bacterium | reverse complement strand
TACCCCCCTTGGGGGTACGCGCCATGCCGCAAGCTTGCCGCAGACGCGCCCGCGACGCCAGAGAATTCTCTCCGGCCCGCCAAGCTCAAGGACTTAGACCACTTTGCCGGGACCCTGTCGCGCCCGCCTCCGGGCTTGCAACGCAGGGGCCCCGCGGCGCACAATCTTGCCGGTCCACCTGGCTGTAGTGAATAACTGGAGGAGTCATGACGGAAGAGAACAAGCCCGCGGAGCCCGAAGCGGCAACCGAAACCCCCGGCACGGATCTCAAGGCGGAGATCGCCAAGCTGCCCCTCGCGGAGAAGGTGCTGGCGCCGATCGCGGTCCTCGTGGTGATCGGGTGGCTCATCGCCTGGACGAGGTCGGAGGTTTTTTACTACGCGCTCTTCAAGTCCTGGTTCGCGACGCTCTCGTTCCTCGGCGCCCTGGCCGTCGCGGTTCTCGTCGGCCTCAAGCTCTTCGGGATCCGACCGCTGCCCCCCGCCGTCGACCGGCTGTTGGTCCCCGTGGCGAGCCTTCTCCCCGTCGCGGGCTATCTGATCGAGATCATCAGCCCGATCTACCAGTTCTTCACCGTCGGCGGCTCCATCGCCCTCGCCTACATCTCCGCCACGACCTACTGGCGGAAGCACATCCCGGCGGTCGCCACGAAGCCCCTGGGCGAGGCCCCGCCGGCGGAGCCGGCCGAGCCGGGCGCCGCGCCGCCGGCGGCGTGAAGGCGGCGGGGCCATCGCGGCCGCATCGCTCGCACACGATCGACGGCGAGGCTCGGGTCCCCCAGATTCGCCTCCGCGGCGAGGGTCTCGCAGAAGAGCGCGAGAGCGGAGGGGTCTTCACTGCGTCGGAAGATCCGATAGAAAAAGAAATCTGGACGCTTTTTCTGTCTGGCCTTACCATTCTCTGGCATGAAGACCATCAAGATATCCCAGTTCAAGGAGCAGTGCCTCTCGCTCCTCGACCGACTCGACGAAGAGGGGCTGATCGTCACCAAGCATGGGAGACCCGTGGCTCGAGTCTTGCCGGTCGCGGTCAGCTCGTCGAGCCTGATCGGCTGCCTGAAGTCCAAGCTGAAAGTGAAGGGGGACGTTTTCTCGACGGGGCTCAAGTGGCATGCTGAATCTTGACACCCACGTCCTGGTCTTCGCCCTCACCGACCGGCTCAAGGCGCGGGAGAAGGCGCTCCTCTCCAAGGACCGCTGGGGGATCTCGGCGATCGTGCTGTGGGAGATCGCCAAGCTCTTCGAGCTTGGCCGCATCGAGGTGGACCTCGAGGATCCGGAGGTCGAGCGCGCCCTCGGACGGCTGCACGTCTGGCCCATCGACCTCAAGCTTTGCCAGCAGCTGCGCCGGCTGGACTTCAAGAGCGACCCGGCCGACGAGCTGATCGCGGGGACGAGCCTGCTCTACAAGGTGCCCCTGGTCACACGGGACGCTCGGATCCGCAGCTCTCGCCTCGTACCTCTGGCCGTCTGAGCTCCGTCGCGCCCCGAGGGCCGCTCACTCCACCACCACCCTCGCGTCGCACCAGTCCGCGAGGTCTCCCTCCGCGCCGTCGCCCGAGTCCTCGACGACGAGGGACAGTCTGCGCGCGCCCGCGATGGGCACGGAGACGGACCTCGGCTCCTCGGTGCCGCCCCGGACGATGCCCGAGCGCCAGCGCTCGGCGCCGTCGGCGAGCACCACGAAGTCCACGCTGCCCTGGAACCGCGCCGCGTCGTCCACGCCGGCCCGCGCCTCGAAGCGCGCGTGGCGGCCGTCGAGCCGGAGCTCGATCCTGGACGGCGCCCGGACGCCGATCCCGCGCTCGAACCTCTTCCCGCCCACGGACAGCGGGCCGCCCGCCGCCGACCGCCGCCGCGCCGGGAGACCGCGGGCCTGCGCGAAGCCCTCGAAGGTCCACCCGTCGACCCACGCGTCCCCCGGCGCCACGGGCTCGAGCTTGACGGGCGGCGACGGCTCGCCGCCGGGGAGGGCCGCCACCGAGTACTCGTGCGCCGCCCGAGGGTCCGCCTCACGGTCCAGGAACGCCGCGTCGGTCACGCGCGCGACCTGGGCCCCGTCGCGCAGGACCGCGAAGCCCTCGACCCTCCGCCACCACTCGAGCCCCTCCGGCGGCGCCCTCCACGTGAGGAGCGGCGCCCGCTCCGCCTCGTCGAGGGCCGCGCGTAGCTCCGAGGGCGGCGCGGGCCTGGGAGCGGGTCCGGGGCGCTCCGCCACGGTGAGCTGCACGCGGAACGGCACGCGATCCGCCTTCGCTTCGCCCAAGGACAAGACGAGGTGCCCGCCGGCGACGCGGAACTGGACGGTGGCCCCCTCGGCGGAGGCCCCCGCGACCGCGTAGCCCGCAGGGCACGCGATGTGGACGCGCAGCTCGCCGCCGCCTGCGGCGGCCGGGAGCGCGGCGCCCGTCAGCTCAAGGCGGCGCTCGTCCCACCGCACGCCCTCGAGGGCCAGGGCCGTCGCAAGGAAGCGGCCCGAGACGGCCACCACCTGGGGCCGGCCCAGGTCCTCGCAGACCGCAAGGAGTCTCGCGCGGCCCGGGAGGACGAGAACCTCGCGCCGCAGCGGGCCCGCGCCCGCGATCGCCTCGGCGAGGACGTCGAAGAGGAGGAGCCTCGCGCCCTCGGGAAAGCCCAGGTCCCGCGCCTCGAGCGACACGCTCGCTGTCTCGAAGCTCGAGAAGTTGAAGACGCCGACAAGGTCCCCGCCGGTCCCGGCACGGCCGAGCTTCAGGTCCCAGACGCGCGGGATCGCCTCGTGCGGGAAGAGGTCGAGGGGCCGCACGGGCGCCGGCGGCCCCGCGGCCCGGAGGAGCTCCCGCGCCCGCTCGGGCACGGAGCGGCCTTGCGCGACGAGCCCGCGGCCCGTGAGGGCCGCGAAGAGGACGCGGCTCCGCTCGGCCTCGACTTCCTGCGGCGGCGCGCCCTCCGAGGTCCACCCCACGAGAGGGAAAGGCTCCGCCCACCAGGCACCGCGGTGGCGGTGGTAGCCCCTCGCCGCCGCGGTGGCCTCCTGGCGGAGGGGCTCGACGCCGTCGGCCTCGTCGAGCGAGGGCCGCGCCGCGTCGAGGAGCCCCGCGAGCTCCGGCGGCGTGTCCCAGTCCCCCGCCAGGACCACGTCCTCGCCCGCGCCCTCCCGGAGCGCCTCCACCGCGGCGCGCAGGACGTCGATCGGCTCCCGCGACGGGTCCGCCAGGTTGGCGCGCTCGCGCCGGTAGAAGTCCAGAGCCTCGCGCAGCCCCCCGACGCGAAAAACCTGCGCGCCCTGGGCACGCAGCTTCGCGGAGAGCTCTTGCAGGTACGCGAGACCTTCGCGGCTCGTCGCGTCGACGACGTGCGGCCCGAGGAACCCCCCGGGCACGGCTCGGGGCTGCTTCTTCGAGGCCTTGGCGGGCGGCTCCTCGGGGCCGGAGGCCTCGAGCCTCAGCTTCTCCGTCACGAACGCGGCGGGCCGCGCCGCGAAGGCGGCCTCGTCGTCCAGCCCGAGGGGGACGATCCAGAGGCCGGGCCGGAAGCCGAGGGCCCGGAGGTCCTGGAGCTGGAGGGAGACCTTCGAGCGGCCGTCGTCGCCCTGCGGCTCCAGGGCGGCGAGCCAGCGGCGCACGGGCCTCGCGAAGGAGCCGCGCGACTTGCCCTGCCAGCCGTCGCCGACCTCGAGGTACGCGCCGTGCGCTGCGAGGCCCGCCGCCGCGATCCTCCGCGCCTCCGCCACGAGGTCCGAGCCGCCCGGCAGGCTCCACCCCGAGAGGCTCGACGCGAGCGCCTCGATGCCGGCGCGGGCGGCCCGGCGCGGGCCGCGGGCGGGCCCGGACGGCTCGACGCGCCGCAGAGAGAAGACCACGGCCTCCCTGCCCCGCGGGATCCTCCCCTCGACGCGCGCGACGCGAGCCGGGGGCGCCTCGCGCCGCGCGCAGGAGACGCGGAGGGAGCCGCAGGCGCCTCCGACGTCGATGCCGCGGCCCGAGACGAGGTCGATCCACCCCGCAGCGGCGTCGCCGCCCGCGTCCCCCAGCGCGAGGAACGCGACGTCCTCCGATCCGCGCGGCTCGAAGCGCGCCGGCACGGCGCCTTCCCAGCCCGGGAACGCCGCCTCGACCGCCACCTGGAGCGGCGGCTCGCCGGCGCGGCCCAGGTCGAGGGCCACCAGCGTCGAGCCGCCGCGTGCCGCGTCCCGCTCGAAGCGGAGGCGGAGGCGCGGCGCCGCGCGGACCTCGTAAGCCCCGTCGTCCCAGGCCGGCTCGGCGTCGAGGTCGAGCGCGACCGGCCCGCCGGCCGCGCTCACCCGCACCGTGCCCTCGCCCTCGGGCAGGAAGCCCCTCGGGAGGGCCGTTCCGCCGGAGCCCTGGCCGGACGCGAGGGCCGCGAGGGCGAACGCGACGCCGGGGAGCGAGCCCGCCATCACGCCCCCGCGCTCCCGCGCTCCGCGGCCCGGAGGATCGCGCGCTTCGCGTGGACCTCGGCGAGCCGCGCCCGGTACTCGGCCGAGGCGTGGATGTCGCTCGTGAGCTCGCGGCCCGCCGCGAGGCCTCGCACCGCGGCCTCGACGGCCTCGGGCGAGAGCTCCTGGCCCCTGAGCGCGTCCTCGACGCCCGCCGCCCGGAAAGGGCGGGCCGCGACGCCCGTGATCCCCACGGCGATGTCCGTCGCGCGGCGACCGTCGAGCTTGAGGTGCGCCGCGGCGCCGGCCAGGGCGAAGCCCGAGGCGGCCTGGCGCGCCTTCGAGTAAGCCGCCGCCGCGAAGTGGGGGCCGGGGAAGCGCACGGAGCGCACGATCTCGTCCGGCTCGAGCGCCGTCTCGAAGACCCCCTGGACGAGCTCGCCCGCGCTCACGCGCCGCTCGCCGCGGCGGCTCGCCACGACGGCCTCGGCGTCCAGCGCGAGCAGGACCGCCGGATAGTCGGCGGCCGGGTCGGCGTGGCAGAGGGAGCCGGCGAGCGTGCCGAAGTTGCGCACCTGGGCGTCGCCGATCGCGCCCGCGACCTCGGCGAGGAGCGGGCAGCGGGCGCGCACCAGCGGCGAGACCTCGATCTCGCGGTGCGTGACGAGCGCTCCCACCACGAAGCCGTCCCCGCCCTCGGGCAGAGGCTCGATCGAGGAGAGCCCCGGCACGCGCCGCAGGTCCACGAGGACCCTCGGCGCCGCGAGGCGCAGCTTCAAGGCGGGGATCAAGCCGTGGCCGCCCGCGAGGACCTTGGCCTCCTCGCCGTGCCGCTCGAGGAGGTCGAGGGCCTCCTCGAGGCTCTCGGGCGTGCGGTACTCCAGGGCCGGGATCACGGGCCGCTCCTCTCGCGCAGGACGCGCCAGATCCTCTCGGGGAGGAGCGGCGGGTCGAGGTGCCGCACGCCGAGGATGCTGAGCGCGTCCACCACGGCGTTCACCACGGCCGGCGTCGCGGCGATGGCCCCCGCCTCGCCGGCGCCCTTCGCCCCGAGCGGGTTCGCGCCGGTGGGCGTCTCGGTGCGGTCGCAGCGGAGCCAGGGGAGCCCCCTCGCCCGGGGCAGCGCGTAGTCCAGGAACCCGCCCGTGAGGAGCTGCCCCGCCTCGTCGTAGGCGGCGCGCTCGAGGAGCGCCTGGCCGATCCCCTGGACGATCCCGCCGTGGGCCTGACCCTCGGCGAGGAGCGGGTTCACGGCGCGGCCGCAGTCGTCGGCGGCCCAGTAGCCCTCGAGCCTCGGCTCGCCCGTCTCGCGGTCCACCGAGGCGAGGCAGACGTGCGCCCCGAAGGGGAACGTGAAGCTCCGCGGCTCGAAGGCGCAGGCGGCCTCGAGGCCCGGCTCGAGCCCCTCGGGGAGCTCGACGCCACGGTGGGCCCGGTGGCACACCTCCTCGTACGCGATCGAGCGCGCGCCGGCGACGAACCGCCGCCCCGCGTGCTCCACGTACTCCGCGGGCACGCCGAGGGCGGCGCCGGCGATCCTCCGCATCTTCGCCTCGACGCGGCGCGCGGCCTCGTGGACCGCCGACCCGCCCACCGCGGTCCCGCGGCTCCCGAACGTGCCGCCGCCGCCCGCGACGAGCGCCGTGTCGCCGCGGTGGACGCGCACGTCCTCGGGGCTCACGCCCAGACGGTCCGCGGCGAGCTGGGCGAAGGCCGTCTCCTGCCCCTGGCCGTGGGGACAGGCGCCCGTGAAGACGTCGACCGCCCCCGCCGGCCCGACGCGCACCGCCGCCGCCTCCCACCCGCCCGCGGCAAGGGCTCGCGACGGCCCCGGGCCGCACAGGTCGACGTAGGTCGCGAGGCCGATCCCCACGAGCTCTCCCCTCCGGCGGCGCGCGTCGCGCTCGGCCCGCAGGCGGGGCATGTCGCAGAGCTCGAGGACGCGGTCGAGGGTCTTCGCGTAGTCGCCGGAGTCGTAGACGGCTCCGGCCGCCGTCCCGTGGGGGAAGCTGCGAGGGAAGTTCGCGCGGCGGACCTCGACGGGGTCCAGCTCGAGCTCCGCCGCGGCGAGGTCCATCGCCCTCTCGATCGCGTAGGCCATCTCGGCGCGCCCCGCGCCGCGGCAGCCTCCCGCGGGAGCCTTGTTCGTCAGGACCCCCGCGACCGCGACGCTCGCCGCGGGCACCGCGTAGGCACCGCAGGCCATGGACCCCGCGAGCGCCGCGGCGAGGTGCGCCGAGGGCCCGCTCCATGCCCCGAGGTCCAGGACGGCCTCGTAGCGCACGCCGAGGACCTTCCCGTCGGAGCGCAGCGCGAGCTCCAGGGCGCCCCTCTGGCCGCGGCCGTGCGGCGGCGAGGCCATGCTCTCGCGGCGCGCCTCGATCCACTTCAGGGGACGAGGGGCCAGGAGGCGGGCCAGGACGGCGAGGACGGCCTCCTCGGCGCAGGCCCCGAGCTTCGAACCGAAGGCCCCGCCGACCTCGGGCGCCGCCACGCGCACGCGGCTCTCGGGGAGCCCCAGGCCGTGCGCGAGCTGGGCCCGCACGAGGTGCGGGGACTGGGTCGAGGTCCAGACCGTGAGCTCGTCCTCGCCGGGGAGCCAGCGCGCGACGGCGCCGCGGGGCTCGAGGGGGCAGGGGACGACGCGCTCGGTCCGGATCTCCACGCGGACGACGCGGTCCGCCTTGCGGAAGGCCTCCTCGGTGTCGCCGCCCTTCCGCTCCCAGCGGAAGGCGACGTTGTCCGGGAGCGACGCGTGCGCCCGGGGCGCGCCGGCCTCGAGCGCCGCCGCCGCGTCGAGCGCGGCGGGAAGCGGCTCGTAGCGGACGTCGATGAGCTCGAGGGCGTCGCGGGCGACCTCGGAGCTCTCGGCCGCGACGGCGGCGACGGGCTGCCCCGCATAGCAGACCTCCCCGTCGGCGAGGGGAGGGCGCGGCGGGTCCTTCGCCGCGGGCCCCCCGTCGCCCCCCCCGGCCGGCGGCGCGCCGGGCACGGGGAAGCCGCCCCAGCGCCCGCGCAGGTCCTCGTGGGTGAAGACGCCCGCGACGCCCGGCAGCGCCCTCGCCGCCGCGGCGTCGATCGACTTGATGAGGGCGTGGGCATGGGGGCTCCGGAGGAAATCCACGTGCAGGAGGTCCGCGAAGCGGAGGTCGTCAACGTAGCGCGCGGCGCCCGTGAGGAGCCGCGGGTCCTCCAGGCGGCGCAGGGGCTGGCCGGCGTGCTTGCGCACCATGGTCACGCGGGGGCCCGCCGCTCACCGGGGGCCGGGGCCGACGCCGCGAGCCTCTCGGCCGCGAGCCGGACGGCCTCGACGATCCGCTGGTAGCCCGTGCAGCGGCAGAGGTTGCCGTCGATCCCGCGGCGGACTTCCTCCTCGGTGGGCCGCGGGCAGCGCTCGAGGAGCTCCTTGGCGGCGAGGACCATCCCCGGCGTGCAGAAGCCGCACTGGACTCCGTGCCGGTCCCAGAAGGCCTCCTGGATCGGGTGGAGGCCGCTCGGGCTCGCGATCCCGGCGCGGCGCGCCTCCTCGGCGAGCCCCTCGATGGTGAGGACCTCGGAGCCGTCGGCCTGGACCGCGAGCCGCGTGCAGGACTTGAGGGCCTTCCCGTCGAGGATCACGGTGCAGGCCCCGCAGAGCGAGTCCTCGCAGCCCACGTGGGTCCCCGTGAGGCCCAGCTCGTCGCGGAGGAGCTGGACGAGGAGGGTCCTCGCCTCCACCTCCACCTCGTGCCTGCGGCCGTTGACCGTGAGCGCGACCGGGTACTTCATGAAAGCCTCCGCGCGCTCGAAGAGCGCGGGGGCAGATCTTAGCGCGGCGCCCGCGGCGAGGCCAGGGGGCGCGCGGGAACCTCAATCCGAAGCTAAGCAATCCGAAGCTAACCCCGCCCGGCTCCGGCAGAATCCGAAGGTGCCCTCGGCTTCCTAAAGGGACCTTCTTTGACATGAACCTTGATAC
>JACQVW010000362.1 GCA_016209535.1 Planctomycetota bacterium | reverse complement strand
GGCGGTCCCGACGGCGGCGATGGAGGCGACGGCGGCAGCGTGTTCCTCCAGGGCGACGGAGACCTGACGACGCTGAACGACCTGGCCTACAGGAGCCGCTACGAGGCGGGAGATGGCCGGCCCGGGGGCGGCAACAACCGGGCTGGGCGCGACGGGGCGGACCTGACGATCCCCGTCCCGGCCGGCACCGTGGTCCGCGAGGCGCTCCCGGACCGGGAGCCCCGCGAGGGTCCTCTCCTGGGCGAGATCCTCGAGCACGGCTCGAGGCTCCCCGTCGCGAGGGGCGGGAAGGGGGGCCGGGGCAACAGGGCCTTCGCAACCTCGACGCGCCAGGCGCCGCGCGAGCGCGAGGAGGGAGTGCCGGGGACGGAGCGGAAGCTCTACCTGGAGCTGAAGCTCCTGGCCGACATCGGGCTCGTGGGGCTCCCCAACGCGGGGAAATCGACGCTCCTGGCGCGCATCTCGGCGGCGACGCCGAAGATCAGTGCATACCCCTTCACCACGCTGAAGCCCAACCTGGGCGTCGTCGAAATCGGGGACTACAGGCGGCTCGTCGTGGCGGACATCCCGGGCCTCATCGAGGGGGCGCACCGGGGAGCGGGGCTGGGGATCGAGTTCCTTCGCCACATCGAGCGGACCAGCATCTTGGTCCACCTCGTCTCCCTGGAGGCGGGATCGGCTGAGAAGATGCTCGCCGATTACAGGACCGTGGAGGCGGAGCTCGCCCAGCACAGCGAAGAGCTCGCCGGGAAGCGTCGGATCGTGGCCGCGAGCAAGGCCGACCTCCTCCCCCCGGAGGAACAGGCCGCGCTCGTCGTCGCGTTCGAGGGGCTCCTCGGCGCCCCCGTCGCCGCCATCTCGGCCGTCACGGGCAGGGGCGTGAAGGACCTGCTCGGCAGGGCGGCCGCGCTGCTCCGAGACCCCGGGGCCTGACGCGCCGTCGGCGGATCGCCCGTTCCTTCGGGGCATCGTAGACTTCTCCGGTCCAGCGCCCCGGGAGCGAGAGCCGAGGAGAGTGCCCATGGAATTCCATGAGATGCTGCGAAAGATGGTGATCGAGAAGGCCTCCGACCTCTTCATCAAGGTCGGGAGCCCCCCCTCGCTGCGCATCGACGGGGCGATCCACTTCCTCGACACCGACGAGATCACGCAGCAGGACGCCCTCGAGATCTTCGAGATCATCGAGGACTCCAAGAAGGAGAGCTTCGACGGGAAACGGGACATCGACGTGGCCTACGAGCTGCCGGGGATCGGGCGCTTCCGCGTCAACATCTTCCGGCAGAAGGGGAACCTCGGGTACGTCCTCCGGCACATCGAGAGCAACGTCCCCTCCTTCGAGGAGCTGAACCTCCCCGCGGTGGTCCTCACGAAGCTCGCGACCTCGAACCGCGGGCTCGTCCTCGTGACGGGCCAGGCGGGAAGCGGCAAGTCGACCACGCTCGCCGCCATGATCAACTTCATGAGCGAGCGGTTCAACCGGCACATCGTGACGATCGAGGACCCGATCGAGTTCGTGTTCAAGGACCGCAAGTCCATCGTGATCCAACGCGAGATAGGGACGGACACGCCGGACTTCATCCAGGCCCTCAAGATGGCCGTGCGCCAGAGTCCCGACGTGATCCTCATCGGCGAGATGCGCGACCGGGAGACGGTGGAGGCCGCGATCGCGGCGGCCGAGACCGGGCACCTGGTCCTGAGCACGCTGCACACGATCAACGCGATCCAGACGGTGGAGCGCATCATCAACTTCTTCCCGCCCCACCAACACGAGTTGATCCGCCTGCAGCTCTCGCTGATCCTCGTCGGCGTCGTGTCGCAGCGCCTGCTTCCCCGCAAGGGCGGGAGCGGGCGCGTGCCGACCGTGGAGCTCCTGATCGAGTCCCCGACGATCCGCGATCTGCTCCGCAAGGGCAGGACCGAAGAGCTCTACAACGCCGTGAAGGAAGGCGAGTACTTCGGCTGCCAGACCTTCAACCAGTCGCTCCGGCAGCTCTACCAGAACGACCTCGTCAGCCTGGAGCACGCCCTCGCCGCCTCGGACTACCCCGAGGAGCTGAAGCTCGACCTGAAGGGCATCTTCAAGGGCACGCGGGCGGCGGACTTCACGTTCAACTACTGAGTCGAGGCTCCCGGGCGCGCTCTCCCCGGACCGGGGGCGCCCGCTGGCGCGACCGGCGGAGGTTGGCGAGAATACTCCCATGTCCTCCCCGCCCGCGCCCCGGCCGCGCCAGCGGCTCCCGCGCCGCATCGCGACGGTCTGCCTCGCCGCGGCGTGCGTCCTCTGGACGTTCGTTCCTCCCTCGCCGGGCTGGGTCGAGGCGAGGTACTCGCGTCGAGCCTATCCGGCCATCGCCGCGTTCCTCGTCCGCGCCGGAGACCTGGCGCCCTTCTCGCTCAGCGTGATGGTCCTCGCCTTCGTGCTGCTCGTCGGACCGCCGGCGGCCGCCCGGTCCTGGCGGAGGCGGCGCGCCGAGGGCGCGTCGATCGCCGGGGCCTCCCTGGGGCCCGTCGAGGGGGCCGCGACCCTCGCCGTCGCCGCCTACGCCTCGTTCATCCTCCTCTGGGGCGCGGGCTACCGGCGCGAGCGGCTCGAGGGGCGGCTCGGGCTCGAGGAGAGGACGGTCGAGGCCGGCGACATCGCCCGCTGGACCGCCGGGCTGGCCGGGCGGGTCGCCGCGGACCTGCCCGAGGACGCCGGCCGGGACGGGGCCCGGGCCCTGGCGAGCCTGCGCGGGTCCCTCTCGCGTCTCGTGGCGACCTGGGATGGCGCGGCGCCGGCCCTTCCACGGCGGGTCAAGCGGCTCCCCGCAGGCTGGCTCCTCTGCTTCGGGACGAGCGGCGTGACGGTGCCCTTCACCCTCGAGGTCCACGTCGATGGCGGCGAGCCCGAGATCGCCTTCCTCGCCGTCGCCGCCCACGAGCTCGCGCACGTCGCGGGCCTTTGCGGCGAGGCCGATGCGGACCTCGCCGCGGCCCTGGCAGGGCTCGAGGCCGACGACCCCTACGCTCGGTACGCCACGGCCCTCGGCCTCTTCCGCCGCTTCGCGGCGTGGCTCCCGGCCGCCGAGCGGGGAGCGGCGCGGTCGGCCCTGCCGCCCCGGGCGCAGGAGGACCTGGAGGCCATGGAGGATGCCGCGCGCCGCTACACCGTGGAGGGGCTCGCCGCGGCGCAGCACGCGGTGTACCATGCCTACCTGAAGAGCCAGGGGGTCAAGGAAGGCATGCGAGAGTACTCTCAGCTCGTGAAGCTCCTCGTGCGGGCCGAGGCCGAGGGGCTCGCGCGGCCGGGGCGGGAGGCGGGGCGGGAGAAGGAGTCAGGCTGATGGCAGGCTACATCGTCTGCGTGCCGGCCTTTGACCCCGCGGACGAGCACCTCGATCCGGGGCCTATCCGACCTCGGCGCGCAGCCGCGCGATGCGTAGGTCCACGGGCGGGTGCGACCGGAAGTACTGGAGGACCTGCGCGAGGGGGCCGCGCCCGTCGGGCGCGAGGGCTCGCACGCGCTCGAGGACGTCGATGAGGCCCCGCGGGTCGTAGCCCGCGAGGCGGGCGAGGCGGGCCCCGAGGAGGTCCGCCTCGAGCTCACGGTCCTGGGCGTAACCCTGTGTCAGGAGGGCCTCGATGCCGCCGGCGAGGCGCGCGAGGATCGCTCCGCGTCCGAGCGACAGGACGTGGAACCCGGCCCGCACGGCCATACTCGCCGCGAGGCTCCGGACGGCATGGCACCGGTCGATGTGGACGATCTCGTGGGCGAGGACGCCCGCGATCCTCTGGGGCTCCTCCCCGCAGAGCTCGACCATGCCGGAGGTGATGAAGACGGAGCCGCCGGGCACCGCGAAGGCGTTGGGCTCGTCCGACTGGAGGACCGAGAACCGGTAGAGGACCTGCCGGCGCAAGGCGTGCTGCGCGAGCCGCGCGCCCAGGCCCGCGACGCTGGCCTGGAGCCCCGCGTCCCCGGCGAGCGCGTGCCGTGCGAGGAGGCGCGCCGCCACGATCTCGCCGGCGCGGAGCTCGTAGCGCGCGAGCGGGCTGTCCTCGGCCTCCTCGCCCGTGGCGAGCTCCTTCCCCAGGGTCCCCAGCTCGCCGACGCGCCTTCCCGCTCGGCGAAAGAGGCCCGGGATCCGCCGCGGGAAGAGGACGAGCCACAAGATGGCCAGCAGGGCGAGCGCGATGAGGATCTTCTGGATCACGGTGGGCTCCTCGCAGGATCGTCAGGGCCCCGCGGCGGGCTTCCAGCCGAGGGTGCGCCAGACCCGCCTGTGGTGCTCCAGCGCCTCGGCGAGGTCCACGGACTCGGCCTCGCGCCCCACGTCGAGGTCGCCCGCGCGGCGCATCCAGTCCGTGAGCTCCTCGTACGGGGGACCCAGGGTGCGGCCCCGGAGCCAGGCGGCGAGGGCCGCCGTGGGCCGCGCGAGGCCGCGCCGGAGCGCGCCCGCCTGCCAGCGGTGGCAGAGGTGCTCGGCGGCGGCGCGGCAGAGGAGGTCCTCCGCGGCGGCCTCGCCCGCAGGCAGCGGCTCTCCGGGCTCGCGCGGCCTCCAGGAGGTGAGGCAGATGGCCCGCCTTCCCCTCGCGAGGGCCTCCTCGAAGAGCTCGACGTAGGCCACGGGTGCGAGCTCGACCTCGTCCTCGAGGGCGCTGCCGAGGCTGCGCGTCGCGGCGAGGCTCGCCAGGCCGTGGGCGATCCAGAGGCACCGGGGATCCCTTCGAGCGATGGCGCAGCCGCTCCCCGCCTCGGGCACGGTCAGGCGCAGGAAGACCGACTGGTGCGCGGCGCCGAAGAGGAAGGCGGAGGCGTGCGCCGGCGAGACGGCGCCGCCCGCGAGAGGGACGCCGAAGGCGAGCCCGCGGTCGCCCGGGAGCTCGGCCTCGAGCACGACGGGCCCCGCGTTCGGCACGGGGCAGAGGAGGATGACGAGGCCCACCCCGCCCTGGAGCCCCAGCTCGAGGCGCACCACGTGCTGCGCGATCACGCCGAGGCGGTGGGCGCGGCGCAGGAGCGGGTCGTCGCCGGGCCCGCGGGGCTCGATGGGCCCCTCGGGGGCCTCGACGAGGGCCAGGAGGACCTCCCCCGAGCGCTCGTCGCGGCGCACGCGGCCCGCGGCGACGCGGACCACGCGCGCCGGACCGGCGCCGCCGTAGCGGAGCGAGGTCCGCAGGACCAGGGACGGCTCGGGCGCGCCGCAGCCGGCGAGGGCCAGCGCGGCGAGGGTCGGGGCGAGGAGCGCGGAGGTCCTCACTTCCCGGCCCCCTCGCGCTCCCGCGGGACCCAGACGTCGCGGATCCACCGGCACGAGACGGCCTTCTCGAGGAGATCCGCTGGCAGGTAGTAGTAGTGGTTCGTGGCCTCGAACCCGATCCTCGAGTCCTCGCGCACGACCGCGAGGAGCGCCCGGGCCGCCGCCTCCTCGTCTCCCGCGATGCGGTCCATGTCCCCGAGGGCGGCGAGGGCCGCCGCGCGGTCCTTCCTCGCCGCCGCATCGCGGTGGCGCGCCCGCGCCATGACGAACCGAGCCTGCTGCGCGGCGCTCGCGAAGTGGAGGAGGGCCGCCTCGGCCACGCGGAGCTCCGCGGCGAGGGACGACTCGCGCGGTGCGACCCTCGCGGCGGCCCGGAGGCGCTCCATCGCCTCGCGCCAGCCCTGCGCCACGCGCTCGAGCTGGCCCGCGTAGACCTCCGGCGGGTACGCCGCGCGCCACCCGTCGAGGTCGTCGTAGGGGAAGCCGACCATGGTCGATGCGTAGCCCGAAGGCTCCGCGTGGAGGAGGTTCGCGGGGCCGGTCTGGAAGGGCGCGCGGTAGATGCTCGCCGCGTGGTAGGGGAGCTCGCGGAAGGCATCGCTCATGCCGGTCCAGGCCTGCGCGACCGGGCCCGGAGAGCCGAGCTCGCCGAAGCGACCCGCCGCGACGCTCTCGAGGACATGGTCGACCTGCGGCAGAGGGTCGGCGACCCCGTTCGTCCACGAGGAGAAGGCGTACCGGCCGAAGGCCTCGAGGTTGGGCGAGGGGTAGCCGCCGAGGGTCCAGCCGAGCATGACGCCGCCGACCCCGGCCTCGGAGAGGCGCCGGGCGTGCTCGGCGACGAGCCTCACCGCGGGGATGTACGGGGTCGCCGAGAGCTCCCAGGTGTTGCCCGCCTGGACCTTGGCGATCGCCTCGAGGCCCCGCGCATTCGCGAGCTGCCAGGTGCGCCGGGCGCGCGGCCCGGGCCCCACGGCCGAGATGGAGTACTCGCCGACGGTGGTCTCCACGCCGCCGCGGCGGATGGGCAGGGACCACTCGCTCACGCTCATGACGGCGACCCCCTCGGGGAGCCGCTCGATGACCTGCTGGATCCAGTCGTCGGGCCAGCCCCAGTCCCAGGCGATGACCCGGGCCCGCGAGCCCGCGGCGCGGGCGCCGCGCGCCACGGCCGCGTTCACCTCGGCCAGGACGTCGGCGGGGGCCCGACCGCTGCAGCGCGGGCAGTCGCGCCCGCGCTGGTGCGACCAGCAGCTCGTCAAGTTCTCCGAGGCGGTGATCGTGAAGAGGCCCGCGAGGCGGGGGACGCGGCGGCAGAGGTGCTCGACGGACGCCCCGAGCCATGCGAGCACCTCGGGCACGCTCGTGCAGAGGCTCGCCGCGTCGCCCTCGACGACGCCGCGGAGGCCCTCGCGGCCGGCGAACCACTCGAGCGGCATGGCCCGCGGCTCGTTCAGGTAGAGGTAGACGCCGATCCCGAAGCGCGCCGCCCGCTCGACGAGGGCCCCGAGGGCCCGGAGCCGCGCCTCGCGCTCCTCGGCGGCGCCGCCGTCCCTCGGGACGAGGCCCAGGCTCTCGCTGGGCGCCACGTTGCGCAGCAGGACCGGGAGCCACACGCCGTTCACTCCGAGGCGCGCGAGCCTCTCGAGGTAGCCGTCGGGAGAGGGGTCGAGGCCCGGCTCGAGGAGGGCGTCGCCGTAGAGGGCGAAGTAGGAGTAGAGGAAGCGGACGCCGAAGCGCGCCTCGCGGCGGACGGTCCCGGGCTCGAGCCAGGGGCCGCCGGCTCGCTCACAGCGGGAGAGGACGAGCTCCACGGCGCGGTGGAACCCCATGTCGTCCTCCGCGGAGACGGCGACGCGCCCCGGCGCGATGCGGACCTCGTGGCTCTCGGGGCGCCCCGGCGACGGGAGGCCGTCTCCGAAGGCGATGGTGGGCGAGCCCGCCGGCGCGGGCTCCGCCGCGAGCCTGGCTCCGAGGCGCTCCAGGCCCGCTCGAAGGCGGCCGGCCGCCCCGCGGAGGCCCTCGCTCGCGGCCGGGGGCGCGGCGAGGCTCCACCCCGTCGAGAGGTCCACCGCGCCCTCGGGCCTCTCGGCCCGGCGGGGCCGCGGGGCCGGGGCCACGGGCGCCCGCAGCTCCTCGAGGAAGGCGAAGCGGCGTTCGAACGTGGCGAGGGCCCGGCCCCCGAGGGCATCCTCGACGACCTTCCGGATCTCGGCGTGGCGCTCCCGCGCCGCCGCGTCGGGCTCCTCCCAGCGGATCGGCTCGCAGCGGGGCTTGAGGCCCCCGAGCTTGATCCACAGGAAGTCGTCCTCCCGCAGCGCGTAGCCGAGCTCTCCCTCGCTCCAGCCGAGGAGCTCGAGGAGCTGCGGGTACGGCAGGAGGTGCCACGAGCGGCGGATGATCGTGATCGCGCTCCTCCGGAAGGCCTCCTGCGTGACCTCCGGCGCATCGCCCAGGCCCAGGTCGCGGGCCAGGCCGCGCACCTGCTCCTCGGTCGCCCCGATCGCGCGGGCGATCCTCGCCGGCGGGGCCGCGCCCCAGCTCCGGAACACGAAGGCATCGAGGCGCCGCGGGAAGTGCGGGATCGCGACCGGCGCGGGCTCGGGGCCCTTCGGGATCGGGAGCCCCTTGGCAGCGTCGGCGGCGCCGGCGGCGCGGGGCCCGCCGCCCGAGCCGCCGAGGACGAGCGACAGGAACCCTGCTCGGAGGATGCCGCGGAATCTCATGCGGGGCCCATCGTAGCCGCGGCGAGGTGAGCCAGGAAGGGGGGAACGCCGTCCGCCGCATCCCGCACGGCGAGTCCGCTCTCCGGTCCGGGAGCCACCGTCCCGTCCCTCAGGCCTCCACGAGCCCCTCGCGGATCGCGAAGCGCGCGAGCTGGACGCGGTCGTGGATCTTGAGCTTCGCCATGAGGCCCGACGTGTGCCGGTTGACCGTGTTGAGGCTCAAGCCCAGCTCGTCGGCGATCTCCTTCTTCGACTTCCCGCGCGCCACGAGCACGAGGACCTCCCTCTCGCGCCGGGTCAAGGTCGAGAACCGGCTCTGCTGGACCGTGGCGAGGCGCGCGCCCCGCGAGTCGATGACGATGCGGTCCAGGACCTGGGGCGAGAAGTAGACGCCCCCCTCGGCCACGGTGCGGATCGCCTTCAGGATGGCCTCCGGCGGCTCGCCCTTCGTCACGTACGCGGAGGCCTCCACGGCGAGGGCCTGCTCGACGAACCGGTCCTGGACGTAGGCGCTGAGGAAGATCACCCGGGCCCCCGGGCAGGACCTCTTGATCTCGCGCGCGGCCTCGAAGCTGCCCCGGCCGGGCATGTCGATGTCGAGGATGACCACGTCGGGCTTCGCGGCCGCCGCCGTGGCGATGGCGCCATCGGCGTCGGCCGCCGCACCGACGAGGCGGCTGTCGCCGTGGGACCGGAGGAGGAGGCCGAAGGCGCTTCGCAGGAGCGCGTGGTCGTCGGCGATGACGACGGTAATGGGCCTCCCCTTCATGCCGCGCCTCCCGGGGCGGGCGGATGGAGCACCCGGTCCACGAGGGCCAGGAGGTCCGATGTCCGGAAGGGCTTCTTGAGGATGACTGTATCGATCTGGCTCGCGAGCGCGAGGTCCACGTCGCCGTCGTCCGTGATCAGGATGGCGGGGGCCGTGATGCCCTCGGCGCGGGCGCTCCTCAGGCAGTCCGTCCCGGCGCGCTTCGCGAGGTCGCACTCCAGGAGGAGGAGGCAGACGCGGCTCCCTTCCCGGCGGGTCTCCTCGAGGAATCGAGGTCCGTCCGGGGACTCGCGGACCTCGTAGCCGGCGGCCCGGAGGGCGGCGGCCGCGATCTGTCGGACGTACTCGTGGCTCTCGCCGAGGACGATGCACTCGCCCTTCCCGCGCGCCCCACCCGTGTCGGCCGGGCGACCCGGCGCCTGGCCCGGGGGCGCGAGGGGCAGGTGCACCGTGCAGACCGTGGTCCCGTCCTCCAGCGCGGCGAGCTCCAGGTCGCCGCCGTGCTGGCCGACGATCCAGCGCACGTGCCGGAGGCCCTCGGGCTCGGCCGGGCGGCGCCGCCGGGACGCCGCCGCCCCGGAGGCTGTCTCGTCTCCGGGCCGCGAGACCGAGACGGCGATCTGCGCGCTCGGGACCTCCGGGGCGCCGGCCCCGGAGGCGGCGCGGGGCGCGGCCAGGGAGGCCGCCACGGCCACTCGCGTCCCGCGCCTGCGCGGCTCGGCGAGGACGAGCGCCAGGGAGAGGGTGGCGAGGAGGAGCGCCGCGGCATCGCCGCGCACGGGCAAGGGCGGGCCCGAGGGCTCGTCGCGAGCGACCTCCACGGCGTGCGGCAGGATGCGGCGGAGGAGGCGGGACGCGTCCACGGCGAGCCCGCGCACGTCGAGCTCGAGTTGCTCTTGCAGCGGGAGCGCGCCCATCCCGACGAGCAGCCGGGTCTCCGAGCTCGCCTGGTGAGCGGCCTTCTCGATCATGTCGAGGGCCCGCAGCGCGGGGTGCCCCTCGGCGAGGGTCGAGCGGGCGTGGGCGGTGAACCCGTAGATCACGGTGAGCACGTTGTTGAGGTCGTGCGCCACCCCGGCCGCGAGTCGCCCCACGGCGAGGTAGTGCTCCCGCGCGTCCGGGACGGGCTCCGATCCACGACTGGCCCCGCCGCGAGGAGGTTTCGAGGACGGCGTCATGGTTCCCGAGTGAGGCATCGTTCCACCGTGACCCCAGACGTCGTGGAGACACCTTCCTGGGTCGGACCCCATCGTCGGTGGTTCTCTCGGCGAAGTCAAGCTCCGCCGCGTGCCTCGGGGTATCCCGCCTCGCGCAGCTCGCGGCGCAGGTCCGCGGCCTCGCCGGGAGAGAGGGGGCCGAGCGGCCGGCGCGGCGGGCCGGCCGCGTCGCCGATCATGGCGAGCGCTTCCTTGCTCGCCGCGAGCGGCGGGTGGCGCGAAAGGACCGCGATGATGCCGTTCGCGCGCTCCTGGATGCTCCGTGCCTCGGTCCGTCTGCCTGCCTGGAAGGCGCCCCAGAGCTCGAGGAAGATCGGCGCGAGGAAGTTGTAGGTCGAGCCCACCGCGCCGGCCGCCCCGGCGAGGAGCGAGGGGAGGAGGATCTCGTCGACGCCGCAGAAGACCTTGAAGCCGGGCCCGGCCAGGGCCTGGAGCCGCTCCTGGAGCGCCAGGTCCGGGTCCGAGAACTTCATGCCGCGGACGTTCGGGACCTCGAGGAGGCGCTCGAGGAGGCGCTCGTCGAGCGCGACGCCCGTGCGCTCGGGGATGTGGTAGTAGAGGAATGGCACGTCCGCCGCCGCGGCCACTTCCCGGACGTACTCGGCGACCTCGGCCGCACGGTAGGCGTAGTAGTACGGCGGGACGGAGCTCACGGCGGACGCGCCGGCCCGGGCGGCGCGTCCGGCGAGCCGCGCCGCGTCTCGCGGCCGCAGGCCTCCGACGTGGGCGACCACCGCGGCCCGACCCGCAGCCTCCTCGAGCGCGAGATCCACGAGCCGCTCCCGCTCCTCCGGGGCGAGCAGCGGGAACTCGGCGGACGTGCCGCAGACGAAGAGCCCGTGGACTCCCTCGGCCAGGAGGCGACGGAAGAGGGCGCGCTGGGCGGACCAATCCACCTCCTCGGCGGCGCCGAACGCGGTGTGGACGGCCGGGATGATCCCTCGGAGGTCCGTCATGGCGGGCTCACGTGAGGCCGAGCGCGTGGCTCGAGAGGCGCTCGGGCCCTTCCGGGGCGATAAGGTAGTCGTGCTCGAGGCGGATCCCCCCCGTCGGCAGGCCGTAGATGCCGGGCTCCAGGGTCACGACCATGCCCGCCTCGCGGACCCGGTCGCTCTGGGGCACGTGCTCGGGAGACTCAGGGTGGCCGAGGCCGCGGCCGTGGCCCGCATGGTGGACGAGCCGGCGGCC
>JACQVW010000361.1 GCA_016209535.1 Planctomycetota bacterium | reverse complement strand
TCGCCCCCCGGGCACTGGATCCCCTGGTCCCACTGGAGCCGCCCGCACGGCCCGGACGCGCGGGTCCAGCGGATCACCGCCAACGTCCTGGGGAAGCGGTGACGGGGAGCGCCCGCGTTTTTGCGGCAGCGTTTTCCCCGGCCCATCGAGCGTTTCCCTCGGCCCATTGGACGTCATTCCCGGGCTGAAACGCCTCGTTTTCCAGGGCCTTCCAGCCGTTTCCCGCTCCTTTGCCGTCCAGAGCACTGCGGCTCCCCAGGCTGCTCGCCTGCCACCCCGGCGCCGGGCGCCGCACGCGCGCCGCCCGGGAAGGCGGCTGGGGCCGGCTGCAACCTGGAAGAAAGCGTGAGAAAGAGGGGGCCCAGCCGCCCCTGATGGGGTGGCGCCCGCGAGCGCCTTCTCGCAGGTCACGCCATGGGAAGGCGTGGAGGGATGCCCGTCATCCGTTTCTCGAAGCAAGGAGGTTCCCATGAATCGCACACCGTTCACCTGGATCGAGGGCCTGGCGTTGAGCGTGCTCGTTCTTTCATTCAGCGTCGCGGCCTGGGGCCAGCCGGTGCGGGCGGAATGCAGCAGGCCGCCCGTCGACCTGGTGTTCTCCCTGGACAGCTCGGGGAGCATGTTCTATACGGACCCGATGGGCGACAGGTTGTCGGCGGCCAAGAGCTTGCTCGCCAAGCTCGACCCCTCCGTGGACCGCGCAGGCCTGGTGAGCTGGGACGACGACCTCGATTTCTCCTACCCGTTGACGAGCGGTTTCGATCAGCTCGAGGAGAAGATCGACTCCGTCGACAGCGACGGCTTCACCAACCTCGATGTCGGGCTGAGGGAGGCCGTTGCCGAGTTGAAGTCAAGCGGCCGGCCGGAGGCGATCAGGTCTGTCATCTTCTTGACGGACGGGGGCGGGACCTACACCCCCTCAGGACAGAGCGGCTCTTGGGCGGATGAGGCGCAGCGTTCGGGGATCGTGATCTACACGATCGGGTTGAGCATCCAGAGCGGTTCCCCGGTCGAGAACAACCTCCAGGAGATCGCCCGCGTCACGACGGGGCTTTACTTCCCGGCCTCGACGGCCAACGCCCTCGAGGAGATCTTCGCCGCGATCTCCCGGATCATCTGTCAAGACGAGCCGGTCGTGGGGTTCCGGCGAGGGGACATCGACGGGGATGCCGCGTTGAACGCCACCGACTCGGACGCTCTCTTCACGTATATCTGGAGCGGTGGCCCCCCGCCCCGGGATTGTACGGGCCAGGAAGCCATGGATATACCGGACGTCAACGACAACGAGTGGATCACCCTGGCCGACTACCTGATGCTGAGGAGCACCGTCGCCGGCTCCACGAGCGTTCCGGCTCCCAGTGCCTCCTGCGGTAGCGACCCCGACGACGACCCGCGCGGGTTCGACCGCGTGGACAGGCGGTTCCGGGTGACCACGGGGGAGTTGATCCAGGAGAGCGTGCCCAAGCCCAGGCCTTACCCCAATCCTCTGCCGCCCGGGTTTTGCCCCTTCGAGAAGAGCGAGATCCTTATTCCACTCCATGTCCAGACGCCCGAGCCCGTCACGGGGATCACGGTATGCCTGGAGTATGACGCGAGCGTCCTGACTCCCTTGGAAGGCGACGCGGCCCTCGCGACCCGCTTCCCCGCAAAGAGGGTCTTGCAGGACGATGGGAAGCTCGTGATCACCGTCTGGGCGGAGAAGGACGGTGCCGTCCTCCTCGACGGGGCTTACGGAGCGTTCCAGCCCTTGGGCACGGTGCGCTTCCGCCTCACGCCGTGCGCCGTGTTCCCCCCCATGATGTGGCTCCCCGAGGCCCGCATTGGCTCGGTCACGCACCGCTCCACCGTCGTGGACGCGGGCTTCAACGACCACCACCCTGCGCTGGAGGTCGGGCTGTACGAGTTTGTCCGGGGGAACTCCAACAACGACAGGTTCGTCGATATCAGCGATCCGATCCATACCCTGAACTGGCTTTTCGCCAAAGGCGACGAGCCCAACTGTCTTGCCGCGGCCGACGCCAACAATGACTCGGCCGTCGACATCTCGGACCCCATCTACACACTCAGCTTCCTCTTCGGGGGAGGGCGGCCCATCCCCCAACCCTATCCCGACTGCGGCCTGGACCCGGATGGCGTGATCGACGGCCTGGGCTGCGGGCCCGGGTCGTGCCCGGAGCCATGCCCCGAGTCCGCCCCGACCGCGGCGCCCAGACTGGCTCGCTACTATCACACGATGGTCTATGACATTGCCAGGAGGGTGACCGTGGTCTTCGGAGGATACGACGACGGCCCTTCCGACCTCGGTGACACGCTGGAGTGGGACGGGGTCAGCTGGTCGGTCGCGGACCTCAAGGGCCCGGCGCGGCGCAACCACGCGCTCGCCTATGACAATGCCCGGGGTGTCACCGTCGCCTTTGGAGGGTACCCCAGCGCGGCCGACACCTGGGAGTGGAGCGGCTGCACGTGGGTCAAGCGGGAGCCGACAACGAGTCCCGGCGGCAGGCACTTGAACGCCATGGCCTATGACGCGGCACGGCAGGTGACCGTCCTCTTCGGCGGATTCGGGGTCGGTGGCGGCGCTCTCCGGCGCGACACGTGGGAGTGGGACGGCACGAGCTGGACCGAGGTCTCCAATGCCGGCCCGAGCGCCCGTGGCGCGCATGCCATGGCCTATGACAGCGCCCGTGGGGTGGCAGTCCTCTTCGGTGGAAGCGGCGGGGGTTTCCTCGGCGATACCTGGGAGTGGGACGGTGCTACCTGGACGCTGGCCGCCAGCAGCGGTCCCCCTGCCCGTGCCGCCCACGCGATGGCTTACGACGCCGCCCGCGGCGTCACCGTGCTGTTCGGCGGGTACAACGCAGCGGGCCCGGCGCCGACAGAGACCTGGTTGTGGGACGGGACGACGTGGAGAGTCGCGGGCATCGGCGGACCTGCCCCACGAGCCTGGCACGCCATGGCCTTCGACAGCGCCCGCCGGAGGGTCGTCCTCTTCGGCGGTCACGAGTGAGGCCCGGGCCACTCCGGCCAGCACTTCGGCGATACCTGGGAATGGGACGGCACCACCTGGAGCCGGATGGCGTCGGCCCCAGGCGGCTGAGTACGACAAGGATTAGGCGATCCCTCGATCGTGAGATCTTTCGCCGAACCCGTCGTCGGAGGGCCGAGATCAGGCGGGTTCGTCGGCGTGTGAATCCCGCGGCCGATCAGAGGACGCCGGGTGCCGGCGGAGTGTATCGCACCACGTTCAGGTCCACCTCAAGCTCAGGATACTTCTCCTTCATGAACCTGACCGCGAGGAAAGTATGGCAGTGATCCGGGTCGGGATTCGTCTCCGTCGGGCAGTAGCACCCGAGGAACAAGTCCTTGACTCCTGCAACGGCGGCGAGCTTGTCGAAGGGTTCTCTGCTCTCGAGGAAACGCGCTTCGAGGATCCTGAAGTAGAGACGCTCGTACTTGCGCCATGCCGCTTCCGTGACGTGGGCCAGGTACTCGTCGACGAGGTCCTTCGTCGGACGCAGGCAGTGCTGGGTCTTGAAGGTCGTCTTCTGGCGGATCCCGTTCAGAGCAGGATGGTCAGGAGGAAACCGCCCGTACATCGGTGGGATCTGGTAGCGACGGAGCACAGGCTCGCCCTCGCCGTCGTGAGTGGAGCTACACCCCCCATCCGGGGCGGTACTCCGCGCGGATGTACCGGTCCGCCTCGGCGCAATTCGTGACCTTGAGCGCCTTCGTGTCCCAGTGGAGCTTCTCCCCCGTGCGCACGGCCACCTGGCCGAGGAGGACGAGCTCCACGAGCGGGCCGGCGTAGTCGAAGCTCGAGCTCGCCTTCGGGCCACCCTTCGCTGCGTCGATCCACGCGCGGTCGTGCGCGGCGACCCTGCGGAGGGTCTTCGGCGGCGGCGTGAAGTCCCTCATCCGCGACCTCGGGAGCAGGCGCGGCTCGCGGCTCCACCCGCCCATGAGGAGCTTGCCCTTCGTGCCGACGAAGAGGATGCCGTTCCCGTCGAACCTCTCGCCCGGCTCGAGCTCCTCGGGCCTCAGCGGGAAGAGCCCGCAGTCGTACCAGGTGAGCTTCACCGGCGGCGTGCCCTCGCGCGCCGGGAAGGTGTAGTGGATGAGCGAGGCCTGCGGGACCGTCTCGCCGTTCACGCCGGTCGAGCTCGCCTCGATCGTCGCCGGGGCCCCGAGCTTGAGCGCGGCCATGGCGGGGTCGATGTTGTGGCAGCCCATGTCGCCGATGGCGCCCGTGCCGAACGCCCACCACCCGCGCCAGTTGTACGGCGCGTACGCGGGGTGATACAGACGGGACGGAGCCGGCCCGAGCCAGAGGTCCCAGTCGAGGCCCTTGGGCACCGGGGGCGTATCGGCCGGCCGCGCAGTGTACTGGCTCGCCCAGCCGCCGGTCTGGCTCCAGGCGTGCACCTCGGTCACGTCGCCGATGACGCCCGCCCAGATCCACTCGCAAGCCGATCGGATGCCTTCGCCCGAGTTGCCCTGGTTCCCCATCTGCGTCGCGACGCCGGCCCGGCGCGCCTCCTCCGTGACCCGGCGGGCCTCCTCGACGGTGCGCGTGAGCGGCTTCTCGCAGTAGACGTGCTTGCCGAGGCGCACGGCGGCCAGCGTCGCCGCGGCGTGCACGTGGTCGGGCGTCGCGATGACGACCGCATCGATGGCCTTCTCCTTCTCGAGCATGACCCGGAAGTCGGTGTAGTCGCGGCAGCCGGGGTACTCGCCCTTCGATCTCTTCTCCCCGTAGCGCTCCTCGATCATCTCGAGGACGACGAGACGCCCCGAGGTCTTCTTGTAGTAGAACCGTTCGTAGTCGGCGCGCTCGTTGGGGTCGGCGATGGCGATGACCCGCGCGTCCGGGTGCGCCATCATCTCGCTCGCGAGCTGCTTGCCGCGCCCGCCGGTGCCGATCACGGCGATGTTGAGCATCTCGCTCGGCGCCGTGAAGCCGGCGCCGCCCAGGACGTGCCGGGGCACGATGGCCGCGGCGGCCAGCGCGGCGCCTCCTTGGAGCAAGCGGCGGCGGGAGAGGGTCGAGCGCTCGGTGCATCGCTCCGAGCTCGCGGGCTTTCGGTCGTGCTGTCTCGTCATGGGGCGTGCCTCTGGATCGAGTGGCGTGGCGTGGCGTGGCGTGGTGAAACGACTGGCTTGGCGGATTCCGACGGAGGGCACTATACCTGGGCCGGCGTCCGGCGGGCAAGGCGGCGCGCGCGAGCAGAGGTCTCGCACCGGGGGCCCGGGGGCCTGTCACGCCCCCGGGGTCTCTCGGGCAGCTCGGTTCCCTCGCACGCGCCCCGCGAGGGCCCGCACCCACGGCGACAGCCAGAGGCCCAGGCACAGGGTGCCCAGGAGCGCCGCGATGGGCCGCTCGAAAAACGCGAGCAGGGAGCCGCCCGAGCGGGCCATCGTCTGCAGGAACGCCTCCTCCAGCGGCCCGCCGAGGACCACGCCGAGCACCACGGGGCCCACGGGCACCTCCCAGCGCTCGAGGGCGAAGCCCAGGACCCCCAGGGCGAGCATGACGCCCACGTCGAAGTAGCTCCCGTTGATCGCGTAGGAGCCGAGGACGCAGAAGAGGAGGATCGCGGGCAGGAGGATGCACCGCGGCACGCGCACGAGCGCGCCCCCGGCCTTGATGGCAAGGAAGCCCGCGGGGATCAAGACGAGGTTCGCGAGGGCGAACAGGATGTAGATCCCGTAGACGAGCGCTCCCTGCCTCTCGAAGATCTCGGGTCCCGGCCGCAGGTTCTTCATCATGAGGATGCCGATCACGAGGGCCGTCACCGAGTCGCCGGGGATGCCGAAGACGAGCGCCGGCACCCACGCGCCGGCGAGGGACGCGCTGTTCGCCGTCGTGGCGTCGCTCACGGCCTCGAGCCTCGCATCATCGGACCCCGAGGGCCTTCGCGAGAGCCTGCGGGAGAGGCCCGAGGCGACCCACGCCGCGATGTCCGCGCCCGCGCCGGGGAGCATGCCGACGAGCGCCCCCACGCCGGCCGAGCGCAGGAAGGCGAGCTTGCGCCTCCAGAGGTCGGGCAGGGCCGCCGCGAAGACCTGCGCGAGCCACCCCACCGGGGGCCGGGGGGGCACGCCGCTCGCACCTGTCCCGCCGGCCCCCGTCCCGCTCGGTGCCTCCGCCCCGCCCGAAGCCGCCGCGGCGCTCCAGCCCCGGAGGTTCCTGAGCACCTCCGAGAACCCGAAGAGGCCGATCATGGCCGGGATGAAGTTGATCCCCTGGTAGAGCTCGGGCACGCCGAAGGCGAACCGAGCGGCGCTGTGGACGGGGCTCAATCCCACCGTCGAGAGAAGGAGGCCGAGGACGAGCGCGAGCGCGCCCTTCAAGGGCCGGCCCCGCGACGCGGTCACGGCGCAGCCGAGGCCGATCAGGTAGAACCAGAAGTACTCGACGAAGGAGAAGCGCGCGGCGAGGCTCGCCAGGGCCTGCGCCGAGGAGGCGAGGAGGAGGACGCCGAAGAGGCCGCCCGCGACGCTGAAGACGAGGAACGTCCCCAGCACACGCTCGGCGCCGCCCGAGCGCGCGAGCGCGTAGGCGTCGTCGGTGTACGCCGCCGACGCCGGCGTCCCCGGGATCCGCACGAGAGCGTTGGGGATGTCCCCGGCGAAGATGGCGAAGGCCTCGAGGGTCACCACGGCGGCCATGGCGTGGACCGGCCCGAGGAAGTACGTCATGGGCGTGATGAGGGCGACGGCCATGGTGGCCGTGAGGCCCGGCACGGCGCCCATGAAGATCCCGTAGAGGGCGGCGAGGAGGACGACGCCGTAGACGAGGGGGTCGCCCAGCACCTGGGAGAAGGCCGCGGCGAGGTCCTGGCC
>JACQVW010000365.1 GCA_016209535.1 Planctomycetota bacterium | reverse complement strand
AGGACGTCCGCGAGCCCATCGCCGTCCACGTCGCCGAGCGTGAGCGTCGCCTTGCCCGCCTCCTCGCCCGCGGGCAGGGGGAAGAGGCGCATGCGGCCGAAGGGGGCCCTCCCTTCGGGCGCGGCGGTCTCGAGCCCGAAGATGACGAGGCGCCCCGTCGCCCCCTGGACGACGACGAGCTCGCTCCGCGCGTCTCCCGTGATGTCCGCGACGAGGATCGACCGGAAGGCCGGAGTCTCGATGGCCACCTCCGGTCCGAGCCCCGCGGGGCCCTGGAGGCGCACGCGCACGGGCTCCACCGAGCCCGAGCCGGCCAGGAGCAGGTCCTTCCGGCCGTCGCCGTCGAGGTCCGCGACGGCCAGGGAGGAGTTGCCCTTCTCCGAGCTCGGGAGCTCCACGGGCTCCGCCAGCTTCCCGTCGGGGCCCTGGAAGAGGATGTGCGTGCTCCCCGAGCCGAGGAGGACGAGGTCCGTCCGCCCGTCGTCGTTCAGGTCGCCCGCAGCGAGACCGCGGCCGAACGCACGCGCTTCGCTGATCGCGAAGCGCTGCCGTGTCTCGCTCCCGCCGCCGGGCGGCGGCCGGAAGACCACGACCAACTCCTTGGGGTCGCCGTAGTACGCGAGGTCCGGGGTCCCGTCGCCGTTCAAGTCGTCGGCGAGGAGGTCGAAGACGCGCTTCTCCGTCAGGAACGACTCCTTCCTGAACCGCGCGTCGGAGGCGATCTCGTTGACGTTGTCGAACTCGACCGGCTTCGCCTCGGAGCTCGCGATCTCGGCGGCGGTCTTCTGGACGAACACGTCGATGGTGGCGCGGGCGTTGTTGACGAGGAGTATGTCCATGAGGCCATCGGAGCTCCAGTCGACGCACCGCAGCCGAGAGGTCCCCGCGTCCGTCTTGAAGATCTCGAGCCCGCGGAACCAGAAGCCCTCGGAGGCCGAGGAGGTAGTGGAGGCAGTGGAGGCCGAGGGCGCCTCCGGCGCCGTCCGCTCCTCGGGCGCGGCCGGCAGGGCCGGCAGGCCCGGCTGAGCCGGTTGACCCGGCTGTGCCACCTGGCCCGGGAGGGCCCGGGAGCCAAGCAGGATCAGGATGCAGGAGCAGAGGCAGAGTCGTCGCATGCGGTCCTCGTGCGCTGGTCGTCTCAAGCCCGGAGAAGGGACCTCGTGAGCCCGGAGGGCTCATTGGAACCGCGCCCACCATGGAGCGTCAAGGGCGCGGGCGGCCTTCGGCCTCAAGTCCAGAAGGCCCGATCGGTTCCTTCGCAGGCCATCCCGTTCTCGCTCGCGTCCGTTCCCGCGCGGGGGACGGCGGCGCCGGCGGCGGGCCTTGGCGGAAGAGGTAGGCGAGTGCGGCGACAGAGCGCCCGAGAGGGCCACCGCGCCGTCGTCGTCGACGACATCCGCGGCGCCGGGGCACTTGAGGGGACGGCCGATTCGGAGGCCGGGAGTGGAGACCAAGGGACTTCCTGGACCGCCAGCTTGCCACTGTAGGCAGCGCATTCGCATATTGCAGGCATGAGCAAGGCAGAGCGTGCTTCCCCCGGCACCGCCGCGCGGCGCCCCCGCCCCAGGAAGGGCATCAAGCCGGCCGCCTCTCGAGGCGTCCAACAAAAGCCCCGCGTCCAGTACACTGTCCGGGACGTTCCAGCCAAGGTGGACGAGATCCTGAGACGGAAGGCGCATGAGGAGCGGAAAAGCCTCAACGAGGTCCTGAAGCGTGCGCTTCTGAAGGAGGCCGGCGTCGCTCAGGAGCCCAAGACCCTCTACCACGACCTGGATCACCTCGCGGGCACGTGGGTCGAGGACCCGGAGCTCGACGCGATCATCGCGGAGCAGGACCGCGTCGACGAGGACCTGTGGAAGTGAGCGCTCTCCGGTGAGGATCGCCCTCTCCGCCAGCTCCGCATCCTGGGTACTCCCATCCCGACGAACGACATCTGGATCGCCGCCTTGGTCGTGCAGCACGACCTGCACATCTACGCGAGGGACCGCCACTTCGACGCGCTGCCGCAGCTCGCTCGCCTCTAGCCCGCAAAGGAGCGGCCCCGATGCAGGCCAGAAGCGGCCGCCTATCGTTTCCTGCAGATCGCGAACGCCTCGGCGAGCCGCGCCCGCTGTCCAGGATCTGCGACCGAATCGATCAGGCCCTGGAGCTTCCTCGCAGCACCGCGCGCCTGCGCCCCGGCCCCCGCGTTCGACGGCCTACCGGGGCGCGGGCTGCCCCCCCGCCGCCGCGGCCGTCCGCGGTGGGCCTGCCTCGCCGCAGGCCGCCAGCGCCATGACGGCGTACGCCGTGCCCGCGTGGGTCAGGAAGTGGTGGCTGTCCGTGCTCGGCGAGCGCGTGAACCACCGGCCCGAGGCTCGCTGGTGCGCCTTGAGCCACGCGACGCCCCGCTGGATGCGGCAGTCCGAGGCCGGCACTCCGGCCTGGCGCAGGACGTAGACGGCGAGGCCCGTCGCGTAGCCGTCGCTCGGGCCCTCGGGGTCGTTCTCGCTCCCATCGTGGCGCTTCCAGGGGCCGAGCGAGCCCGTGCACCAGCCGCCGCTCGGCCGCTGGAGGGCGAGGAGCTCGCGGACCGCCGCGGCGCGCTCCTCCTCCGTCATGAGGCCGCCGAGGAGCGTCGAGGCCCACAGCAGCATCGCGCGGTGGTGGGGGTCCGGCGCGGGGTGGCTCCTCAGGTAGCTGCGCAGCTTGGCGAGCCCCGCCCTCGCCGCCTCGGTCTCCGCGTAGCCCTCGGGCGCCGAGGCGACGCCGATCGCGACGTAGACGGCGCCGAAGTAGTCGTCGTGCTCCATGGGGGGCCAGGCGCACTTGAGCCACTCCCAGGCGCCGTCCTCGCGCTGTAGCCTCCAGGCCCAGTCGAGGGCCTTCCGCGTGAGGGGGTGGAGCACGCCCGTCGTGCGCGCGTCGTGGACGGCGAGGGCGACGGCCGTCGCGACCACCTCCGTGTCCCAGCGCGGCTTCGCCGTCTCCCAGTTCGCCGCGCGGCCCTCGAAGAAGCCCCGCACTTCCGCCACGGGCTCCGAGGGGCCGGCGGCGAGAGACGGCCGCGCGAAGAGGTACGCGTAGCTCGTGTGGCAGGTGCCGCACTTCCGCACCCGCGTCCAGGTCACGCTCGCGGCGTCGAGGAACTCGGCCGCCTTCTCGAGGGAGAGCGACTCCGCGAAAGGCTCATCGGGCGAGTTGGGGCTGGGCGGAGCAACCTCGACCGGGCCCGCGAAGGCGGCCGAGAGGAGACAGGCTGCAGCGAGCGCCCCGCGGGCGGGCGGGCGAAGGGATCGCGACATGCGGCACCTCGAGGTGGACCTGGAAACCCTGCTCCGGGCGGGCCGGAGCGCCGTGGTGAGGGCATTGTAAACGAGAGGGACCGGCGGATGGGGCCCGCCGGATCGGTGAGCCTCCCCGCTGTCAGGGCCAGCCCTCGGTCCCGGCGTGCGGAAGCTGGGCCCCGCCGGGAGCGGCGCCAAGACCGATCCTACCCGCTCCCCTCGATGCCCCGGGCTCTGAGCAGCTCGCGCGCCCAGGCGGCGTCCTCCCTGGAGAGGGCCGGATCCGCGGGCAGGTCGTACCGCAGGATCTTCCGGTAAGGCCCCGTCTCGTAGGCGCGCCGGAAGGCCTGACCGAGCTCGAGGCGCACGTCGGGGTCGGGCGGCCGGAGGGGGATGGCCACGGCCGGCAGGGGGTCGTGGACCGTGAAGCCGTAGACCTCGAGGTCGAGCTGGGGCGTCCGTTTCTCCGAACGGCTGACGACGACCACGTAATCATGCCCCCTGGCGCGGCAGTGCAGGGCCACTCGGGGGTTTCCCCCCAGGCGCGTCCCGCTCCGCAGGAGATCGATCTCAATCCAGTGGGCATCGCTCGAGAAGATCTCGGCCTGCTTGCGTTCGAAGGCTTCCCTGTCATCACCCGCGACCTTATTGCTGGGGCTGACCAGCTCGATGACCGCCACGAGCCGGCCTCCCGCCGCCGATTCGCGGATCTCGACGAAGTTCACGATCAGGGGCTCCTGGCTGGCGATCACGATGTGCTCCGGCACAGTGGCGACGCCCGAAGCGGCGCCAGCGCCCCCTCGCGAGCCTCTGTCTTGCTGCTTCACCGCCACATCGGGGAAAACCACGTGGTTCGCCCCGTAGTCCGCGAGACCGACCTCCTCCCGCTGCCGGAGCTCGGCGTAGTAGCGGTCCGGCAGCACGGGCTGGAGGGCTTCACGGACGCAGAAGAGAAACGCATCGTGAAAGCCCGGCCAGACGCCCGGCGCCTCGAGATAGGGGTCCATTCCGGGGAAGAGCGGCTCCATGGCGCCGATGGTATCCCCCTGACCAGAGGCGCGCCAGCGCGGAGCGCACCGGTCCTCCTCCGAGTGCCGGCTTTCAGGAGAGCTCGACGCGCGTACAATGAGCCTCCATGTGTGGCAGGAGGCCTCTCATCGCGGTTCTGGCTCTCGCCGCCGCGGCCTTGGCGCTCGCGACGGCGTGGGTGGCGCGCCCGCGCATCGGGCCCGCGCCCGCGCCGCGGGAGAGCGCGAGCGCGGCGCACCGTGAGGCCGCGCCGGCTGCGCCAGAGTCTGAGAGCCCAGGTCCGTCTGAGCCCCGGGCCGCCGCCGAGACGGTAGCCCCCGGGGGCTGGACGGTCGCGGGGCGGGTCCTGCGCGTCGGGCCGGAGGGCGCGCGGCCCGTCGAGGGCGCCGAGGTCCGGCTCCTCCGGCCATCGGCGAGGGACCGAGCGACGCGACACCCGCTGCCCTCGAGGGAGACGCGGACGGGCCCCGACGGTCGGTGCGAGGTCGGCGAGGCGCCGCCAGGTGTCAGCGCGGTGATCGAGATCGACTCGCCGGGCTGTGCGGTGCGTGCCCTCGGGTTCTACAAGCCGGCCTCGGGGGTCACTCCGGGGCGAGTGGAGGCGGGGGACATCCTGCTCGAGCCTGCAGCGGATCTGATCGTCGAGGTGCGGGACCCCGGCGGCGAGCCCCTCCTGGGCGGGCGGGTCTTCGTCACCCGCACGTCGGCCCGACAGCCCGTGCACGGGGGCACCGGGGGGTTGGAGGACAGCGCGCGCGCTGCCGTGGACCGAGGCGAAGGGAGGCACGTCCTCGAGCGCGCCGGGAGCGGGCCCCATCGCGTGTCGGCCTTCGGCCCGGGCCGTGTTGGGGTCGTGCGAGAGGTCGACCTGCCCTTGGAGGACCCGCTCGTGGTCGTGCTGGCCGAGGGCCGCGGCATCGCCGGCGCGGTGCTCTCGACGGGCGGCCAGCCGATCGAGAACGCGGCGGTCAAGGTCTGGAGCGTCCCTCGCGGCTTGCCTCCCGATCCTGCGACCACTGGACCGGACGGTCGCTTCGCGTTCGATGGCGTCCCCGAGGGCCCGTGCGACATCGTGGCGAGCGCCGACGGCTATGTCCGGGCGGGGAGGAAGGACGTCCCGGGCGGGACCGAGGACCTCGTCATAGCGCTCGAGCCCGAGGCCGTCATCGAGGGCAAGGTCGTCGCGGATGTCGACGGCGCGCCGGTGGCCGACGCTACGGTGGCCTGCGGTCGGCCTGGTGCCGACCCCTTCGAGGCGAGGACGGATCCCGAGGGGCGCTTCGTGCTGCGAGAGTTCCCTGGAGGAAGCTACAGGGTCACCGCGGGCCATGCGGCTTACCTCCCCTCGGGCGAGACGGAGATCGAGGCGCGGTCCGGGGAGCGCGTCGAGGACATCGTCCTGAGGCTGCCGGCCGGCGAGGCGCTGGAGGTGGCCGTGACGGACGCGGCGGCGGGGGCGCCTATCGCGGGCGCGACGGTCCACCTCACGGTCGATCGCCGCGAGGCGCACTGGAGCTTCGCCCATCGGTCCGCCCAGACGAGCGAGGACGGGGCCGCAGTGCTCCAAGGCCTCCGCGCGGGCGCCTGCAGCCTCGAGGTGAGGGCGACGGGCTTCGTCTCGAAGCGCCGCCTCGAGCTCGAGATCAAGGAGGCAGGGCAGAAAGTGGCCGTCGCCCTCGAGCCCGGGAGCTCCATGTCGGGCCGCGTCCTCGATCCCGCAGGCGCCCCCGTCGCCGAGGCCATCGTGTGGGCCAACGCCCGCGCGTCTCCGTCCGTCCCAGGCTTGGCCCCGTGGGAGGATGGCTCGAGGATCGCGATGCAGGTCGCGAGGACCGGCGGGGACGGCCATTACCGGCTCGAGGGCCTCTCGCCGCACGGCGCGTACTTCCTCACTGCGATCCATCCTCGCTTCGCGGCGGGGACCGTCGAGGGGATCCGAGTCCAGGCGAGGGAGGACCTCGAGGGGATCGACATCATGGTCCGCCCGGGCGGGAGGATCCAGGGGCGCGTGGTGGACGCGAGGGGGCTGCCGGTGCCGGAGGCGCGGGTGGATGTCCGGGACCGGCGCGCGTGGGAGCGGTGGCGCGTGGGCCGGCCCGTGGTCCCCTTCCCCGACCCGGCCGGCGCGTCTTGCTCGACGGACCCGGAAGGTCGCTACGAGAGCCCGCGCCTGCCGGCGGGCGAGTACGACGTGCAGGCCAGCTCCAAGGGCCTCCTCGAGGCCAAGCGGAGCGGGGTCCAGGTCCTCGAGGGACAGACGACCGGCGGAGTGGACTTCACGCTGCTCAAGGGCGAGACGCTCGTGGGCCGGGTGATGGAGGCCTCCGGTGCGCCCGTGGCCGGCGCGGAGGTCAGCCTCTACGCGTCAGGCGTCCGTGACCTCCAGACCGACGCCGAGGGCCGGTTCCGGGCCGAGGGCGTCAGGCCGGGCGGCGTGTCTGGCAGCGTCCGCAAGAGGGGCTTCGAGAAGCTCGACCTCGAGACCGAGGTCCCTTGCGCGGAGCTGGTCCTCCAGCTCGAGCGCTCGGGGAGGATCTCGGGTGCGGTCCGCGTTCCGGAGGGCGCGGAGATTCGCGAGCTGCACGTCGTCGCGGTACCGGTCGGGACGGAACCGCAGGCAGGCCGGGACGCCTGGGCCGACGGGGAGACGGGCGAGTTCACGGCCCTCGTCGCGGCGGGGACCCACGTGGTCCACGCCATCGCGCCCGGCTTCCTGCCGAGCCGCTCCCGCGAGGTCTCGGTGAAGTCGGGCGAAGCCGTCGAGGGGGTCTCGATCCCGCTCGAGCGCGGGGGCGAGGTGCACGGCGTCGCCGTCCTCGAGGGCTCGGGCGAGCCCGTCGAGGACGTGAGCGTCCAGGTGACGGGGGTCTCCTACGAGGACCGAGGCTCGCCGTGGAACCTGCCCTTCGCCCGCACGGGCCTGGACGGGACCTTCTCGATCGGAGGGATCCCGACCGGCCGGATCCGGCTCGTCGCCATGCACACCAGGCTCGCGCAGGCGAGCGTCCCCGAGGTCGCCGTCGCCCCCGGTGCCGTCCCTAGGGTGAGGATTGAGCTCGGGGCGGGCGGAGGCGTCCGGGGGCGGGTCCTGCGCGACGGGGCGGCGGTCGTCTACGGCGCGAGCGTCGTCCCTCTCCTTGCGGGGGAGGCGGAGCATATCCACCGCAGGGCTTCGACCGATGCCGGAGGGCGCTTCGAGATCGAGGGCCTGTCGCCGGGCCCGGGCACGCTCCGCATCCGGGTCTCCGCCTGGCGGGAGAGCTCGATCGAGCTCGAGCACGAAGTCGTGGTGGCAGCGGGCCAGGTGCGCGACGTGGACGTCGCCCTGCCTTCCTTGGGCCGCGTCCTCGGCCGCGTCACGCACGAGGGGGCCCCCGTGCCTCGCGCCGGCCTGAGCGTCTTCACGCCGGACGAGCATGGCCGGCCGCGCTTCCGCTGCGAGCTCGAGGCGGGGCCCGAGGGCGAGTACTCCCTCGAGGCGCCGGTGGGCCTCCCCTGCGTCCTCGAGGCGCGAGGGCCCGCCGGCCAGGGCCCTCGCCGCGTGAGCCTCGTCGCTCGCGAGGGAGAGACGCGGCTCGACATCGACCTCGGCGGGCCCGAGCGATAGCTGGGACAGGGCAGCAGCTCGCCGCTTGACTCGGGCCGCCCCATGGGTGAGCCTTGGAGCCAGGAAGCTCACCGGGTTTCGATGCCGCGGGGTCCGCGGCGGAAGGTACTCACGTTGGAACAAGGAGGTCTCATGCGTCGCAGCCATCACACGCCCACGGTGGTCTTCGCAGCTCTCGCTGGCCTGGTCGCCCTCCTGCCGTCGCGCCTCGAGGCGCGCGGCGGGTGGCAGGACATCCCGTTCACCTACTCCTACGAGGCGAACGCCGGCGAGGACGCCTACTCGAACGCGTTCAACGCCCTCGGCTGCCTCGACGGCGAGTGGCGCCGCTCGAGCAACTCGGACCAGTGGGACGGCTCCACGCCCGAGCCGGGCGACGGCGCCCCGGGCGGGATCGAGATCGCCGCGCTCTCCGGCGAGGGGGACGGCGGGGGCGAAGCCTCCGTCCTCTCCCTCGAGGACGTCGGCGACCCGCGGGGCGTGGGCTTCCCCGACCCCGGCAACCGCAAGCTCTACCTCTGGCGCGACACGACCGCCGAGCTCGACCTCGCACGGGGCGTGACCCTCGTCGCGCGCTGGCGCTTGAACCCGGAGCCGCGCTCGGAGGAGTTCTCGACGAACGGCGGCGCGCTCCCCGTGCCGAGCGGGACGCACCTCCACGACCAGAACAAGGGGCAGGTCGGCTTCGTCCAGAAGACGGCGGCCTCGGGGACGCTGGCCGCGACGCTCTGCTTCGCGATCACCGACGCGGGCACGCTCCAGTTCGCGGGCGCCTTCAACAACACGCCCTGCTCCGGGTTCTTCTTCCCGGACGAGCTGTGCCTCGACGTCGACGAGTCGGTCTGGGTGTCCGTCTGGATGACCGCGCAGGAGGACGCGGGGGGCATCCAGTTCCGGCTCTACCTGGACGGGGAGCAGGAGCCGGCCGTCGACACGCTCCTCACGGGGATCCGGGCCGATGCGGAGACCGCCTCGCTCCCCGAGGCGGGCGGCGCGGCCTTGAGCTACATCGAGATCGCCCTGGGGGCGACCCCGCAGGACGGCGCGATCCAGGTGGACTTCGTGAGCGTCGCGGACGGGGCCTTCGATCCGCCCGACGAGGCCTCGCCCTGCCCCGGCGCCGCGCGCTCGCGGGCCGAGGGGAGGAACATCGTCCTCGAGTGGACGAACGGCGCGGTCGTCCCCCTGGGGGTCGACATCCTGCGCGACGGCGTCCAGATCGCCACGGGGGCTCCCGCCGACCCTCCGGCCTACACGGACGCCACGGCCGAACCTGGCGCCCACACCTACGT
>JACQVW010000373.1 GCA_016209535.1 Planctomycetota bacterium | reverse complement strand
TCTTCACCGTGCTGATCGGGGCGGCCGGGATCGCCCTGGCGGCGAACGTGTCGAGGCTGGGGACGATCCTGGAGATCTCGAACAAGATCATAAACTCCTTCACGGGGCCCATCCTCGGCATCTTCCTCCTCGGGATGTTCACCCGGCGGGCCAACCAGGCGGGGGTGTTCGCCGGCGGCCTCGCGGGGACGCTGGCCTCCATCTACGCGATCGCGTGGACCTCGCCGAAGCTCCTGAACGAGGCGCTGCCTTTCCTCCTGCCCCTCTTCCCCCGAGGGGTGGCGGACGGCGGGCCGGTGTTGAGCTTTATTTGGCCGTCGTCGCTGGGCCTGGCGGCGACCCTCTCCGTGGGCTTCGCCGTCAGCCTGGCGCGCCCTGGGATCACCGAGAGGGCCGAACGGTGGACCTGGTCCGCGATCCTGAGGCGGCCCTGGATCGAGAACGAGACCTATGGAATCGAGAAGGAGATCCCTCCATGCGACGCGCCGCCCTGGCCGTCCTCACCGCCCTCGCCGCCGCGGCGCTGACCGCCGCCGCCAGGGATCGGGCCTTCGGGGAGGGCGGCCTCGTCCAGGTGCACCGGGACTTCGCACGAGACCCCGGCTGGGAGGGGGTCCGGAACCGCCTCCCGGTCACGTTCCCGCCGCGGGTGATGCAGCGGTTCGGCTGGAGCCCGACGAACCACGCCGGCGCGGCCGCCGGAGAGATCGGCGGCTACATCCAGTCATCGACGAGGCCCGCCACCTACGCCAAGGCGATCGAGCCGCGCACGCTGGATGCGCCGCTTTCGTTCTCGGGGAGCTTCGCTTTGCTCGAGGGGAGGTCGATCTCGGGGTGGCACACCCTGGCCGAGGCGAACATCGGGTTCTTCAACGCCGCCGAGCAAGGGTGGCGCCCGAAGAGCTTCGCGGGCTTCCGCCTCGCGGGAAGCAACGAGCCGGACGGCGCCCTGATCGAGATCGGCTACGGCACCCGCACCGGGGCCGCCGGCGGCGCGTTCCTCGAGAAGACCGGCTTGCACGAAGGCCTCGTGAAGGAAATCGACGGCGGCCGGATGCTGCGCATCGCCCCCGGCGCGGCCCGCCACCGGTTCGCGTGCGCCTACGACCCCGCCGCGGGCGGCGGCCGGGGCGAGATCCGGCTGACCCTCGACGGGCGGTCGTGGAGCCTGCCCCTCCGGGAGGGGCACCGGAAGGCCGGGGGGACGTTGGACCGCTTCGGGATCTTCAACCAGCAGATCCCCGGGCGCGCCCTCGTGGTCTACCTCGACGACCTGGAGGTGAACGGCGAGCGGGAGGACTTCGCCGCCGATCCGCGGTGGGAGGGGAGGGGGAACGACGCCGTCTTCGAGGACCCGGTCCTCTACGGCTCGAACGATTTCGGCTACAGCCCGACGGCCTACGCCGGCGGGGAGCGGGGCGAGATCGGCGGCCGCTTCTGGCGCGTCGACGCGGGCGAGCCGCAGCTCAAGGGCCACTACGGGGACGACGTGGGCCGGCTGACGCTGGACGACCGGCTCGAGGCGAGGGGAAAGATCGCGATCCGCCGGTTCTCCATCGACAGCGGCATCCTCATCGGCTTCTTCGACTCCGCCGCCCAGGGCTGGCCGCCGAGGAGCTTCGCCGGCGCCTACCTGGACAGCCTGACCTCGGGCGGCCGCTTCTTCATGCCGATGTACGGCACCGTGGCGCGGGGCGAGCACCTGCATCCGGAGAGGTCGCCCTTTTTCATCGACGACGGCAAGCCGCAGGAGCTCGCGATCCTCTACGACCCGGAGGCCGCCGGCGGCAGCGGGGCGGTGACGGTGGCGCTCGGATCGCAGTCGGCGACGCTGCCGCTCCCGGCTGCCGCGCGGCGGGAAGGGGCGTCCATGAACCGCTTCGGCGTGTTCAACATGCAGGACTCGAATGGCAAGCACTGCGAGGTGTACCTCGATGACCTGACCTACACCTCCTCGAGGGCCGCCGCCGCGCCGGGCGAGGGGGTCCGCGCGCCCTTCGAGCTCGGCGGCGGGAGGTTCCTCTTCCTCGACGATCTCCTCCTCGAGGAGGTCCGGGGCGCCGAGGTGCGGGTGAACCCTCCGCGGCCCGCCGGCCTCGTCCTCATCGCCGACCGGCCCTGGGAGCGCGGCGGGATCACGAGCTACGGGAACGTCCTGTGGGATCCCCAGGCGAAGGAGATTCGCCTCTACTACGTCCCGGTCTGCTGGGATGTGGAGCCCGGCTTCGGGCTGGCCCTAGCGACCTCGGAGGACGGCATCCGCTGGAGGAAGCCCGACCTCGGCGCCGTCGAGTGGAAGGGGTCCCGCGACAACAACCTGGTCCTGTGGGGCCAGCGCGAGGGCACCGTCATCATCGACCCCAACGCGCCCGCCGAGCGCCGGTACGCCTGCATCTCCAGCGAGCCGAGCCTCAAGACGCGCCTGTTCACCTCTCCCGACGGCATCCACTTCACCATGCACCCCGAGCCGATCTCACCGCTCCACTCCGACAGCCAGATCTCGACCTTCTGGGATGCCGATGCCCGCCGGTACATGCACTACCCCCGCCGCGTCCTGGACGGGCTTCGCGCCGTCGGCTTCGTGGCGGCGGCGCGGATCGATGAGCCCTGGCCGGCGCCGGAGGCCATCCCGGTGGTCATGGCCCGGGACGAGCGCGACCCGCCCGAGCTCGACCTGTACACGAACGCCGCCCAGAAGTACGCCCCGGCCCGGAACGCCTACGTCGCGTTCCCGACTCCCTACTACCACCACGACCGGCCCGAGGAGCGGAGGCACCTCCTCGAGCCGACGCTCGCGCGGGGCGGCAAGTCGAACGACGGCACCATCGAGACGCAGCTTGCGGTCAGCCACGACGGGCGGAGCTGGAAGCGCCACCGCGTGCCTTACGTCCCGCTGGGCACCTACGACGGCCTCGACGTGAAGATCGCGATGGTCCTCCCGGGCATCGTCGAGCGCGGGCGGCTCCTCCACCAGTACTTCGCCGGCTACACCTTCACCCACGGCGACACCCGCGTCCGCTACGGCCGGGGGGGCCGGGAGCTCGGCGGCATCTTCCGCCTGGAGCAGCGGATCGACGGCTTCACCTCCCTCGACTTCGACTACGAGGGGGGAGAGGTCATCACCGCCCCGTTCGCATTCGCCGGACGGCGCCTCGTCCTGAACGTCAACGCCTCCGCCTCCGGAGAGGGGCGGGTGGCGATCCTGGACTCGGCCGGCGCCGAGATCGAGGGTTTCGGCCTCGCCGACGCCCGCTGCATCCACGGCGACGGCCTCGAGACGGTCGTCTCGTGGCGCGACGCCAAGACCGACGTCAGCGTCCTGGCGGGCCGGCCGGTCCGGCTCAAGCTCGCGTTCCGCGGAAGCAAGCTCTACTCGTTCCAGTTCACCGAGTGATGGGAAGGGAGGTCGGCCGTGGCCCAGCCAGCGTCGCGGACAAGAAGAAGCGGTCCTTCGTGGCTTTCCGCCATCGCAATCCTCTCCTGCCGGATCCTCCTGGACTGTCCGGCGGCCGCCGGCGAGCCCGAGGGCCTGGTCCGCGACACCCGCGTGGTCACATGGCCCGCCGCGGAGCCGGTCGCCGCCGGCCACGACCCCCAGCTCTTCATGGACGACTACCTCGTCGCGGAGCACGAGGGCCTGAAGCGCACCGTCCACCCTCCCCGCCGCGCCCTCGATCGCCCGGTCATCGGCCGGGAGCAGGGGACGACCCAACCCTACGTCACCGTCCTGAGGGACCCCCGGACCGGCCGGTTCCGCATGTGGTACGACAAGCACATCGGCCGCGAGGGCTCCATCGCTTACGCCGAGAGCTCGGACGGCCTGACCTGGACCACCCCGAGCCTGGGCATCCTGGGCGACGACAACCGGGTGCTCGAGATCAGTGCGCCGTTCCAGAGCGGATACGGCGTGAGCGTGATCGATGACGGTCCGGAGCTCCCCGATCGGGCCCGCCGCTACAAGCTCGCGTACTGGGGTCAGGAGAAGCCCTGGGAGAGGCCCGCGAAGGACGGCGGGGGCGACCCGGGGATGCGCGTGGCCTTCTCCCCCGACGGCCTGCACTGGACGAAGCACGAGGGCAACCCCGTGCTGCCGGACTACGGCGAGGCGTGGTTCCTGGACGATCCCCGCCGGCCCCACGGCGCCGGGGACATCATCGATGTCTTCTGGGATCCGATCCGCCGGCACTACGCCGGCTTCCTGAAGGCGCCGGCGGTGCCCGCCGACGGGTACACGCCTGGCAGGCGGGCCGGCCTCTACATCCGGCGGCTGGTCGTCGCGAGCCGGAGCGACGATTTCCTGCGCTGGGAGCGGCCCTGGCGCGTCCTCGCGCCGGAGGCCCGCGACGAGGGGCAGCTCGAGTTTTACGGCGTCGGCGGCACGATCGCCCGCGGGGGGCTCCTCATCGGCTTCGCCCGCATGCTCCACGACGACTGGCCCGCCGAGCCCGGCGGGCCCGCGGACGGCGTGGGCTGGACGGCCCTCGTCACGAGCCGCGACGGCCGGCGCTGGGAGCGTGGCGACGAGGTCTTCTTCGATCGCAGCTCCGATCCGGACGCCTGGGACCGGGCGATGGCCTGGATCGGGTGCGCCGTGCCCGCCGGAGACGAGATCCTCCTCTACTACGGCGGATACAAGCGGGGCCACAAGGTCGAGCCAGCGAGGGAGCGGCAGATCGGCCTCGCTCGCATGCCGCTGGACCGGTTCGTCTCACGCGACGCGGGCGATGCGCCCGGCCGGCTCCTCACCGTGCCACTCCGGATGCCGGAGCGGGGCCCGCGCCGGCTGACGCTGAACGCCGCGGTGGCCGCGGGCGGCTCGATCCGCGTGCAGGTCCGGGACGCTTCGAGCGGCGAGGTCCTGCCCGGGTACGCCTTGGCGGACGCCGGCCCCGTGGCCGGCGACGGCCTGGCCCTGCCCGTCGCGTGGCGGGACAAGGCGGAGCTGCCGCCCGGCACGGTGCGCCTCGAGCTCCACCTGGTCCGCGCGAGCCTCTTCGGCTTCCGCCTGGCGGGAGGCGAGGCGGGGAAGGCGCAGGCAAGCCCGGCTGTTCCGACTCGGGCACCCATCGACATCGGGCAGCGCAGGCAGCTCTTCATCGACGATCGCTGCCTGGAGCGCTCGAGCGGCATCCGCATCGCCGTGAACCCGCCCGTCAAGGCGGGCGTCGTCCTGGAGTGCGACCGGCCGTGGGAAGTCCGGGGACGAACCGGTTGCACGTCGAGAGCATCGTCATGGGGACGAACGTGACGGGCGCCACGTGGCAGGCCACCGCCAGTGTCCGTGTCGTCGATGAGAACAACACTCCCGTCGACGCCGCCACGGTGACCGTCCGCTGGTCGGGGCTCGTGACCGGAGGGACCACGAGCGGCGTGACCAACGCCGAGGGCTGGGCTGGCCCCATCTACTCCGAGAAGACCAAGGCCTCCGGCACGATCACGTGCACGGTGACGAACATCTCGAAGGCGGGGTACACCTACGATGCATCCGCGAACCTCGTGACCTCGGGACAGGTGAGCCGGGGAGAGAACCTCCGCCATGGGCTGGACCCGTCGGGAGTGGATCGCGTCGGCTGGAGCGAGCCTCTTGGGCGCGCTGGGCGCGGGAGCCGCCGGCGCGCGCGGTGACGAGCCGCCTGCGAAGCGCGGCGGCGGCCTCATGCGTCACGCCGTGCTTCGAGATGGGCCTCCCGGCCGCTCGCGGTTCGCCCTTCGCCGCTCCCCTTCAGCGGCCGGCACGGGACTCCTCCGCCGCGCCGGCGGGCCGCGGGCCCCCTACCGTCCCAGCTCCCTCTCCACCGGCGCCGAGCGGCTCCAGAGGGCCTCGAAGACGTAGGCGCTGCGCTCGTCGCAGGTGGCGGCGTCGTTGCCCGAGACCTGGATGCTGCCGAAGTACCGGCCGGCCTCGCAGACGTTGCCCTCCCACGCGCCCTCGCACGCGGCCGGGTCGATGCCCCAGCCGAGGGACCCGAGGTAGTCGTGGTCGTCGCCCGTGGCCGGGTCGTCGAGACCGGTGAACGCCATGTACAAGCTCTCGGTGAAGCTGATCGTCAAGCCGGGGGCCTGGTAGAGGGTCGGGGCCTCGACCGACTCGGTCCAGGCGAAGTCGCCCTCGCCTCCCTCCTCGGCGAGCTGGAAGGGGGCGCGGTTCTTGAAGTTCACGCGCGTCCCGCGGTCCACGTCCTCGTGGCGGGTGGAGTAGACCTCCGTGCCGGTGTCCCGCGTGCCGTCGACGGTGAGCTCGAGCAGGATCTCATCGTCCTGGATGTCGAAGATCGGGAAGTCGTCGTTGTCGTCGCACTGCTGCTTGCAGCGGAGCTTGTCGAAGGTGATGGTCCTCAGGTCCGTCCGCCACTCGACGCCGAGCTGGAGCACCTCGTTCGATGTGTCCCGTACCCGGGAGACCCGCAAGGCCAGCCTGTGCGTCGTCTGCTGCTCCCGGAAGCTGTCGGAGGGCACCGCGAAGGTGAGCGCGCCCGTGCCGGCGTCGGCGAAGGGGCCCGCGAGGCGGTCCGCGGCCCCGGGAGGCGTCGCGCCCTCGAGGGCGTTCCGGAAGACCTCGAGGTCCAGGATCCGCCCGTCGCCGCCGGCCCCGCCCCCGCCGTGGACGCTCGGGATCGTCACCTCCTGGGCCTTCCAGGCCAGGGTCGGCCTGCGGGCCTTGAGCTTGTACCAGCGCTCGTTCGTCTCCTGCGGCGACTCCGGGTCGAAGGCCGCGACCGAGTCCTCCACGCCCTCCGTGAGCCAGCAGGCGAGCTCGTAGCTCGAGCAGTCGTGGAACTGGGCGAAGAGCAGGTACTCGACGCCCGCGTCCTCGGGAGACTCGCAGCGCACGCGCACGTAGAAGGGCTCGACGAAGGCCACGACGCTCCGCTGGACGGGGCAGGAGGGGTCGCTCGGCGGGATGACGTTGGGCCCCTCGGCGGCGGCGAGGGGGGTGGAGATGTCGCGGGCGAGGTAGTACTCGAGCCGCATCGCGACCTCGCTCTCGATCCAGAAGGAGTAGGTGCCGGCCTGGAAGCGGTACCAGTGGTTGCCGTTCCTGCCCACGAGGGTCTCGGCGGCGACCTGCGGCTGCGGGTTGAGCTCCGGGACCGCAAGGTCCTCGAAGGCCCCCTCGTACACGCGGTCGTGCTCGCCGCCGCCGGCCGGCGGCTCGTCGGCCCGGTCGAAGGGCTCGCCCGAGCCCGAGCGCGGGCTGCAGTGGTGGTCGCGGGGCCCGATCTCGGCGATGAGCCCGAAGTGGTCCGTGAGGTCCATGAGGTCGTCGTGGGCGTTCCCGTCGAGCCCGATGTCGCAGGCCTCCACCTCGCCCTGGAGACGGTAGCGCCGCATGTGGTGGATGCAGCTCGGCATGGGGGCGGCGGCGGTCAGGCCGGGGTAGAAGTTGGCGAGGATGTAGTCGAGCCGCTCGATCTCGCCGTAGTCGCTGGTGAGGCCCGGGTCCTCGGCGGGGCAGGTGAGCCACCAGCCGTCCGCGAGCGCGAGCTCGTCCATCTGCGAGCAATCGTCGCCGATCCGGAGCGACCACTCGCCGTCCCCGTCGTCGCAGGCGGCGTCGGCGGGGAACCCCGGGGCCGGGCCGATGACGTTGAAGTCGCCCACGAAGAGAACGTCCCGGGCCGGCGCGTCGCTCGCGTCGTACTCGGAGTAGCGGCGGATGAAGTCCCTGGCCTCGCGGAGCTGGCTCAAGCGCACGTCATGCTCCACGGCGTCCTTCTGGGCGTGCGTGAGGTAGACGTCGAGCGGCCGCCCCTCGGGCCTGTCCTTGGTCACGTTGAGGAGCCGCACGAGACCGATGCCCTTGTTGGCGAGGGCGTCGGCGGTCAGGGGCGCGGCGTCGCTGTACTCCATGAACTTCACGTACTTGTCCATGTCGTCGAGGGGGACCCCGCGAATGTGCTGGTAGTCGGAGTCCTCGGCGAAGCAGAAGTCCTCCTCGTCGTCGACCTTGAGCGCGGGGAGCTTGCTGAAGAGGGCCAGGCCGCTGTCCTCCTGGGCCAGGACGGGGTCGCAGATGAAGGCCACGTCGAGCATGCCGATCCTCGTCCGGTAGCAGTCGTCGGGACGGTCCTCGCAGTCGGCGGCCAGGATGTCCTCCACGGCGGCCTTGGCGTCGCTGTCGAAGTACTCGCTCAAGGCGACGATGTCCGCGTCGACCTGGAGGATCCTCTCGGCGATGACCGCAGCGCGCTCCTCGTTGCAGACCGTGGGCCAGTCGTAGTTCGAGGGGTCCAGGTCGCGGATGAAGTCGGGCACGAGGTAGACGTTCTGGACGTAGACCGTGTAGGTGTCCCTCTCGGCCGGCGGCAGGCCGGCTCCGCGGCCCGCGGCGCCCCGCCCCCCCGGGGGGGGAGCGCCCGGGACAGGCCCGCCAGGGCAGCTCGGGGCGCACCGCGAGGCGGCGCAGCCGAGCGCGTCGTCCCCCGGGTCCGGGCCGCAGACAGGCCCCGGCGGCGGCGGCGGGCGCCCCCCGAGGAAGAGCCAGCCGAGGAGGAAGACCGCGTCGGTGATCTCGATCTTGCCCGAGTCGTCCGCGTCCGCCGCGTCCCGGCAGGCCGGCTCGGCGCCGCCGAGGAAGAGCCAGCCGAGGACGAAGACCGCGTCGGAGAGGTCGATCCGCCCGCTGTCGTTCGCGTCGCCGCGGCGGAAGAGGGGCGCCCCGGTGGGGGGCGGAGGCGGCGGCGGAGGCGAGGGCTCCACGCCCGAGCCGGCGAGGCCCACGGGGAGCTCGGGCTGATGGGGGTCGTTGCTCGAGATCGAGAGGCGGCTCGCCTGCGGGCCGGCGCGGTCCGGGCTGAAGACGACCTTGAAGGAGAAGGAGCCGCCCCGCGCCAGCTCCAGGGGCAAGGGCGGCAGGCCGAGGACGTGGAACTGCGAGTCCAGGGAGCGGACCTTCTCCACCCGCAGGGTCCCCGGCCCCACGTTCCCCACCGTCACCTTCCGCGGCGGGGAGGCCGTCTCCACGACGCGCTCGCCGAAGTCGAGGCTCGCGGGCGTGGCGGTGATGTCCGGCCGGGCGAGCCCTGTCCCACGGAGCGCGACGGCGACGATCGGCTCGTCGGGGTCGTCGCTCGCGATGCGCGCCTGCGCGTCGTAGGTCCGGGCCTCGGCCGGCCTCAAGGCGACCTGGAGCGTCGCCGCGGCCCCCGGAGGGAGGGTGGCTGGCAGCGGCGGCAGGCCGGAGAGCACGAAGGCGGGGTCCGTGGTCGCGACGCTCGCGACCACGAGGGCGGCGTCACCCTCGTTCCGGACCTCGAGCGGGCGGGGGGGCGATGTCGTCCCCAGCGCCACCCCGCCGAAGTCGAGGCTCGCGGGGCTCACGGCGATGTCTGAGGTCGGGACGGCGGCGCCCGTGCCGGTGCACGGGACCTCCACCTTGGCCTCGTCGGGGTCGTCGCTCGCGATCGTCACCGCCCCGCTCCTCTCGCCCGCCGCCGAGGGCTTGAACCGCACCTCGAAGGCGAGCTCGACCCCGGGATCGACCGTGGCCGGGAGCGGCGGGACGCCGAGGACCTGGAACTGCGCACCCGAGCTCTGGACCGCGGTCACCGTGAGCTTCGCGTTCCCCTCGTTCTTGACGCGCAGGGGCTGCGGCGGCGATGTCGTGTCCACGGTCTGGCTCCCGAAGGCGAGGCTCGCGGGCGTCACCTGGATGTCCGGGGAGAGACCTTGCCCCGCGCAGGCGACCCGCACCGCGGGCTCGTCCGAGTCGTCGCTCGCGACGGTGACTCCGGCGCTCTGCTTGCCGGCTTGCTGCGGCGCGAAGCGGACCTGGAAGGTCGCGCTGCCCCCGGCGGGGAGGCTCGCGGGCAGCGCCGGGCCGTTCGAGACGACGAACTGCGGGTCGGAGCTGTCGATCGCGCTCACCGTGAGGGCCGAGCCTCCGAGGTTCACGATCGTGACCGTCTGCCCCGGCGAGACCTTCCCCACGTCGACCGAGCCGAAGGCGAGCGACGACGGCGCGACGTCGATCTCGGGCGGCGTCGAGTAGCTCACGACCAGCTCGGGTCTCACGGCCGTGTTCCCGTGGCTCCGGCTCGCGAAGACGCGGACCCTCGTGGCCGCGGCCTCGTCCTGCGCCTGGAGCACGACGCCGTGGTTGGGCGCGCCGTCGAGCCAGCCCTGGACCAGCGCGGCGATGGGGAAGTTGAAGAAGGTCCCGGTGGCGGCGCCGACCCCGACGGTGACAGCCGGCGCCGCGGAGCCCGGCTGGCTCGACCAGGTCAGGGACGTCTCGCTCCAGGCCCCCAGGGCGCGGCGGGCCTCGACGGGCAGGACCGAGGTCCCCGTGAAGACCTGCAGGTTCACTCGCAGGACGGCGCTCGAGACCTGGGCGCCGGCGGGGATCGCCGCGAGGTCGAAGCGCAGGAAGGCGCGGTAGCGGGGCAGGGCGGAGTCCGCCGCGTCGCGCCCCACCCCGAGGAAGGCCGTGTTGAGGGTCGTCCCCGGGGAGGAGCTGTCGACGTAGGCGTCCCGGTCCGCTGGCAAGGTGACCGTCTCGGCGTGCGCCGCGCTCCGCAGCAGGGCGAGGGCGCCGAGGAGGCCCGGGAGGATGAGCTTCCGGCTCATCGCGCCCCCTCGCAGAGCCCGAACGACTCGCAGCCGAGGCCGTCCGCGGTCGGGTCGGCGCCGCAGGCCTCGAGCGGGGCCGCGGGCGGCGGGCCGCCCGTGAAGAGGAAGGCGAGGATGCGGATCCCGTCGGTGAGCTGGATCACCCCCGAGTCGTCCGCATCGGCCGCGTCGAGGCACGCGGGCACCTTCGTCGGCAGCCCGAGGAAGAGGAAGCTCAGGACCTGGACCGCGTCGGTGAGCTGGAGCACGCCGTTCTGGTCGGCGTCGCCCCGGCGGAACCGCGGGGCCGTCTCCACCTCACAGGTCTCGTACGCGCCCAGGTCCACCCCGCCGCAGGTGCGGGATGTCCCCTCGATGTCGCGCCCCGGCGCCCCCTCCCGGGCCCCCGCGTCGATGGCGGGCGATCCGGCCCGGAGGCGGCGGTCCCCGGGGCCCGCGAAGAGCGGGTCCTCGTTCCTGTTGCCGGGCCCCGGCCACACGGCCGGGCCCTCGATCAAGCTATGGCTCACCTCCGGCTCCTCCTCCTCACTCACGATGGACCCGCCCGGATTATCCCACACGATCGTGTTGAGGAGAACCGGGGAAGATCCCGACGCGAAGACGCCCCCGCCGCCCCCGGCCGCGGCGCGGTTCCCCGCAACGGTGCAGTTGACGAGACGGGGCGACGCGCCGTCGACGGAGCCGATGGCGCCGCCCTCGACGGCGGCGTTGTTCTCGAGGAGGCAGTTGACCAGGACCGGCGACGAGCCCCCGGCCGCGTGGACGCCGCCCCCGCGGCGCGCCGTGTTCCGGCGGACGGCGCACGCCTCGACGCGGGGCGCGGCCTGCGAGCCGGCATGGACGCCGCCGCCGAGGTCCGCGGCCCGGTTCCCCTCGATCGCGCAGCGGACGAGGGCGGGCGACGTGGCTCCGACGACCAGGACACCGCCGCCGAGGCGCTCGCAGGAGCCGCCGCAGACCCTCGTGCCCTGGCCCCCGGTGAGGGTGAAGCCGTCGACGATCGAGGCCGGCGTCTCGCCGTGCTCGAAGACGATGACGCTGGAGCGGTCCGGGTCCGCGGGCGCGTCCGCCATGCGGATCGTGGTCCGTCCGGGGCCCTCCTCGGAGCGCAGCACGAGGTCCTTCGCCGGCGCGCCCGCCGGGAGGAGCCGGTTGAAGCTCAAGGGCTCCTGGATCACGTGCTCGCCGGGCGCCACGAGCACCGTGTCGCCGTCCCGGGCGGCGTCGAGCGCCGCCTGGATCGACATGGACGGGCTCGAGACGCGGATGGTCTCGCCGTGGAGGAACCGGACGGTGTAGCGGCTCCCGATGGCCGCGCTCTCGACGCGCAGGAGGTAGATGCCCGCCGGGAGGAGGCTGACGTCGATCCTCTCGATGGCCGTGGCCGCTGCGCCGCCCCCGCCCAGGCCTTGTTCGGAGCGCGGCGCGCTCACGCGCCGGGCCTGCGCCAGGGGCGCGAAGAAGCCGTCGACGAGCTGGACGTCGAAGTCCTCCGTGGCGGAGTGCTCGATCTCGACCGAGAGCCCCTTCTCCGCGGGCAGGTCGATCACGAGCCAGTCGGCCTTGGGCGGGTCGCACCGGATCGGGTCGCAGGGGATGCCGAAGACGAAGTCCTCCGGCTCCTCCTCCTCGGGGTCGAGCAGGTCGAAGTCGTCGTCCGGGTCGGGGAGGGGCCAGCCGCCCGGCCCCGGCCAGGGCCACTGGCCGCCGCACCACTGGCAGAGCGCGCCGGCGAGGACCTGGTCGGGCACGGTGTACGTGATCCGGATCTCGTAGTCGATCGACTGCCATTGGCTCCCCACGACGGCGAAGTAGACCACGTCGTGCCCCAAGGCACGGGGGCAACCGTACCTCAAGACCTGGTCGGCTCGTGCAGGCAGCACCCAGTTCCCGTCGGCGTCCATGGGCTGGATGTGGTAGAAGCCCATGTCGGAGTTGCCCGAGAAGACGACGATCTCGAGCTCGCCGTTCGCCAGGGGGCAGTGCTCGCAGCCGCGCGAGCAGTCGTCTCCGGCCTCGTCGGGCAGGTCGAGGCGGAAGAAGTCGATGTCGGTGGGCGTGTGAAAGTTGAGCTCGCGGACCGTCATCGTCCAGCGGCGCCCGAGGAAGTCGTGCTCCTCGAAGAGGTCTCCGCCGGCGGCGTTCGGGAGCCGCGTCGCGTCGGCGAACAGGTCGTTGGGGGGCGCGCCGAGCGGCGGCCGATCGTAGCGGTCGGGCTCCCGGAGGTAGCGCTGGGCGATCGAGCGCAGCCGGTAGACGTTGTCGCGGTCTGCGATGGCCGCGGCCGTGCCCTCCACCCTGAAGAAGAGGTTCCCGCGCAGGAACCACCGCTCGGCGCTCCAGGTGGCGCGGGACTGTCCGGGCACGCCCGGGTCCACGTCCGGCTCGCCGTCGTCCACTTGGTCGGCGACGGTCGTGTCCAGATGCGGGAGGATTTGCCCGTGCGGTCGCGGGACCACGTCGCCCGCGGCCTTGCGGTACGCGGTGCTCACGGAGATGTCGTAGACCGTGTTGGCCGCCAGATTCCCGGGGACGTCCACGAAGTAGCAGTCGTTCTCGATGCCCGCGGGCGCGACGAAGGTGTGGAGGGCGGAGTCGGCGAAGACGGCATCGCCGTTCTCGGGGAGCTCGAAGGCGGTGCCCAGGGCATCGTTGGAGGGCGTCGAGTTGGGGGGCCAGCCGACGCAGGCGACGCCGCCGGCCACGTCCTCGTCGAACCCGAGGCTGGGCGCGAAGAGCGGCAGGTCCGGGAGGACCTCGTTCCCGAGCTCGTCGCGGCTCGCGAAGCGGACGGCCGCGAAAGCGTCGAGCATGTGCTGGACGACCGCGTCGGCCGGCGACTGGGGCAGCGTCCGGAAGATCTCCCGGATGTCCGCCGGGGTCAGGGCGGGGTTCGTGGCGCGCATCATGCAGGCGACCCCCGCTACGAAGGGCGAGGAGGAGGAGGTCCCCTGGAAGGGCCGCACCACGAAGCCCGCGGCGCAGCTCGCCGCACCGAGGGCGGGGGCGAAGACGGTGGTGGGGTCCATGGCCCACACGTCCACCCGGTCTCCGAAGAACTGCGTGTTGTTGTAGGCGACGTCGGTCTCGCCCACGGCGATGACGCCGGGCAGGGTGGCCGGGATCACGTCGAAGTCCTCGACGTCGGAGGGCGGGATGGGCGGGTCGGCCCGGGCGTTCCCGGCGGAGGCGACGAGCGTGACGCCCGCGTCGATGGCGTCCTCGGCGCTCGCCTCCATCCGCTCCTTGGCGATGGACATGGTCGTGACCAGGGGCTCGCAGAGGCCCAGGGGCGGCAGCGGGAGGAAGGCCCTCACGATGGCGCCGGCGGCCTCGATGGAGACGTTGACGAAGGGGCAGATGAGGAGGGTCCAGAAGCTGCAGAGGCTCGGCAGGCCGTAGACGCTGCAGGGCACGCCGAAGCTCATGTTGATGACGCTCGCGCCGTCGGCCACGGCCAGGTCGATGGCCGTGCCGGCGTCGAAGAGGTAGCCCATCGTGCCGAGGCGGTAGAACATGAGGTCCGCGACCTGCCCGCCGCTCCCTGCCGAGCCGATCCCGTTCTGGAGGAGGCTGCCGGCCGTGGATGCCACCGCCGAGCCGTGCCAGTTCTCGGCCCCGACGGGGGTGAGGCTGGGCCCCGTCGGGTCCGCGTCGTCTCCGGCGAGGTCCCAGCCGGTGCCGGGCACCAGGGACAGGTCCGGGTTGTTGGTGCAGAACCCGTCGTCGATGACGGCGAGGCGGACCGGCTGCGCGCTGGCGCGGTCGCGGTCCTGCATGGCGACGAGCATCCACGCCTTGTTCACCTGCTGGATGCAGTCGTTCACGTAGTTGAGCGCGAAGCCGTCGATCCCCGGGGCCTCCACCGTCGCCGGCTGGCTGTGCAGCTCGAGCCGAGGGTTGATCATCACCCGCCGGCTCTCGAGCTGCTCCGCCAGCGCGATGGCGTAGAGCTTCCGCACCCGGTCGCCCGACGCCCGGAAGGCGCCGCGGATCCCGGCCAGCTCGCCCGTGAAGAGGAAGTCCGAGACGTCGGCCCGGTCGACGTCGACCCGCACGAGGTAGTGGTGCCGGCGTCGCGGCAGCGTCCTCGCCCCCCGGCGCACGCCGTCGTCGACGACGCGCCCGCCGTAGCGTTTGAGGAAGTCGTTGAGCTCGGTCTCGTCGCGGGGCTCCACGATGAGCTGGTCGTCGCCGAGGACGCCCGGGTAGCCCGACTCGTCGGTGATGGCCGCGAGCGTGCGCGGCGTCTCGCCGGGGCGGCCCGGCGCCGAGCTCGGGCTCGGCGCGAGGCCGGGCTCGAGGGCGAAGGAGAAGAGGCCCTGCGGGGCCCCGCCGGAGGCGAAGGCGAAGTCCGCGGCGGTCCCCGCCGGGTTTCCGGGCAGCGCCGGCGCCTGGAAGAACGCGAAGAAGAGGTCGCCGGGCCGGGCCGAGAGCCGGCCGTCGAAGCGCGGGGTGTCGCCCTCCGCCACGCGGACCTCGTCGACCTGGCCGTAGCCCTCATCGCCCTGCCGGACGAGGCGGATGCGCTCCAAGTCGTCCCGGGCCGGAGAGACCAGGTAGACCTCGGCGCTCGGGCGCGGCGCCCCCGACGCGTCGCCGAACCGCACCCAGACCGCTTCGCCCTGGCGGTACTTGAGCCGGTCGAGCTCGACGCGCCAGACCCGGGGGTCCGCGAAGTGCTCCTCGAGGCTCGGGTCGACGGCCCGGCCCTCGAGGCGGACTCGAGCCGCCGGGTTCCCCGGGACGTCCGTCGTGAGCTCGAGGAATCGCTCGTGGCTCTCGGCCGCCTCGGGCGCGAAGCGCACGTCGAGGACCCGGACCGAGCCTCCCGGGGGCACGTCCACGGGCAGCGGGACCGCGTCGACGATCTCGAAGGGCGCCCCGGGCGGGGCGATGGCCGTGACCTTGCGCGGCTTCGCTCCCGTGTTCCGGATGCGCACGGCCTGGGCGGGCGAGACGGTGCCGGCGACGACGCCCAGGAATGCGTGCGACGCCTGCTCTCCTGCCAGCGCGGGCTCGGACGCCTGCGGCAGGCCCTCTCCCGTGACCGGCACGTCGCGCACGGGCGCGTCCGGGTCGTCGCTCGACACGCGCACGCTGGCGCTGTAGGCCATCGCGGCCCGAGGCTCGAAGACGAGGCCGATGGTCCGCGAGTCACCCGGAGCGATCGAGTCGGGCAGCGCGGGGACGCCCCGGAGCGCGAGCTCGGGGACGGTGCTCGCGATGGCGCTCACGACGAGGTCCGCGTCGCCCGTGTTCTGGATCGTCAGGTCCCGCTGCGGCGACGCCGAGCCGACCTCCACGCCGCCGAAGTCCAGGCGCGACGGGCTCAGCGCGATGTCCGGCGCCGGGGGGGCCGTGCCGGTGCCCTTGCAGGCGACCTCGACCTTCGCCTCGTCGGGGTCGTCGCTCGCGATGGCGATCGCGGCGCTCTTCTCCCCGGCGCTCGAGGGCTTGAAGCGCACCGAGAAGGCGACCTCGACCCCGGGGTCGATGCTCGCCGGCAGCGCCGGGACGCCGCTCACGAGGAACTGCGAGCTCGAGCTCTGGACCGCCGTCACCGTGAGCTTGGCGTTCCCCTCGTTCTTGACCCTCACGGCCTGGGCGGCCGATGTCGTCCCGGCGGTCTGGTCCCCGAAGAGCAGGCTCGAGGGCGTCACGTTGATGTCCGGCGCCAGGCCGTTCCCGGCGCAGGCGACCCGGACGGCCGGCTCGTCCGAGTCGTCGCTCGCGACGGTGACCTCGGCGGTCGCCTTGCCGGCCCTCGCCGGTGCGAAGCCGACCTGGAAGCTCGCGCTGCCGCCCGCCGCCACCACCGCGGGCAGGGCCGGCCCGTTCGAGACGGCGAACTGCGGGTCCGAGCTCGCGATGCCGCTCACCGTGAGGCTCGAGCCGCCGAGGTTCTTGATCGTCACCGGGAGCCTCGAGGAGGTCTTCCCGACGTCGACCGAGCCGAAGGCGAGCGAGCCGGGCGCCACATCGATCTCGGGCGGCAGCGTGTAGCTGACGACGAGCTCGGGCCGGATCGCGGCGTCCTTGTTGTCCTGGCTCGCGAAGGTGCGCGTCCTGCCGGCGGTCGACTCGTCCGCGGACTTGAGGACGACGCCCTCGTTGGCGCTCGCGCCAGCCACCCAGGCCTGGACGAGGGCGGGGATGGGGAAGTTGTAATCGCTCCCCACGGCCGTCCCGGGGCTCCGGGAGACCTCGACCGCGGGGGAGTGGGCCGGCTGGCCCTTCCAGGTGATCGTCGCGGCGGTCCAGCTCGCGAGGACCCGGTGGACCTCGATGGCCTGCGTGCCGCTCCCCTCGAAGGCCTGGAGGTTGAGCCGCAGCGAGGCGCCGGTGATGGAGGCGCCCGAGGGGATGCCCGAGACGTCGAACCGCAGGAACGAGCGGTAGCGCGGCAGGAACTCCGCCGCGCTACGGCCGACGGCGAGGAAGGCGTTGTTGAAGTTGTCGGCCGGCGCGGAGTCGTTGACGTAGGCGTCGCGCGTGGGGCTCAAGGTGACGGTCTCGCCGCGGCCCGTGCCGCCCAGGGCGAGGAGCGAGAGGACGATCGAGGCAGGGATCGAGGCCGGGATCGAGGCAGGGATCGAGACGCGCTGCATGGGGACCTCCTTCCAAGGCTCCAGATCCTGGAGGCCCGTGGGCCGATTCGCGGCCTTCGCGGGGCCTCCTGGAGTGGGGAGCGACGTCGGCGGGGCGAGCTGCCTCTGGCCGCCCGAGCCCGCTGGCCAGAAGGGGCGGTCCGTGACCTGCGTCTCGCCCTGGAAGACTCCGGCCCCTCTCTCGCCGCCGGGCGCCGGCGTCCTCCTCCATCCCCGCACGTCCCGGTCCGTCGTCAGCGTCGTCGGCCGTCAGCAGGTCCGACATCCACCGTCCCCGCACGTCCGGGGCCGTCTGCCCGCGTCCGCCTCGGGACCAGGGAGCTCAGCCCCGCGCCGGCTCGCCGGCCTCGCCTGCCTGGGCCAGCAGCTCCTTCGCCCACTCGGCCTCCGGCGGGCCGAGGGACGGCACGATGTCGTCCTGGCCGTAGCGCATGCGCCGGCGGTAGGGGCCGCCTTCGTAGGAGCGGTCGAAGACCTCCTGGAGGTCCAGGCGCACCGCGCCGTCGTCGGGGAGGAGGGGGACCTCGACCTCGGGCAGCCGGTCCTGGAGCCGAAACGCGCACACCAGGAACTTTCCGCGGCGGTCGAATCGATGCACGCAGATGTGGTAGTCGAAGGGGCCGGCCACCTTGATCGCGAGGGCCCGAGGGACCGCCGTGGTGTGCGCGCCGCCCCGGAGCAGGTCGATCTCGACGAGGTGCACCCGACCGTTCACCAGCTCCTTCTGCTTGTCGAGGTATCTAAACCGCGTGGTCGCGGCTCTCGAGCCGCGCCCATGAGCTTAGAGCCTATTTCAGTAGGCTCACCCTGGCTTCGGCCGGCTGCACGACCGCGATGCTGCGTCGCGCCTCCTCAGCGT
>JACQVW010000372.1 GCA_016209535.1 Planctomycetota bacterium | reverse complement strand
GCCTGTCTTTTTTTTGTGGTGCTGTTTACACTCCTTTCAACCCCCCCTTAACCCCCCCACGCCGCTCTTCTGCATGCTCTGAGGGCTCTGCTCGCCCTTGCCACGCTCCGGACCCGGGCTGACAATGAGCCTGTCACAGCTCTCGACACGGCGCTCGAGGTCGGAGCAGGGCATGCGACGGTTACTGGAACCGCTACTCCCCATCGGGGTGATTCTCGTCACGCTCGCGGTCCCCAGGGTGGGGGAGGGGGACCCCCTGGCTTTCCGGATCACGGGTCCGTTGGAGCTCGTGGGCTCTCCCGGCGCCACGGTCCGCGGTGTCTACTGGTGCGTCCTCTACGCGAGCAGCGGGAGGGTCCGCGACGTCGAGGGGTGGTCGTTCGGCGTCACGCCGTCGAACCTCCACGTCGTCTCGATCAGCACGGCGGGCACCGACGCCGAGAAGGCCTTCGGCGGCGGCGAGCTGCTCGCGGAGCTCACGCCGGAAGGCGGTGCGATCGGCCGCGCCGCGATCTCCCCGGTGCTTCCGGGGGTGCTCGACGGAGCGTACAGGATGGTGCACCTCGCCATCCTGCGCGTCGAGGCGGAGGTCGCCTCGGACGGAGCGCCGCTCAGGGCGCGGGTCGAGATCACCGGGCCGCCCTCGGCGACGCGCGGGGGGGAGGACCTCGTGCTCGAGGCGCTTCCCATGGACGTCCTGGTCCGCGCGGCGCGCGACTGCTGCGAGGCGCGGTTCAACGTCGGCTTCTCCGCACGGGAGATCGGCAGCCCCGCGCCCTTCGAGGGGATCCTGTCCGCGCCGGGTGGCCGCTGCGACGGCTCGGGCGGAGAGATCCTGGTGCCCGTGCTCCCCGGAGCCGTGGGGGAGACGGAAGTCTACGTCAACGTCGTCCGGAGGGTACCGGTCGCCCATTGGGCGCTGGCGGTGGGTCTCGACGGGGAGGCTGTCGTCTGGGAAGCGGTGCCGGTGCGGTTCGCCTCGGGCACCCCGTTCGAGGTGCGGGTCGACGCGACGCGCAACGGAGGGATCGGGGGCGCGATCACCGTCATGTTCCTGTCGGAGACGGAGGCCGAGTCTCTGCCTGCGACGCGCTCGCTCCTCAAGCTCCGGGTCCGCGCGGCCTCGCCGCAGCCGCACGACCGCGAGCTCGTCGCGCGCCTCTCGCTCGAGGACGGCCTCCAGGACGGAGGCCGGGAAGCCACGTGGAACGTGTTCTCCGAAGACGGCGGGAGCAGCGAGGCCCCCTGCAACGGCGGCACGGCCTCCCTCACCCTGCGGTTCACGCCGGCGGAGAAGCCGTCGTTCCTGCGCGGCGACGCGAACGTCGACGGCCGCGTCGACATCTCCGACGGCGTCCACACGCTCCAGAGCTTCTTCCTCGGCGGGGCGCGCGGATCGTGTCGCTCCGCCGCCGACTTCGACGACTCGGGGACGGTCGATATCTCGGATGCGAGCGGGACCTTCCAGAACCTCTTCCTCGGCGGCCGCCGCCCTCCGGCGCCGGGCTCGGTCCAGTGCGGCCCGGACCCGAGCGCGGACGGGCTGGGCTGCCTGGAGCTCCCGCCATGCGGCCTTCCGAGCACGTAGTAGCGACTCGGAACCACGCCTGCAATTGCCAAGGAGCGCCCACCGGTTTATCAACGAGGCCCATGCGCTGCACATCCCTCGCCCTCCACCGTGTCCTCGGCGTCGTCCGCGCCCTCTGTGCCCTCTGTGCCCTCTGCGCCCTCGGGGTCCTCGGCGCGTCGTGTCCGGACCTCGTTTCCGGCGCGGCCGAGGGGCCCGTCCGCGTGATCCTCTGGTTCGACACCGAGGACTACCTCCTGCCGGCCTCGGACGACGCGGCCCTGCGGCTCGCGAGGCTGCTCTCGGCCCGGGGGGTGCGGGCGACGTTCAAGGTGGTGGGGGAGAAGGCCCGCGTCCTCGAGCGGCGGGGCCGGCGCGACGTGATCGAGGCCCTGAGATCGCACGACATCGGCTACCACGCGAACTACCACTCGGTGCACCCCGCGCCCGCCGAGTACCTGGCCGCCTGCGGGTGGCTCGACGGCCTCGCCGAGTTCGTCCGCCGCGAGGGGCCCGGGGCCGAGGACGTGCGGCGGATCTTCGGCGTCCCGACCTTGAGCTGCTACGGGCAGCCCGGGTCCTCCTGGGGGCCGCAGACCCTCGGGGCCCTGCGCTCGATCGGCGTCGCCCCCGGCGGCGTGCCTTGCTACGTCGACGAGGGCTCCCACGTGGGCATGGGCGGCGTCCCCTTCTGGTACTGCGGGGCCCTCGTCGTCTACGACATGGAGCCCAACGTGACCCGCATGGACCTCCACAGGCCGGAGGCGCTGGAGGAGGGCTGCGCCGCGTTCCGGAAGGTCCACGACCGCCTCGCGGCCGAGGGCGGGGGCCTGATCAGCGTCTACTACCACCCCTGCGAGTGGGTCCACCGCGAGTTCTGGGACGGCGTGAACTTCCGCCGCGGCGCGAACCCGCCGCGGGAGGCTTGGAAGGAGCCGCCCCGGAGGCCGGCCGCGGAGACCGAGGCCGCGTTCGCGCGGTTCGAGAAGTACGTCGATTTCCAGCTCGGGCTCGGCGCGAAGCACGTCACGGCCTCGGACCTCCCGGGCCTGTACCCGGACCGCGTGCGCTCCGAGGGCCTCGACCTCGCGGCCCTGGGGCGCGTGGCGCGGGCCCTCGAAGGGGCCGGGGCCGCCGGCTACGTCCGCGACGAGTCGGGAGCGATCCTCTCGGCCGCCGACCACCTCGCGGCCCTCGCGGCGCTCCTCGCCGGGGCCATCGCGAAGGGGAAGCTGCCCGAGCGGGTCGAGGTGCCCTCGATCTTCGGTCCGTCGGAGCCTCCGCCCGAGACGGAGGTCGAGGAGCTTCCCTGGCCCGCCTTCCGCGACGCTCTCCTCGACGTCCACGACGTGATCCTGCGGCGCGGGCAGGTCCCGTCGGCGGTCTTCGCCGGCGTGCGGAAGATCGCGCCGGCCGACTTCCTCGTCGCCCTGGCCGGCGCCGCACGGCACGCGATCGAGGCGGCGCGGGACGGGCAGGGTGGACGGGGCGGCAAACCGCTCTTCCCCGAGACGGTCAAGGTTCCCAAGGGCACTCGGATCGCCTCCGAGAAGCACGTGGCCGAGGACGCGCCGGGCCTCTTCGGGGGGTGGGTGATCCACCCCGAGGGCTTCCGCGCGCCGCGCATCGTGGAGCAGGCGCGGCTCCAGGCCTGGACCTTGAAGCCCGCGAGGTGAGGCGATCGTGGCCGCCCCGCGCCCCCAGGGCCAGGTCCTCGTCGAGGTGTGCGTCGAGTCCGTCGCCGGCGCGCTGGCGGCCCGCGAAGGGGGCGCGGACCGCGTGGAGCTCTGCGCGGCCCTCGCCGAGGGGGGCGTGACGCCGAGCGCGGCGGCGGTGGAGCTGGCCGTGGAGCGCTGCGGGCTGCCGGTCCACGTGCTCGTGCGGCCCCGGGGCGGCGACTTCTGCTATTCGCCGCTCGAGCTCGAGACGATGCTCCGCGACGTGGAGCGCGCGAAGCGACTGGGCGCGAGGGGCATCGTGACGGGGGTCTTGCGGGAGGACGGATCGGTGGACGTCGAGCGCACGCGGGCCCTCGTCGAGGCCGCGCGGCCCTTGAGCGTGACCTTCCACCGGGCCTTCGACCAGGTCCGGGACCCCTTCGAGGCCCTCGAAGCCCTGATCGAGCTCGGGATCGACCGCATCCTCACCTCGGGCCAGGAGCGGACGGCCCTCGAGGGCGCGGAGCTCATCGCCGAGCTCGTGCGGCGCGCGGCCGGCAGGATCGGCGTCTTGCCCGGCGGCGGGATCACCGGGGAGAACGTGCGCGAGGTCGTCACGAGGACGGGCGCCCGCGAGGTCCACCTGAGCGCGCGCTCGCGGCTCGAGAGCCCGATGCGGCACAGGAACCTGCGGTGCGTGCTGGGCGGCGAGGCGCGGCCTGGGGAGCTCGTGCGCAGCGTGACGGACCCGGCCAAGGTGCGCGCGGTGGTGGAGAGTTTGCGTGAGGAGGGGAGGCGGTGAGCATGGACGGGAGGAGGCGCAAGG
>JACQVW010000371.1 GCA_016209535.1 Planctomycetota bacterium | reverse complement strand
TTTCGCTGGGCCGACGCTAGTCTGCGTAACTTTTAGCATTTCTATCTTCGCCCTACGGCAGGGGGCGAGCGGCGCCGATCCCTGAAGCCCGGAGACCTACCGTGCCTCGGCATCCTCCCACTGCACCTCGAGCGGCGCCAGCATCGACTGGGGGCTCGTCACGGCGCCCACGTGCGGGGGCATGTCGACGAAGTGGACCCAGAACGTGACCGACTTGGTGCCCGACGGCGGCGCGGCGCCCTCCGCCGCGAAGTCGCGCCCGATCTCGAGGGCGCCCGAGGCGGCGACCTCGATCCGGTCCCGAGTCCCCTTCCCGAAGGCGGCCACCGCCAGGGCGGTGCAGCGCTCGCGGTCCATGGCGTGAGCCCAGCCCTCGACGGCTTCGGCCGCCGCAGGTTCGCCCGTCGCTCGAGCCCCGGTTGCCGGAGGAAGGGGAGCCGCCACGTACGGCTCGAGCTGCCCGGGCGGCCCGCGCAAAACCTCCCACGGGGAAGCGTCGGACGCATGCGCCGCCCCCGGCACCAGGCCGGCGCGGAAGAGGGCGGACTGGCCCGGCCGGAGCGCCGCATAGACGAGCCCGCGGGCGCCGAAATCGACGAGCGTCGGCCCGGCCTGGAGCTTGAGCCCGACGCGTGCGCTCAAGCCCGAGACGGAGCCGGCCGCATCCGCGAGCGTCCAGGTCACTCGAGCCCAGCTCTTCGCCCGCGGGACCTCCAGCTCGACGCGCGAGGCGAAGGTCGCCTCCCCGGCGGCACCCTCGCCGCCTTCCCAGACGACGAGGCAGCTCAAGGGGCCCTCCTTCGCGAGGCGGGCGCCGCCCGGCGGGCGGAGCGGCTGGACGCCTCCCGACGCGAGGCGCACGGCGAGCTCCAGCGGGGCGTCCAGGTACTCCGACCTCGGCGTGGCCACGGCGCGCAGGAAACCGCGCTTCGGGACCATCCACGTCAAGTGGGGGTCGTTCGCGATCCGGTAGGCGTCCTCGAGATCCTCGACGCGCAGGCCCGCTCGGGGCTCCGGGGCCTCGACGTCTCCGACCTCGAGCACGAGGCGGCGCTCCTGGAAGGGGAGGAAGTCGCCCTCGAAGTCGAGCGAGAGCACGTCCCGGCGCTCCCCGACCGCGGCCACGCTCCGCGCCTGGACCTCGATCGGCCTCTCCCCCTCGAGGAGACGGAACCGCGCTCCGGGCGCCGGCCCGGGGAGCAGCCCTGCCGGCTCGAGGAGCGCCGCGACGGGGTAGCTGAACCGGCGGATCCCCGCCGTCTCCCTCACGCGGAGACCCTTGCGGCGCACGAGGAAGACCTCGCTGCTCGTGACGGCCCCGCGGTCGTCCGCGGCCGCGATGAACCACGCCGTGGCGCCGGCTGGGAGGTCCGCCGAGCCGCGGCCGTCCTCAATCCGGGCCTCGGACGCCGACCACTGGCGGCGGTTGATGGGGCCCGTGCCCGCCGTCGCGTGGAGCGCGGCCGACCGGAGCGCGGGCGTTCCCTCCCAGCGAAAAGTGACCCGCCCGCCCGACGTCCGGACGTCCTCCACTCGCCCGAGCGGCGCGCCGCCGCACAGGCGCGCGTCGACGAAGAGCCCTATCTCCTGGGGCGCCCAGCCCTCGGCGTGCCCGTGGGGCATGTTCACGGTCACGCGGATCGACTTCTCGCAGCTCACGAGGCGGTAGGACCCCATGAAGCTGTCGAGGGGATACGCGAAGTCGTTCGTGCCGTTCAGGAAGAAGATGGGCACGCGGCACGAGGCGAGGTACCGCGATGGGTCGTACAGCTCGATCCAGCGCTCCCGGTGCTCGGGCGGCATCTTGAGGAGCCGCGGCTCGAGCCAGACGCTGTTCGAGTGGAGGTAGCCGCAGCCGTACACGGGCACCGCCGCCTTGAACCGCCGATCGATGGACGCCGCGATGCAGGTCAAGTAGCCTCCCCAGGAGATGCCCGTGATCGCCGTGCGCTCGGGGTCCACCCCCGGGAGGGACCGGAGGAGCGAGTGGGCGCGGATGACGTTCGCCACTGCATGGTACGGCCAGTGCTCGGTGACCGGCTCGTCCATGGATCCGAACTTCGTCTCGTCGGACTGGTCGGGGCCGCCGGCGCCGTCCACGCGCTTTCCGGCGAGGTCCATGGCGATGGCCGCGTAGCCGCGCCTCGCCCAGAGCTCGGCCCATTCGGGGAACGCCGTCCCCCCGCCGCCGTGCACGAGCACGATGGCGGGGAGCTTCGCGTCCCGGGACGCATCGCCGGCCAGCGTGCCCGGGGTGGCGAATTGCGCGAAGACCCGCGTGGGCTTGCCGCGGTACGGCTCGCCCGGGTACGTGAGCGAGCGCACCGGGCCCTTCTCGCCGATCCACGTGACCTCGGGAGGCTCGCCGAGCCGCGCCAGGTCCCAGGGCATCGTGGCCGGCAGCTCGGTCTGCAGCTCGGCGCGAAGGTCAGCGGGAGGCTCGGCGGGAGGCTCGACCGGAGCGTCGGCCGCGAGCGGGGCCACTGCGAGCAGGACCACTCCGAGCAGGACCGCCCCGAGCAGCGGGACGATGGCCGCGCCGATGCGAGGACAGGGGTGCCGTCCGCTGAGGCGGCGGTCGAGGGGGCGAGCCACGCCGGCCTCACCGGTAGAACGGCTGGGTCCAGGCGTGCTCGCCGCGGCTCGAGAAGACGTGGACGCGGGCATAGCGGTCCGAGGGCTGGAGGGTGTAGGTGGACTCGAGGTCCTTCGACCTCGCGAGGACGCGGCCCCGCTCGCCGATCCAGAACGCCGTGAACCTGGTGTCGTCGTCGGGCTGGATGCGGACCTGGGCGGCATCCCCCTCGCGCCGGACCTCGGCGAGGCTCACGCCCGTCGAGGCGTAGAAGTCGCCCGCCTCGAAGGCCTTCCGGATCGCCGCCCGCGTGAGCTCCGGGGCGCGCACCACGATCCACCCGCGGCCCGGGTTCGAGTAGCGGGGGCCCCAGTGCTTGAAGTCGTGGGCGTCGTCCACGGCCACGCCCCAGAGCCGGACCCCGCGAGTGAGGAGGTCGTCCCAGAGGTCCTCGAGGCTCGGCCAGGCCCCGCCGCCCCAGTTGTGGACACCGGGATGCCCGTTGAAGATCTCGAAGTGCCGGAGGCCCTTCACGGCGGCCAGGTCGTCGGCCGTGATGGACCAGGCGTAGTTCGGGTGGTTGACGCTCGGGACTCCGCCCGCGGCGTGGATGCCGTCGACCGAGCGCTGGATGACGTCGAGCTTCGAGGAGCCCTTCTGCGCGCCCACGACGCGGAGGGACCCGAGGGCGTTGACGTGGATCTCGGCCTTCGCGGGCGCCTGCTCGAACCGGCTCGTCACCTCCTCGCCGGGGATCAAGAGGAGCTTGCGCTTCCGCATCGAAGGGGCCTTCTCGTCGCGGGTGCGCTCCGTCTCCCGGTCGAGCTCCCGCTGGAGCTCGTCGACGACCGTGAAGAAGTTGTGATCGCTCAAGACGAGGAAGTCGTACCCGTTGTCGCGGTACCAGTGGGCCACCTCGCCCGGCGGGCTGTCGCCGTCGGAGTTGAGCGTGTGGGTGTGCGTGTTGCCCTTCCACCACCGGTCGGGCGGGCCGGAGGCCGAGCCGGCGGGGGCGGCTTCCTGGGCGGCGAGGCGGACGGTGACGGCGAGGGCCAGCGCGGCCCAGACGGCGAGGCGCGCCTCGCGGCGGTGTGTCGGATTCATCGGTGGCGCCTAGAGCGGCTCATAGGTCCTGTAGATGGTTTTCCAGAGGCAGTACCCGAAGACCATGTCCTCGTCGAGGGCCGGGTTCCCGCTGCCGGCCCCGCGGTCGCCGCCGAACTTCGTGCCCCAGAAGCAGCCCGTGCCGTGGCGGCCGTCGTCGATGCGGGTGCGGAGGACCCGCTCGATGAAGTTCTCCGTCGCCGACTTGTCTCGCGAGTCGATGCAGGCGACGATCCCGACCTTCTCGTTGGCGATGCGGATCGCATCCTCGATTCCTCCCACCTTCGTGACGACGGCGACGGGCCCGAAGGCCTCCTCGCGGTGAAGAGGGTTTCCGGGCCCCACGTCCCCGAGGACGGTGAACGGGAAGTGGAACCCCTCCTCGCGGAGCTTGCGCGGCAGCTTCGCCTGGTAAAGCACGCGGGCGCCCTTCGCGACGGCTTCCTCGACGAGCCGCTCGAGCCTGCGGAGCTGCTCCTCGCTCGCGAGGGGGGGACACGCGAAGCGGTCCGGGCTCGCCTCCGGCGCGGCCAGCTCCCGGCTCGAGCCCGGCCCCTGGACCACGTTCCTCGCCAGGGAGAGGGCCCGTTCGAGGAACGCGTCGTGGACCTCGGCGTCGACGAGGACCTCCTGGATCGAGCTGCACCGCTGGCCTCCCGTGACGGTCTTCCCGTAGAGGAAGTTGCGCGCGGCGCGGTCGAGATCCGCGGCGCGGTGGACGTAGAAGACGTTGATCCCGGCGACCTCCTTCATGACCTTCTTCCCGAGCCCGGAGGCGACCGAGTCCACCTGGTCACCCACGCGCTTCGAGCCCGTGAAGGAGATGGTCCGCACCTCCTTCGCCCGGATGAGGGCGTCGCCCGTCGCGGCGTCGCCCAGGAGCATCTGGAAGACGCCGCGAGGCACCGGCCGCCCCTGGCGCCTCCCCTCGAGCTCGAGGGCCTGCAGGAAGACCTGAGCGAGGGCCTGGGAGGTCTCGGGCACGAGGTGCGAGGGTTTCCAGACCACGGGGTTCCCGGTCACGAGGGCCGCAGCGATCTGGGCCGCGGGGATCGCCACGGGGAAGTTGAAGGGGGTGATGATGGCGGCGACGCCGCGCGGGGCGAGGCGGCTCTCCATGGCGAGGCCGTCCTGGAGCTTCGGGTACGTCACGCCCTTCACGTTGGCTCCCTGGGGCGCCAGGGCCTCGCAGACCCCGACGGCCTCGAGCCAGTCGAGGCGGCTGTCGCGGAGGGTCTTCCCCATCTCGCGCGTCATGGTCCGCGTGAGGAGATCCTCGCTCTGCTTGAGGATCTCGACCGAGCGGAAGAGGACCTTCGTGCGGAAGTCGCCCGAGCCGAGGCGCCAGGCATCGAAGTCCCGCTCGGCGGCGGCCGTCGCCTCCCGGACTTCCTCGGGGGAGCACTCGGGCACCCGCCCGTAGACCGTGCCGCGCGCCGCGGGGTCCACGTTGGGATAGACTCCGCCCGAGGAGGCTTTGCGCCAGGCGCCGTCGATGAAGACGAGGTAGACGCCGCCCCGCGTCTTCCGCGGGGCGAGGTCGAACGCGCGGGCCTTCGTCGCGACGGTGCGGGGCATGGGCTTCACTGCTTGGGCGGAGATGTTGGCAGATGGGCAGGCGGGGAACAAGGGGGGGCTTGCCTTGCCCCGGCAGGCCCTCTCCTCTCCCGCTATTGCGGGCCAGCGCTGAAAGGGCACCGGGCGCCTCGGACCGCAATTCAAGGCGCCGGAGGCTTCAAGTGGCCCATGCCGAGGTCCTCGAGCGTCTTGTTGAGCCACGCGAGCGTGGCGAGGTACTTCGTCCTGTCCTCGGGCGTGTAGGCGAGCGCGAGGAGTTGCCGTGCCATCCAGGCGACATCCTCCTGAGTGAGTTTCTCCTCGTTGTATCGCAGGAGGAAGCTGGCATCGACGTGATCTTGCGCCCGGTTCAGCGGCTCCGAGCGCTCGCTCGCGGCCCAGAGCTTCAGGAAGATCAGGTCCCGTAGCGTCACGAGCCGTATCGGCACGCCGTGGAAGGTCCAGTCGACGGCGCTCTCCAGGACCTCGGACTGGACCCTGCGACGGACCGGCAAGATATCGAACCGGGTCCCCTCGAACTCGTAGATCCCCGCGATCGCCGTCCCCCGCAAGTAGCACCCGGGGAAGAGGTCGCGGACCTTGGCCGCGTCCTCGGTCAGGACCAGCAGGTCCATGTCCTCCGTCGCGCGCGGCGGCGCGTACTCGGCGTACGCGAGGCCTCCGATGACCGCGTAGCGGATCCCCGCCTCGTTGAGCCTGCGCAAGATCTCGATCAGCTTCTCACTTTCCATGGTATTCCTCCTGGTTCTCGTTCCGGTGGGCGCCGAGAAGCCCGAGAGGACGTCCATGATGGCGACGCTCGTCTCCATCCCGTTCTTGCCGGGCGAGACGAACTCGCTCCGCGGCTCGAGGCGAGGTAGAAGCATACGAGAAGTCTATCGCGCCATCCGTGCGATAGGAACTCCCCCGCCGCCTCCCGCGCCTTGCGGACGCCGCTCTTCAGGCTCCTGGGGCGCCTCTACCTGGCCTCGTTGTCCTGCCCCAGGCCCTTCCTCAGCGCCGCGAGGATGATCCGGGCCCCACTCTTGGTGACGCGCGGCGCGCCGATGCCGCACCGGGCGCAGCCTTCCTCGGGCGCGAGGTGCCAGCGCAGCAAGCGCAGGGCCTCACCACCTTCGTGGCAAGCGTCGAGGGGGGCCGGGCAAGCCGGAGCGAAGGCGCCGCGTTGCACCGCCGGGACATGGTCGGCGGACCGGGCGAATTGGGCAGAGATCGATTCTTTGCTCATGTGCGAGCCTTTCCGTAGAGAGTGGCTCGCGGTGAGACGACTCGGCAGGAGACGGGAGTGTACTGCCGGCCGGGGCGGCAGGCAAGCGGGAAGGCCCGGCAACATTCGCCTTCGATGTCTACACACGTGAGCGTCGCGCCTCACCCCTTGATGTACATCGGCGAGCCCACGATCCACAGCCTCCCGCCCGCGTGGACCTCCACGCGGTACACGCCGGGCCCTGGGAGCGGCGCGCTCAGACCTCGCGCGTCCGTCTCGAGGCACGGGACGCCGTCGCGCAGCACCCGCACGGCCACGCCACCGCCCCGCCCGGACGGAACCAGGACGTCCAGCGTGTGCTCGGGGCGCCACGGCGCATCGTCGCCGAGGATGGCGCGCCCGTCGGCCGGGGCGCCCTGGCTGCCGTAGCTCACGGCGAACCCCGTCGCGTCGCCGAGGAAGTCGAAGGAGAAGAAGGTCCTGCCCGCCCGGACGCCCTCGGCGATCGCCTCGACCGTACGTTCCTTGGCCAGCACGTGGTTCGAGAAGAGCCGGAAGAGCTCCGCGTAGGTCCCGAGGGTGACCCCGAGGACCTTGACGTTCTGGTGGGCATCGTGGCCCGCGAGGGCGGCGAGGCGGCGGCCCCGGGCGAGCTCCCGGTCCCAGGTCGCGAGGTTCGCCGAGGGGATCCTGACGCTCGACTCGAAGAAGGCGTCCGCCGGCAGGAAGGCGAACCGCCAGGCGATGCCCCAGGCCGAGGCCGCCTTGAACTCGGCGTGGAGGTTGTAGACCTCGAAGGCGGCGTACGGCCCGAGGCTCCAGTCCTCGATCTCCTCGACGTGCCCGAGGACGTTCACGGCCCCTTGACGCGAGAGCTCGACGAGCCTCGCCTCGTGGGAGAGCCCCTTGGCGAAGTCCTCCTGGAGCGGGAAGGCCAGGACTGAGCCGCCGGCCCCGCGCACCTCGACGCCGGGGAGGAAGAGGACCCCCTCGATCACCCCTCGCGGAGCGCGGGCGATGTTCCCCGGCTCGTAGTGGTCCGTCAGGATCACCGTGTCGATGCCCAGGGACCGCGCGGCGGCGGCGATCTCCTCCACGGTCCCCTCCGAGTCGTGCGAGAGGTGGCAGTGGACGTGAAAGACCGCGCGGTGCTCGCGCAGGCCGTGGCCCATGGGCGACGGCCTGGTCGCGGGCCCGGCGTTGGGGTTCCCGCCGAAGGGGAGGCAGACGCACCCGGCCGACAGTGCCGCGGCGAAGATGCACGAGAGGACACGGCGGCTCACCTCAATCCTCCGCAGCGTAGAAGTCCTGGATGATCTTCCAGGCCTCCTCGGCGGTCTCGACGAACCGGAACAGCCGCCTGTCCTCGGGGGAGATGACCCCCTCGCTCACGAGGAGCTCGAAGCTCACGGCCTTCTCCCAGAATTCCTTTCCGAACAGGATCACGGGCATGGGCTTGATCTTCCTCGTCTGGATGAGGGTCAGGGTCTCGAAGAGCTCGTCGAAGGTCCCGAAGCCTCCCGGGAACACGACCAGGGCCTTCGCCCGCATCAGGAAGTGCATCTTGCGGACCGCGAAGTAATGGAACTGGAAGCACAGCTCGGGCGTGATGTAGCGGTTCGGCTCCTGCTCGAAGGGGAGCTCTATGTTGAGGCCCATGGACAGCGC
>JACQVW010000370.1 GCA_016209535.1 Planctomycetota bacterium | reverse complement strand
CCGGCTTCCTGAGCCTCTGCCACTCCCGTGGGGTCACTCGCCTCGCTTTCCACGGTGCCCACAATGCGAAGCAGCTGTCAAGAGCCACCCACAAGGCCATCACAAGGCCACAAAGGCCACTCAAGCTCAGGGCGACGCCGCTCCGCTCACTGCCCCGCCGAGTCAACCAGCGCCATGATCGCCCGCGTGATCGGGTCGGGGAGATCGCCCCAAGCCGCTACGACCCGTGCCAGCTCAGGACCCTTCCGGTCAACCGCAGGGCTATGGTGAGGGCTATGCTCGGCCACCCGGCTCTCGACACACCCCACGGGCTCTCCGTCGCCATCCCTTGCCGATTCCACGACTTGGGCAGGGAAAAAAACTGGAGGCGGCACCCGGATTTGAACCGGGGATGACGGTTTTGCAAACCGTTGCCTTACCACTTGGCTATGCCGCCTCCGTAGGGCCGCCTCCGCGGGAAGGCCGAGCGCCATTTATAGCAGGAGGCTACGTGCTTGACAACGAGGAAGCCCGGGGGCTAGTGGAAGGTTCATGCTTCGATCCGCCCTTCCGAACGAGGCCCGCAAGCCCGCGGAGTCCCAAGCACCGCACGTACTCGTCCGGGCCATCATCTTCGACCTCGACAACGTCCTCGTCTGGTCCGTCCCCATGCACTGGAAGGCTTTCCAGAGGACCTTCGAGGCCGAGGGGAGGAGCTTCCCCTTCGAGGAGTACCTCCGCGTGGCCGTGGGCGCCGCCCGGGAAGAGGTGATCCGACACGTCATGGGGGAGATCCCCGAGCCCCGACTGAGGCTCCTCATGGACGAGAAGGAGCGGCACGTCCGGGAGTACCTGCGGGAGAAGGGCCTCAAGACGATCCCGGGCGCCCTCGACTTCGTCCGGGCCGCCCGCGAGCGAGGGCTCAAGACCGCCGTGGCCTCGGCGAGTCGCACGCCCGAGCTCATCCTCGACGGCGTCGGTGTGCGGGCCCTTTTCCATGCCGTCGTGGGGCGCACGCAGGTGGCGCGCTCGAAGCCGCACCCCGACCTCTTCCTTCGCGCCGCCGAGGCCTTGGAGGTCGAGCCCTCCGAGTGCCTCGTGGTCGAGGACTCCGCGGTGGGGGTCGAGGCGGCCCGCGCGGCCGGCATGCGCGTCCTCGCCCTCACCACCACCGAGGCCTCGGCGAACCTCTCCCGCGCCGACGCGGTCTACGGTGGGTTTCGCGAGATCGAGCTCGATCGCTGGCTGGGCTAGAACGACGCTTCCCTGCCCCTTCGCTCGAGCTCGCCCACGCGCCGCTCCAGCGCTTCGTTGCGTTCGCGGAGGCGGCGCACCTCGTCCCGGAGGGCGTTCAGGTCCGTGCGGCCCTCGATGCGGGCGATGGCCCGCTCGATGACCTCGACGGGGTTCCGGATCGCGACGGCTGTTTCCTTCGCCCGCCGGGCCTCGAGGGCCGGCAGCGCCCGCCGGTCGCCGAGCTCGCCGAGGGCCTCCGCCGCCTCGCGGCGGACATGGATCGACGGGTCGTCGAGCGCCTGGACGAGCGCCTCCAGGGCCCCGTCGCTCCCCTTGCCGGCACGGGCCAGGGCCCGGAGGGCGGCTCCCCGCGCCTCGAGCGAGGGCCCCGACCTCGCCACCTCGACGATCCGCCGCACGACGTCCGCCTGCTCCGGCGCCGAGAGGTCCGCCGTCATGGAGAGGACCTCCACGGCGGCGGCCCGGACCACGTCCAGGTGGGAGCTGCGCGACAGCGCTTGTATCGCGTCGGCGTGCGCCGCGCGCTTCGCGGCCTTCCCCAGCGATCTCAAGGCATCGGCCGCGACGAAGTAGGACGGGTCGGCGGCGATGGCCTCCCGGAGGAGCCCCGGGACCTCCTCGCCTCCCAGCTCCCCGAGGACGCGGGCGATCTCGCGGCGCACGGCGCTCTTGGGCTCCGCCTTGAGCCGCGCCGCGAGGCCCTTCCGTACGGCGTCCGTCCTCCAGCTTCCGAGGGACGCCGATGTCATGACGCGGACGCCCCAGAAGGGCTCCGCCTCCAGGCGCGAAACGAGGGCGCGCGCCACGGACTCGTCCGGCGCGTACCGCCGGAGGGCCTCGGCCGCCTCGTGGCGACCCATGACGTCGGGGTCGTGCTCGAGTTGATAGAGGAGCTCCTCGCGGCTCGCTGACTGCTCGAGGTCCTTCAAGATCCAGTCGCCTGGATCGAACCGCACGAGGCGCGGCCGCTCCGCGGCGGGGAAGGCGAAGACGTGCTTGCGCTCCCAGACCCAAACCCTGTGCTCCGTCCTGCCGGACGGCTGCGTCACGCCGATCGTGACGGGCATGCGGAAGAGGGGGGTGAGGTCGTCGACCTTCTGGGTCTGCTCGACTTGCACCTCGAGCATCCGCGTGTCGGGGCTCCAGGCGCTCGAGACCACGTACGACGGATGGCCGCCCGAGAAGAGCCACTGGTCGAAGAACCACCCGAGGCTCGCGCCCGTGGCCTCCTCCATGGCCACGCGGAAGTCCCCCGTCTCGACGGAGCCGTAGGCGTGCTTCTCGAGGTAGCGCTTGATCCCGGCGAAGAAGAGGCCATCGCCGAGGACGTGGCGGAGCATGCTCAGGACCCTCGCGCCCTTCGGATAGGTGTGCCGGTCGAAGAGGTGCTCCGGGCGCCGCCACGTCCTGAGGGCGATGGGACGCCGGTACTCTGTCCTGTCCTCGTCCTTGTAGCTCTGGGCCTGCCCGCGGCGCTCGTACACGCCCTCGTCCCAGCCCAAGTGGTGCTCCGTGTAGAGGTTCTCGAAGAAGGTGGCGAAGCTCTCGTTGATCCAGATGTCCCCCCAGTCCTTGCAGGTGACGAGGTCCCCGAACCACTGGTGCGCCAGCTCGTGCGCCACGAGACCCAGGCTCGAGACGTCGAGCGACGCGCGCTCGTCGTGGAGCGTCCGTTCGTTGAGGGTCGTCGCCGAGGTGTTCTCCATGCCCCCGAAGGTGAAGCCCGCCACGCAGATCTGATCGTACTTGGCCCAGGGGTACGGGAACCCGGTCTTCTCGTTGAAGAACCGGATCATGTCCGGGGTCAGCTCGAAGCTGCGGGCCAGGTTCGCCTCGTGCCGCTTCTGCGCGTAGGCCGTGAGCGGGATCCCCTCCGCCTCGGCCTTCCACGCGGCGAACTCCCCGACGACGACGACGATCAGGTACGTCGTGTGCGGCTTGTCCTGGACCCATCGGAAGACCTGGGCGTCCCCGCGCGGCTCGGTGGACACGAGCCTGCCGTTCGAGATCGCCGTCAAGGGCCGCGGGGCCGTGACGATGACCTCCGAAGTGAGCTTGTCGGAGGGGTGGTCGAAACAGGGGATCCAGTGTCGCGCCTCCTCGGCCTCGCCCTGCGTCCAGATCTGCCTCGGCGTGTCCGGGTCGGCCTCGGTGGGCTTCCGGAAGTAGACGCCGGCCTTCGGCCGTGCCCGGTAGCTCACCGTGAAGGCGACCTCCTCCCCGCGGCGGGCATCCTTTCCCAGGTCGATCCGCAGCTTGTCCGGGAGCGTCTCGAAGGAGAGCGCCCGGCCGTTCGCGAGGGCCGCAGAGCGGACCTGGATCCCGACCTGATCGAGCTCCACCGTGCGTGCGCCCTCGCGGAACGCCCTGCAAGTGTGGGTGACGGCGGCCTCCACCTCCTCCTTCTCCCAGTCGAAGGAGCACTCGAGCCGCAGGTGGAGGAAGTCGAAATCGCGGCTCGGCGGATCGCGGCGAGGCCCCGAGTACCGCTCCGAGCGCTTGGACTCGTCGCCTCGCGCGGCGCACGTCAAGAAGAAGAGGAGAGCGATGGCAACAGGTCGGCTCATGAGACCTTGTAGGGTGCTGGCTCGCGAGGTTAGAGGCGGGGACTCGACGCGCGGCGGGAGGTCCCGATCAGGACCCATCCCGGCACCTATGATACCCTACAGATCCTCGACGGGAAGCGGCGCGTAGCCGAGGAAGTCGCAGCTCACGAGGCGGTAGCGGACGCCCCGCGCCTCGCCCTGGAACACGCGCTGCCACTCACCCCTAGCGTGGAGGTGGCCGAAGAGGCACACGTGGCAACCGGTGTCCTCGATGATCCGTGTGAAAGCGCTCTCGGAGCGCCCCACGGGGAAGGGCGGGTAGTGGAAGAGGGCGATGGGCGGGCGCGGCGCCCCTCCCTGGCGCGCGAGGTCCTCGATCGACTGGAGCAGCTCTCCGCGCTCCCGGACGAGGCGCGTCTCCACGTCGCGCGGCGTCTCGCCCTCGCGGGCGACGAAGTCCGCTCCGCGCACTCCGATCACCGCCACGCCATCGATCACGATGGCCCGCTTCTTGATCGCGTGGACGCCTGGAGGGAGAAGCTCCTTGAGCTTCGCGTGCGACCCGGGCCACCAGTAGTCATGGTTGCCCTTGATGAGGACTTTCCTCCCCGGCAAGGCCGCGAGCCAGCGGAGGTCCTCGAGGACATCCCGGGGCTTCATGGCCCACGAGAAGTCGCCCGGGAGCAATACGATGTCGGCCGCGTCCACCTGGGCCCTCCAGGCTGCCTCCACCTTGAGGTGGTGGTCCTTCCAGTGCTCGCCGAAGACGTCCATCCACTTGCCGGTGGAGAACCCGAGGTGGAGGTCCGAGATAGCCCAGACGCGCATCGGCGGCATTGTAGCACGAGCGCAGCGCGAGTAACCTTACGGGCCGTGGCCGCGACAACCTTCGAGCTCTACCTGCTGCCAGCGCACGGCGCCGCGGTCGAGCCGGCCGTGGTCCGCGAGGCGCTCGACGGCCTGCCCCTGCGTCCCGTGAAGGAGGACCCCTGTCGCTTCTGGTACCGGGACGACGACACGAGCGTCTACTTCCAGGTCCTGCTGGGGATCGACCTGGGAGGAGAGCTGGCGGCGGGTGGGGAGGACGCGGCAGCGTCAGGGGGCCCTCTCGAGGAGCCGCCCGCCGAGGAGGACGAGCCCGCTCCTTCGATCGAGGCGGCGCCCGTGACCTTCGCGGTCCCCCTCCTCTGCCCCAGCTTCTTCGCACGCGAGGCCGCCGAGGTGGCGGCCAAGCTGGCGGAGAAGACCGGGCTCGCCGTCGAGGCCTCCGCCGGCGCCCCCGGCGACCGCTCGCCGACCGCCGCCGACCTCGCCGCGGCGTGGGCCGAGGCGCGCCGCGGAGCCCTGCGAGAGCTCAAGGACCCGGAGGACCTCACGGCCTGGAGCCGCGCGAAGTGCGAGGCCTGGTGGCGGTACGGCTCGTCGAGGGTGCAGCTCGAAGCGGCGCTCGCGCCCGAAGGCGTCAGGGTGCCCCCGCTGCGCGCCGCGCGGTACCGGGGCGCCGCGAGGTCGCTTTGCGCCTGGGAGCCGGCCGTGCCTTCCGTCGTCCCGAGGTCCGACCTCGTCCTCGTTCGCAGGGACCGCACGAAGAAGGGCCTCTTCCTCTCGCGGCGCGTGGCGGAGGAGGGCATCGTGCCCGGACAAGTCGTCTGGGACATCCTCGCGCCCTTCAGCGAGATCCGGGAAGACCCTGCGCCGCTCCTCGTGTTCCGGGAGGCCTCGAGGCCACCGCAGCAGGTCGCGGCGGAGCTCGAGACCTTGGTCCTCGAGCCCCTCGAGGCCGCGCGCCGCACGGAGCTCCTCGGCGTCGTCGACGTCGAGGGAGGCGAGGCCGGGGAGGCCGTCCCATGAGCGTGGGCTCGGCCTTCGTCGCGAGGGCTCGTGAGGGGAAGCTCCTCCTCGGGGTCATCCACCTCCATCCGCTCCCCGGCAGCCCGCGCCATGCGGGCGAGGCACTCGATGCGATCGCCGAGGCGGCCCGGCGAGACGCCGAGGCCATCCTCCAGGCGGGCTTCGACGGCTTCATCCTGGAGAACTTCGGCGACGCGCCCTTCTTCAAGGGCCCCGTGCCGGTCCACGTGGTCGCGGCCATGACCCGGATCGCCGCCGACCTGCCGCGGAGGAAGTCGCTCGCGGGCGTCAACGTGCTGCGGAACGACGCCGCCGCGGCCCTCGCGGTGGCCTACGGCGCGGGGCTGCAGTTCATCCGCATCAATGTTCACTCGGGGGCCATGGTCACGGACCAAGGCGTCATCGAGGGGAACGCCGCCGCCACCCTGCGGGAGCGCAAGCTGCTCGCGCCGGCGGTCGCGATCCTCGCCGACGTCGATGTGAAGCACGCCGCTCCTCTCGGGGGCCGGTTCGACCTCGCCGAGGCAGCGCGGGAGACCGCGCACCGCGGCCTCGCGGATGCCCTCATCGTGACGGGGACGGCCACCGGCAGGCCCGTCTCGAGCGCGGACCTCAAGGCCGTGCGCGAGGCCGTGCCGGACCGCCCCGTCCTCGCCGGGAGCGGAGTGACCCTCGAGACGGTGCGCAAGGTCCTGCGAGCCTGTGACGGGATCATCGTGGGGACGTCGATCAAGCGGGAGGGGCGCATCGAGGAGCCCGTCGACCCCCAGCGGGCCCGAGCCCTCGCAGCGGAGGCGCGAGCGTAGTGCCCGGAGATCTGGCCGCCCAGCGTGACGACGCGCTCGCGATCTTCGCGGCAGGCCTCGAGGCGGCCGACCCGGCCCGGGCCGTCCGGCGGTCGCTGCGGATCGGCCTGGGCGGCGGCGCCGTGACCGCCCGCGATGAGGTCGTCTTCCCCGGCCGGCTCCGGGTTGTCGCCGTGGGCAAGGCGGCCTGCACCATGGCCCGTGCGGTCGCGGAGATGCTCCCCGCCGAGGCGTTCCCCGGGCCCGGCATCGCCGTCGTCAACGACGAGAACGCGCTCGAGGTGGAGCGATTCCGCGTCCTCCGCTCGGGTCATCCGCTCCCCGACGAGCGGGGTGCGGCGGCGAGCCTCGAGGTGGAGCGCTACGTCTCGGGAGCACGCCGCGAAGACGGGCTCCTCGTCCTCCTCTCGGGCGGCGGCTCGGCGCTCCTTCCGGCACCGGCCGAGGGTATCTCGCTCGACGAGAAGACCGCCGTGACGCGGCTCCTCCTCCGCGCCGGCGCGGACATCCGCGAGCTGAACACGGTGAGGAAGCACACCTCGCGCCTCAAGGGCGGCGGGCTCGCGGCGCGTGCCCATCCCGCGTCGGTGGAGGCCTTGATCCTCTCCGACGTGATCGGGGACGACCTCAGCACCATCGCAAGCGGGCTGACCGCCCCTGACCCCACGACCTTCCAGGCCGCGCGAGAGGTCCTCGAGCGCCGGGGCGTGTGGCCCCACGCCCCGGCCTCCGTGCGCGGGAGGATCGAGCGGGGGATCCGCGGCGAGGTGCCCGAGACGCCCAAGCCCGGCGCTCCCATCTTCGGCCGCGTGCTCAACCGCATCGTGAGCGGGAACTCGCTGAGCCTCGACGCCGCGGCCAGGAAGGCCGCGGAGCTGGACTACGCGGTCGCCATCGCCTCGCGGGCTCTGGTGGGCGAAGCGCGGGAGGCCGCGCTGGCGCTCGGCCGCGCCCTCGATGAGGCCGAAGCGCGCGCCGCGGGTCGTGCCCGACCCCTCGCCCTCCTGGCTGGAGGCGAGACCACGGTCACCGTGCGCGGCCGCGGCACGGGCGGCCGGAACCAGGAGCTCGCCCTCGCGTTCGCGCTGGCCATGCAGGCGAGAGGCCCTCGCGCATCCTGGACTCTCCTCAGCGCGGGCACCGACGGCCGCGACGGCCCCACCGATGCGGCGGGGGCCACCGTGGACGCGGGGACGATCGCCCGCGGAGTCGCGGCGGGCCTGGACCCCGGCCGTTCCCTCGACGACAACGACTCCTACGCGTTCCTCGATGCCTCGGGTGACCTCCTCCGCACGGGCGCCACGGGGACGAACGTGGCCGACCTGCAGGTCCTGCTCGTGGGCGCGGGCCGGCGGGGGTGATGCACGAGCCCCGCACGCCGGTTCCTGGCGTATCATATCGGATCACCCATCAAGGCGAGAAAGGTCTCACGTGACCCTGAAGGACTACCTGGACCCGCGGAGCTGCCCGGAAGGGAAACCGCGGCTCGAGATCATGTCCGCCTCGACCCGCGTCCTTCACGAAGGGATCGACGAGGCGATGCGCCGCACGGGCCTGCCCTACCTTCACCCGCGGCAGCCAACGATCCAGCTCGACCTCCTCGGGTCACGCCGCATGAGGGCATGGCAGGAGGGGAAGGCAAGCTTCCTCCTCGATGGGGACGGGTGCTGGTCGGAGCTGCCCCAGGTCTACGCGCGCTACGGCGTCGAGACCACCCACAGGCTCCTCAAGGAGGTCCGCGCGCTCGAGAACGCCCGTGGAGCGATCCTCACGGACTGCGGCATGCAGGCTTGCGCGCTGCTCTTCGACGTGCTCTTCAGGCCGGGGGGCCACGCCGTCCTCATGCGCCAGATCTACAACAAGACGAGGAAGTACTGCGAGTGGCTCGCGGCGCGCCTCTCGGGATCGGTCTCCATCGTCGACGACGGCGACGACGCGGCGCTCGAGGCCTGCGTCCGGAAGGACACGCTCTTCGTGTTCGCCGAGACCTACACGAACCCCCTCATGAGGGCCGTGGACCCGGAGCGGCTCGTGGGGCTCGTGGCCGGGCTCCGCAAGTCGAGGGCCTCCGAGCTCCGCCTCATCGTCGACGACACCATCGCCTCTCCCTGGGCGCTCAAGGTGCCGCTGCTCGACCACGGCGTCGACTTCGTCGTGACGAGCGGCACGAAGTCCCTGGCGGGGCAGGACTGCGACCTCTGGGGGTACATCGCCTCGAACCGCATCGATGCGCTCAACGAGCTCATGGACCTTGAGGCCATGCGCGGGGGGATCCTCGATGGACGCCGGGCCAGCGCCATCCTGGAAGGACTGGAGGCGGCGCGGGCGAGCTACGAGAAGCGGTGCGCGACGGCTTCGCGGGTGGCCGCGTTCCTCGCGGAGCACTCCCTCGTGAGCGAAGTGCACCACCCGAGCCTCCCCGGACATCCCGACAGGCTGGCCATCGACAGGCACTACAAGCTCCCGGGATCCCTCCTCTCCTTCCGCGTCCGCGGCGCGACCGAGGAGCAGGCGGAGCACTTCGCCGACGTCCTCGCGAGCACCGTGGTCCCGCGCTACGCCTTGAGCTTCGACGGCCTCACGACCAAGGTGAACCACCACCGCACGGTCTCGGAGTACTTCACCCCCGCCGAGGAGCTCGAGAGAGCCGGCATCGACCGGCTCGTGCGTCTCGGGATCGGGCTCGAGGAGCCCGAAGACATCATCGCGTGCCTGAACTGGGCCCTCTGGCGCCACCGGGAAGTCTCCCCGGACGAGGTCCTTCGCTGGCAGGAAGAGAGGACGCAGAGCCTGGGGGTTTACCGCGAGGCGCCTCGAGCGTAGAATGCGCCGCCCTGCCCCCGAGGCATCCCGTTCCCACTCACATTCGGAGACGATCCATGGCGCGCATGGTGCTTGAGTTCCACGGCTGGCGCGAGACCAAGCCCGACGACGACAACGAGTTGAAGGCCCTCTTCCTCTTCACGCTCATGACGGCCGCGGAGAGACAGTCCGGAGTGAAGCCGGATCACACGAAAGCCTTCTGGACCGAGGTGCGCCTCTCGAGGGACCTCGCCTCCCGCGGCCGCTGGGGGACGCTGTCGCGCGACGAGAAGATCAAGGCCATGTTCCGTTTCGCCGTGGAGCGGATCCAGGAAGCGGGACGGAACCTCCGCGAGGCGCCGATGTTCTGGACCACGCAGAGCCGCCTCGGCGAGGGTCCGCCCTGGGACCTGTCGGGCCTCGAGTTCCCGAAGCCGCACGCGGTCGCCTTCGAGGTCGCGCCCCTGGCGGAGAGTCCAAGCCTGCAGGCCCGCAAGGCTGCCGGGATGGCCTGAGCGCGCCGTCCCGGACCCTCTCCGGAGCCGCGTTCACCTCCCCAGCTTGACCGCCGCCCTCTGCAGGGCGGCACGCGCCGCATCCTCGTCGATGGTCGCGACGCGCCCGTCGTGGAAGAGCACCCTCCCTCCGACGACCGTGAGGACCACGTCGCGGGCCGAGGCGGCGAAGACGATGGTCGTCTCTGGATCGCCGCCGGGCTCGAGCTGCGGGCCGGCGAGCCTCACGGCGGTCAGGTCGGCGAGCTTCCCGGGCTCGAGGGACCCAACCTCGGCGTCGAGGCCCAAGGCCTCCGCGCCGCCGAGGGTGAGCAGGCGAACGACGGCGCGGGCGTCGAGGCGACGGATGTCCTCGACGCTGGCCCCGGGGCGCGCGCGCTGCAGGAGCGCCCCGAAGCGGGCCTCCTCGAGGAGGTCGCAGCCGTTGTTGCCGGCGGGTCCATCGGTCCCGAGCCCCACCTTCAGGCCCCTCGCGAGCCACTCGAGGACCGGCGCGATGCCGTGGCAAAGCTTCGCGTTCGATTTCGGGCAGTGCGCCACGGAACAGCCGGAGTCCCTGATCAGATCCCAGTCCTCGACCCCGGTGTGGACGGCGTGGATGAGGAGCGGGCGCGCCTCGAGAACCCCGTTGTCGGCGAGATGCCTGAGCGTGGAGACACCGCGGGCCTGCACCGAGATGCCACGCCCCGCAAGGAACGCCGCGAAGGGCCCCGCCCCCTCCCGGAGGAGGTCCCGCTCGGCCCGGGACTCGGCCGCGTGGATAGCCATGGGCAGCCTCCTCTCCAAGGCGAGGCGCGCCGCCTCGCGGAAGAGCGCGGCCGAAACCGTGTAGGGGGCGTGCGGCGAGATGCCGACCCGCGCCCGCGGAGTGGCCAGGCCGCGCGCCGCGTCCAAGGCCGTCTCGAGGGCCTTCAGCCTCTCGTGGCACTCCCTCTCGTCGGGCCCAAACACCTCCTGGTAGGCGATTCCCCGGAGCCCGGAGTCGGCGAGCGCCTGCAGGACGACGTGGGCATCTCCCGTATCGGCGACGGTGGTGACTCCGCCCCGAACCGCCTCCAGGGCCCCCCAGCGCGCCGAGGACACCAGGTCCGCGGCCTCCAGCTTCCTGAACCGCGCCTCGGTCACCCTTCGGATCCAAGGGAAAAACTCGACCTCCTCGCAGCGGCCACGAAGGATCGTGAGCTCGAGATGCGTGTGCGCGTTGACGAGCCCTGGGAGGAGGGCCGCGTCGCCGAGGTCCAGCCTCGAGAGGCTCCTCGGCCCGCGGCCCTCCTCCGGCCTCCCGCCGATATCCCGACCCCTCCCGACCGCGGCGATGCGATCGCCACGGACGAGGACCGCGCCGTCTTCGATGGGCGGCCCGGTCACGGGGAGGACCCAGCGCGCGGTGATGAGAAACGGCTCCGACTCTGCAAGGGGCTCCATGGGGGAATCATCCCCGCAGCCAGGGAGCCCCTTCAAGGGCAGAGTTCGTCCCCGAGGGTCAGCTGTGGCAGAGCCCCGTGGAGCACTCGACGAGATCCAGGTCCTCGTACACCTCGAGGAGGCTCCGCGACCTGCGCATGCGCGAGAGGGCCTCCTGCTCGATCTGGCGGATCCTCTCCCGCGACAGGTTCAGGTGCGTGCCGATCTCCTCGAGGGTCTGCGGCCGGTCCCCCGTCAGGCCGAAACGGCGCTGCAGGACCTCCCGCTCCCTCGCGCTCAACACGCGCATGGCCTCCTGCACCGCCGCGGGGATCGTGCCGGTGTGGAGCGTCTCCCCGAGCTCCGGGACCGTCGGGTCCTTGACCTCGAAGGAGAAGCGGTCGCTCGAGTCATCGGACTCGCCGTAGGAGAAGAGGATCGTGTCGCTCATGACCTTGCGCACGCGGTCCTTCTCCTGCGCCTGCATGGTGCTGTTGGCCTTCCGGAGCTCCTCCTGGATGGCCTGCGGGATCCGGATCATCCTCGACTTGTCGATCAGGGACTTGCGGATGGCCTGACGGATCCAGTACGTCGCGTAGGTCGAGAAGCGGATTCCCCGCTCCGCGTCGTACCGGTACACGGCCTTCTGCAGGCCCAAGATCCCCTCCTGGAAGAGGTCGCTGCGCTTCATGCCCGTGGGGTGGTAGCGGAAGACCTCCTTGAGGACGAGGCGGAAGTTCGGCATGACGAGCCGGTCCCGCTCCTTCTCGAGGGCCTCGATGGTCCTCCGCAGGATGCGCTCGATCCTGCGGAACTGCTCGAGCTTGAGGAGAGGCTCCACGCTCCGGGGCTGGGTGAGGACCTCCCGCGACCACTGGGTGAGGGTCTCGGGGTCGAGGGGGTAGGTCAGTAGGACCTGGACGCCCTCCTCCAGGGCCCGGACCGCGCCGCGGTGGCTCCTCGAGCTGAGGGCCTCAGCCCTCGAGAGGGCGCTCCGGGCGAGCTTAAGGTCGGCCAGCATGCGCTCCCGCATCGAGAGCCAGGTGAACATGAGCCCCCCGCCCGCGAGGACCTCCTCCATGCGCGCCAGGAACCGGCGGTATCCGGTCGGGTGGCGAGGCAGGAAGCGAGCAAGCCGCTTCAGGCAGACCCTGATCTTCCTCCCGCTCCGGAACTCCTCGTGGGGCTTGAGAAGCGGCTGCACGGGGATCTCCAGGTCGGAGAACGAAAGGTGCCTGGAACGGCCCTTCTGGGCGGCGAGGAGCAACTCGTCGAACTGCTTCCTCTTGCCTCCTGTCTTTGCGTGGCGAGCCATGGCGGTCGAACCTCCTCTTCACGCGGACACCGTTCCGCCTACCGGGGGACAACCGAGACTAAGTCAGCCCGGACCGGGGGGAGCGGCGCCGTCCAGATTGATGACGCGCAAACCTGGTGCCTGTTACACCGAAAAATCGTAAACCGGCTGAAGTGATTTATTTGCCGTCCTTTGTGACAATCTTCATGGAGAGCCTCTGGCGACGGGCTTCCGTCCACCACCGCCAATCTGGCAGGTCGATGTGCCCCAGGCAGCGCCACCGCCACAAGCAGCGGTCAAGCTCCCGCCGGATCGGCAGCCCCGCTGGAGCCCGGGCCGGAAAGGTGACCTCGCCGCAGGATTCTCGGGGAGAACGCCGCCTTCAGGACGTAGCCCACCATGTGGGGGTTCTCCTGGAGGCGCCGGAGACTGTAGGCGTACCAGTCGGGACCGTAGGGACAGTAGATCCGCAGCTGAGCCCCTGTGGCGAGGATCTTCGGCCTCAGGGCCTCCCCCACGCCCAGGAGCATCTGGAGCTCATAGCTCCCGGGGTCTTGCCGCCGGGCCTCGAGGAGCCTCAAAGACTGGTCCACGAGCCACGGGTCGTGGGTGGCGAGGGCGGGGAAGCCTCCTCCGTCGAGGAGCAGCTTGACGAGCCGGAGGTAGCTCTCTCGCACGGCCTGCCGGCCCTCGATCACCAGGCCCAGGGGCTCCCGGTAGATCCCCTTACACACGCGGACCGAGGGTCTCAACGGGAGCAGTGAGACGAGGTCGGCCTCGCTGCGCCGGAGGTATGCCTGGATCGCCACGCCGACGTGTGCGTGCGCCTCCCGAAGCCTTCGGAAGATGTTCAGGGTCGCATCGGTCGTCGAGGAGTCCTCCATGTCGATGCACACGGAGATCCGCCGTCGCCCGGCGCACACGACGACCTCCTCGATGTGCTCCGCGGCGACGCCTTCCGAGACGCGCAGCCCGAGAAGCGTGGGCTTCAAGCTCACCTGCGACGGCAACCCCTGCTGCGAGAGCCGCTCCACGAGCTCGAGGTACTCCTCGGTGG
>JACQVW010000352.1 GCA_016209535.1 Planctomycetota bacterium | reverse complement strand
GTTCAGATCAGGCTCCATTCGGGTAACAGGAAAGAGCTCGGCAGGGGCAGTTTGGTAGGGGCAGTATCGTGGGAATGAACGCGTGGTTCATAGCCGGGTGTAACCCGGCGTTGAACCACGCCGATCCCCGGGAAGGTTCCGGGAAGGCTCAACGCCTCTTCCGGAGCTCCTCGATGAGCGGCATCGGGTCGTCTCCGCCCCGGAGGGCGTGCGCCTCGCAGGCGGAGTAGATCTTCTTGAGCTCCTCGTAGACGGCGACGTTCCCGGGATCCGGCGCGATGCGGCTCGACTTCACCGGCTCCGCAAAGCCGGCGGTGACGTCCTCCCAGGAGACCTTCTTGCGGTCGGCGACATGGTCGGCGTGGTAGGCGCGCAGGGCCGCCCCGAGGCACGCGGAGTTGGTGACCTCGAACTGGTAGACCTCGGCGTTCATGACGTCGGCCATCACCTTGAGGATGTCGCGGTTCCTCGCGGCGCCGCCCGTCGCGTGGATGCAGCTCACGTTGACCCCCATCCACGCCGAGTGGATCGCCATGGAGACCATCTGGGCCTCCACCACGGCGCGGACGTTCCCGGGGCCGTCCCTCTCGTCGAGGCCGTAGCGCCTCACCTCTGGCTTGTGCACGGTCGGCGTGATCTCGGGCCTGTACCACGGAAGCAGGATGCCGCCCCGGTTCCCCGGCGGCGTGGCCCGCAGAGCCTGGGAGAAGCCCTCCCAGTCGAGCTTGTGCTCGTCGCGGACCCTCTCGCGCGCGAGGGACCCGTTCTCGAAGCAGATGAGGCTCATGTAGTCCCCCGTCGGGGAGCCGAAGACGTGCCCGCTCCCCGTCGGGTCCACGTTCGGCGCGGGCATGAAGCCGAAGAGGGTGCTGCTCGTGCCCAGGGAGATCGCGATCCGCCCTTGGCTCACGAGGCCCACGCCGATGAGGCTGCAGGGGTTGTCGCCGGACCAGGCGACGACCTTCGCCTTGGCCGGGAATCCGTAGCGCTTCACCCAGTAGGGCGCAAGGGGCCCGACGATGGTCCAGGACTCGTGCAGCTCCGGGAGCTTCGTCTCCAGGTCGGGCGCCGTGGCCTGGAGGGCGACGGCCGACCAGCGCCTGCGCGCTATGTCCATGAGGTTCATGCCCGCGCCGTCGCCGGGCTCGATGCACGCGTGCCGGCCCGCGAGCAGGGTGGCCATGAAAGAGCTCACCACGTGGATCTTGTCGGTGCGCTCGTAGCCGTCGGGGTCCTCCTTGTAGTACTTGCGGATCTGCGGGCCCGTGAACCGCTCGAAGGCGCGCGAGCCCGTCAGGAGGGCCAGGTCCCCTTCCCCTCCCACGGCCTGCGTGATCTCCTCGCACTCCTCGCGGGTGCTCGAGTCCATCCAGATGGGGGACGTCTCCCGCGCGAAGATGCCGCCGACCTGCGCGACAAGGGGTGTCCCCGGGTCGATGTGCGCGAGGATCTCCCCGGCGGAGGCGTCCAGGAAGACGCTCCCGTGCTGCTGGCCGGAGCCCGAGATCGCGCGGACCTTGGCGAGGGGGATGCCGCTCTCCTTCGCCAGGGTTCCCATCATCGTGTCCAGGGCCTGAGCCCAGAGCTTCGGCGAGGACCGGGCCACCAGGGGATCGTCGTGCGGCAGGACGCCGTTCTTCGTCCCGTACTCGGGGAACATCTCGTCGAAGTTGAGCGAGCGCGTGTAGAGCACTCGCCGCCGCGAGCCTTCCACCTCGATGGCGATCACGGTGAGGCTCTGGGTGCTCGAATCGAAGCCCAGGTACACCGCCATGGCTTTCCCTGCTCTGTCCTTGTGGTTTTCCCGTTCCCGTCCCCGAACCCGCGCCCGTCCCCCCAGGAACGGGCCCCGGCCCGCCTTCCCGCACCCACGCCCTCCAAGGCGGGGCTCGGAGCTTGGGGCCCTCAGGGGGCAGAGTCTACCGAACCTCCAGGGGAACTTCCTGCAAAATCACGGCCCGCTCGAAGGACCGAAAGAGACGCCCGCCGCGCTCGGAGATGCCGGACGCCGGGGTCGCCCCGGGGGGTCCGGGCGCCTCTCCGCCCGCATCGCCGACCTCCCTCTCGAAGGCGAGGTCCGGGGAGGAGACAGAGACCGCGGGCGCCGCATCGCCGGCGAAGAGCGCGAGCCACACGGCGGGGCCCTCGGGGAGCGGCGGGTCCGGCCACCCGTCCTTCCAGACCTGGCCCCCCCCGGTGAAGCGGATGGAACGCTTCTTCGAGCTTGCCGCCTCCGAGTCCACCTCGACGGTGAAGGTCCCTCGGCGGACCCGCGCCGCGAAGTCCGAGACCCGGTAGCCCGCGTCGCTCTCCAGGCGAGCGATCAGCCGGCCCTCGACGGGGCCGTCCGGCAGGGACAGGCCGGCCACCTGCACCGAGAGGCGCTTCGACTTCCGGTCGTGGAGGGCCTTCCCCGTGACCGCGGTCTCGCGGACCGCGTCCGCCAGGACGAGCGCCCGCATGCGGCCCCACGGGTTGAGCGTCAGATCGAAGGCCGCCGAGCCCTCCTGTCCCCGGCGAACGTCGAGGGGACGGAAGTACGGGGTGTCGTCCCAGGTTCCGCGGTAGCTCGGACTCCGCACGCTGTACGCGCTCAGGCTCTCCCCCCGGACCTCGAGCCGGTGCCCTTGCCGGCCCGAGGACTGGAGGTCGAGCCAGGCGCACGCCACCCCGCGCCGCGCGCCGGCCCCGAAGTAGACGACGCGCGTGAGGGCGGCGTAGCTCGGCCGCAGGTGCAGGGCCGCGTGGAGGAGGGGCAGGAGGAGGACGAAGGCGAGGGGCAGCCCGGCAGCGGCGAGGGGCAGGAGGCGGCGGCGCTCCTTCGAGCGGAAGGCGGCGAAGAGGCCGGGGCCGATGAGGAGCACGTAGAGCGCGAAGAAGCCGAGGACCGAGAGGAGCGACGTCGAGTCCCGGAGCTCCAGCTCCAGCGCTCGCGAGGGCGGGAGCTCCTGCGGGAACGCGCTCGCCGGCACGGCTGCGGCGAGGGCCTTCCTCGCGGCCCCGGCGTCGCTCGACACCGCTCCGGCCTTGGCCTCCGGACAGCTCGTGTGGCCCACCCAGCCGAGCCCGAGGGGCCGCGCCGTGAGGAGCGGCACCGCGGGCAGCGGGCCGCGCGCGTCGAGCCAGGCGAGCACGCGCCCCTCCTCGAGGTCCTCGACCGAGTAGACGGCGCCGCCCCGCTCGATGGAGGACGCCCCGCGCGCCGCGAGCGCCCCCTCCCACTCGCCCGCGCCCTTGAGCGCTGCGCGGTCGAGGGGGCCGTGGAAGACCACCGTGCCGCCGAGGCGCGCGAAGTCGTAGAGGGCGCGGCGCTGGCCCGCGGTCCAGCGCGAGAGGTCGCAGGGGCCGACGAGGACCGCCGCGGCTCCCGCGTAGGCCCGGACGTCCTCGGGGAGCGAGGACGGCCTCGAGCGCACGTGGCGGCCGCCCGGCTCGACGGGCGACCCCGCGCCCTCCTCCGCCACGAGGAGGAGCGCCTCCCCCTGGGCCCCCGACGACCCCCGGGCGGTGACGCTCGGGGCCGGGACGTCCACCCTGAGCCGCCCCTCGGGCGCCTCGAGGAGGAGCTCGCCGCTCCCGAGGTAGTAGCTGCCGGCGGCCTCGCTCCAGCGCAGGACGGCGGTCGTGCCCGGCGGCGCCTCGAAGGAGCGCGGCCTCATGACGGCCCTCCCGAGGTCGATGCGGAGCGTGCCTTGGATCGCCCGCGGCCCCGTGTTCTTGAGGACCAGCGTGAAGAAGTCGACCTCGCCCTCGAAGAGGTGGCCGTCGAAGCCTCGCGTGAGCCGGACCTCGAGGGGGAGCCGCGGCTCGTCCTCGGGCGCCGCGCGCAGCGCGGGGCACGCCGCGGCGAGGGCCGCGAGCACGAGCAGCGCGGCCGCGGCCGCCGGCGCGGCGCCGCGGCCCGCCCGGCGCCGCCGCCGGGCCCACGAGAGGAGCGCGATGAGGACGAGGAGGCCCGCGAGCGCGGCCATGAAGCCGAGCTGCCACGAGAGGTGGGCGCGGAAGCCCTCGTCGGGCCCGAGACCGGGCGCGATGTCGTCCACGAAGCTCGGGTCCTCGATCAGGTAGAGGACGACCGGGGACGCGAAGACGATGCTTGCGACGCCCGGGGGCAGCCACCGCTCGGCGAGCCCCACCCCGACGAGGAGCGGCAGGCACAGGACCGCGGCCGCCGTGAGGACCACGCAGACGCGCCATGTCGCCACGCTCACCGCGATCCGCGAGCAGACCTTGCCCGCGAGGTGGAGGTTGGCGAGGAAGAGGGCCAGCGACCCCACGAAGCGCCAGCAGCTCCGCGTGTAGCTCTCAAGGGTGTAGCCTGCCGCGGACGGGAGGGCGGGGGCCGGCACGGCCGCGACGGCCTCGCGGAGGACGCAGGCGTGCATCGCCACGAAGGCGGCGATGAGGAGGAGCGCGCAGGCGCTCTGGAGCAGGCCGCGGGGCGCCTCGATCGGCCCCACCCGCTCCCGCCAGCCGAGCCTCGGCCTCGGGTCGCCCAGGCCCAGGAGCCCGAAGAAGAGGACGCCGGCCGTGAGGCCGATCGCCAGGCCGAAGCGCGCGTCCTCGTGGAACTTGAAGTCGTCGGGCACGCGGGGCGCGCCCTCGAAGCAAAGCCCGACGATGGCGGCCCAGAGGAAGGCCACCGCCCCGAGCCCGAGGCAGGCCCGGAGCGGGAAGTCCCACCCGTCGAGCCAGCGGGGGCGGTTCTCGTAGAAGAAGGCGATCTCCACCTTGCGCACGAGGGCGAAGCGGATCTTGCGGAAGAACCTCCTGCGCCGGTCCCCCGGGAGCACCACGGCGCCGAAGTTGTTGAGGCCCGGGAGGAACCGGTGCGACGGGCCGAGGAGGATCCAGACGACGGGAGGCGCCATGAGCAGCGCCCAGAGGAGGAAGGGATACAGGCTCTGCGGGATCGGCGTCAGGAAGAGCACGGGGTCGCCCAGGACCCCGGGAGGCATGCCGCGCGCGATGTCGTCCACGAGCGACACGGGCGCGAAGGCGCGGAGCGGCGTGGCCCAGCCGAACACGCTCGGGAGGAGCGCCGCCACGGAGATCGCGGCGGCGAGGGCGAAGATGCCGATCGACAGGAGCACCGCCAGCCACTCGCGCTCGAGGACCGAGAGGCCCAGCGTGACCGCGATGATCACGTTCGAGTAGAGGGCGAGGAGGACGTAGCCCCGGGCGAGCTGCGCGACCGGCACGCCGCCGAGCATGTACGCGTAGACCTGGAAGGGGAGGGTCGCGAGCAGGATCGCGAGCGCGTAGGCGAGCCCGAGGGCCCAGTTCCCGAGCTGGAGCCTCAGGGGCGAGAGCCCCGTGACCACGAGCTGGTCGAAGGCCCTGTCGAATCGCGGCCCGTCGATCGCCCCCGAGAGGCGGATCGGGAGGAGGAGCGCGAGGAGGCCGTAGATGACGCAGCCGTTCACGGAGTGGAGGAGCGAGCCCGCCGTCCCCTCCTGCACGACCGCGTAGCCCGAGAGGAGGGCCGTCGCGAACGTGACGGCCCCCGCGGCCAGGAGGCTCCCCGTCACGAACGTCAGGACCGCCCCCAGGCGCGGCCCCGTGAGCTGGGTCGCGAGCTGGCGGCCCACGAGGGGGTTCTCGAGGAAGGCGCTGCGGAGGAGGGAGGTCACGACACGACCCCCTTCGTCCGCTCGAGGAAGATCGCCTCGAGGCTCGCCCGCTCCTGGGAGACGCCGAGGATCTCGATCCCCGCCCCGATGAGGGCCTCGAGCAGCCGGTTCCCGTCGGGCCCGCGCAGCTTGGCCACGATCTTCCCGTCGACCACCTCGGCCCTCTCGACGAGCTCGAGGCCCCGGACCAGCTCCGCGGCGCGCACGAGGTCCTCCTCGGGCACCTCCACGGCCACCTCGAGCCTCTGGGCCCGGAGCTCCTTCCGCGCCTCGGCCAGGGAGCCGCCCCAGACGACCTTCCCGCGCTCGATGATCGCCACGTCGGAGCAGATCTCCTCGAGGTCGGCGAGGATGTGGCTCGAGACGATCACGGTCTTGCCCATCCTGCCCAGCTCCTTGAGGAGGGAGCGGATCTCGATGCGCGCCCGCGGGTCGAGCCCGCTCGCGGGCTCGTCGAGGACCAGGACCCGCGGGTCGTGGAGCAGGGTCTTCGCGAGGCAGAGCCTCTGCCGCATCCCCGTCGAGAGGGCCGCCGCCGCCTCGTCGCGCACGGCGCCGAGGTCCGTGAGCTCCAGGACCGCGCCGACGCGGTGGCCCAGGTCGGCCCCCCGGAGCCCGTGGGCGCGGCCGAAGAACTCGAGGTACTCCACGCAGCTCACCGAGCGGAAGGTCCCGAACTGGTCGGGCATGTAGCCCAGGATGCGCCTCGCGGCCCGCGCCTCGCGGCCCAGGTCGAGGCCCAACACGGTGATCCTCCCCGCGTCCGGCTTGATGAGGGTCGCTATCATCTTCAAGGTCGTCGTCTTCCCGGCCCCGTTGGGCCCGATGAGCCCGAAGACGCTCCCCGCGGGCACGGCGAGGTCGATGGCGTCGACGGCGACCTTGCCGTCGTAGGACTTCGTGACCTTCTCGAGGGCGATCATCGCTCCAACAGATTGTTCTTCTACCGCCTCGGGTGGCAAGTTATAAACGGCCAGGCGAGGAAGGAAGCCGCAAGGAATGGAACGAATCACCATCGACGACGTCGAGCTCGTGCTCACCCGGCCCGTGGAGCAGGAGACCCAGTGGATCGGGCAAGAGGAGCTCGTGGACCAGATCCTCGCCGCCTGGCTCGTGGTGGGAGAGGGGGACCTGCCCCTCTGCCCGCGGCTCCTCGGGAAGCCCGGCGTCGGCAAGACGACGCTCGCCTACTTCGCGGCCCGGACCGCGGGCCTCCCGGCCTACATTCACCAGTGCACGGTGGACACGCGGCCCGAGGACCTGCTCGTGACGCCCGTCCTCTCGCGCGACGGCAAGATCGCGTACCACGCGAGCTCCCTCGTCTCGGCCATGCTGAAGGGCGGCGTGGCCATCCTCGACGAGGCCAACCGCATGAGCGAGAAGTCCTGGGCCTCCCTCGCGCCCCTCCTCGACCACCGCCGGTACGTCGAGAGCATCGTGGCGGGGATCCGCATCCCCGCGCACCCCTCGTTCCGCGCCTGCATCACCATGAACGAGGACGCGTCGACCTACGAGATCCCGGACTACATGCTCTCGCGCATCCAGCCGGCGGTGGAGATCGGGTTCCCCGAGCGGGACGATGAGCTCAAGATCCTCCGGTACCACCTGCCCTTCGCGCCGGAGGAGGTGCTCGAGATGACGGTCGAGTTCCTCCAGGGCGCGCACGTGCACGGGCTCCCCTACTCGACGCGCGACGGGATCAACATCGCCCGCTTCGCCGTCAAGCTCGGCCGCGGCGGCCGCGGCGCGAAGGGGCGCGCGGCGGCCGGAGCGCCGCCGGACCTCCGCGCGCTCTTCGAGCACTCCGTGCGGCGGATCCTCGGCGAGGACGCCTTCGACCTCGAGTCGCAAGCCCTCGTCAAGGAGACGCCCGAGCTCCTCGACCTCCGCGAGCTCTTCGCCCAGGTCGAGGGGCTGGGGGAGAGCTCCGGCGGCCCCCGGAAACCCGGCGAGCGGGCCGACGAGGGCGACGAAGACGACGACGCGGACGATCCGCCGCGCCCGGGCGGCGGGGCGGCAGGCGGCCCAGGGGGGGGGCCTCCAGGTCCGCGGAAGCGGCCGCGGCCCGGGAAGTGACCCCGGGAAGGCGTCCTCCATGGACATCCCCCTCCGCGAAGAGAACGGCGTCCTCTGGTACGACCGGATCGCCTTCGTCCCCAGCGTCCACGGCAAGGCCGCCTTCGCCCGCGAGACGCGCCGGGTCTTCCTCGACGGCCGCTTCCCCACGATCGCCGTGGAGCTGCCCGAGTCCCTGGCCGAGAAGGTCCTCGAGGGGATCGCGCGCCTCCCCGTGATCCACGTGGTCTCCTACGAGGAGTCGAGCGGGACGCGGTGCTTCTTCCCCATCGACCCCTGCGACTCCATCGTCGAGGCCCTGCGGCTCGGGGTCGGCGAGAGCTGCGCCCTCGAGCTCATCGACATGGACGTCGAGGACTTCCGGCGCATGGACGTGGTGCTCCCCGACACCTACGCCGTGAGCTCCATCGGCCTCCCGCGGTTCTGGGAGGCCGTGGAGCCGGCGCTGCCCGAGGTCGAGGAGGGCTCCCTCGACGACCGCCGGGAGCGCCACATGGCGCGGAGGCTCAAGGAGCTGCTCGAGGGTGACCCGAGGCGGCTCCCCGTCCTCTGCGTCCTCGGGATGGTCCACCTCCGCGGGGTGGTGCGCTGCCTCGAGGCCGCGCGCCGCGGAGACGCCGGCGTCCTCGAGGATCCCGAGCCGGCCTCCGTGCCGCCCCTCGACGTGGCGCTCCACCCCGCGTCCCTCGACTCGCTCTACCACATCCTCGGCGAGCTTCCCTACACGACCCACCTCTACGGGGAGTCGCGCCGCGAGATCACCCTCGAGCACTTCGAGGCGGTCGACGTGCTCGTGGAGCTCCTCCTCGAGGCGCGGGACCGGTACCACGAGAAGCACAAGGAGGAGTACGAGCGCATCTCTCACGGGGCCTTCCAGAACCTGCTCACCATCACGCGCAACCTCTGCCTCCTCGAGCGCAGGCTCACGCCGAGCCTCTACGAGATGGCCGTGGCGGCCAAGGGGATCGGCGGGAGCGAGCTCGCCATCGCCGTGATCGAGACAGCGAAACGCTATCCTCCCCAGGCTGCGCCCGAGCCGCGCGACCGGGCCGAGGGGCAGGAAGGACCGGTCGACGTGACCGAGGAGGCCATGCGGATCGGCGAGGACGCGTACCCGGCGAAGAAGCGTTACGTGGACGAGGCGAAGGTCTGGAAGAAGCTCCGCCTCGAGCCCCCGCCCCCGCCCCGGAAGAGGCAGGAGTGGCGCACGGCGTGGAACCCCTACTCCACCTGCTCCTGGACGCCCGAGGACGTGCTCGTCGAGCGGTTCGCGGGCCAGGTGAAGCGCCGCGCGCTCCTCGAGAGCGGCCTCGCCCAGGAGCACCTCGAGGAGTTCCGCACGTCGTTCAAGGACGGCGTCCACATCCGCGAGACGATCCGGAACCTGCACCTGGGAAAGATCATCGTCAAGGAGACGCCCCAGATCCGCGGCCAGGTCGGCGCCGTCGTCGTGATCTACGAGCGCCCGGACCCGGAGCGGTTCCCCTGGAAGCTCACCTGGCTCCCGGAGTACGAGTGGGAGAGCGTCCTCGCCTTCTACGCCACGAGCTACCTCGACGACCTCGTGGGGCCGGGGATCGCCCGCGCCGTCTACGGCGGACAGCTCTTCGTCCGCCCCCGGGGGATCCTCGTCGACATCTGGGAGGACCCGCGCCTCGAGGAGGCACGGGACGACGCGGAGCGGCTCGTCTTCGCCGCCGCGCAGAGCTCGCCGGACAGGTTCGTCGCCTACGTGGCCGCGGGCCCGCCGAGCCACCGCATGAAGGAGTTCGCCCGCCGGCGGGGCAAGAAGATCATCTACCTGCCCCTCTCGGCCTTCAGCCGCACCACCCTCGAGAAGCTGCGCCGGTTCCACGTCTTGAACGGCAAGCCGGTGCGGAGCTACGCGAGGCAGTTCATACGGTAGCGTGAGGGGCCCTAGTTTGCCTCCGGCCCGGACTCCTTCTTCCGGCGCCCCCGGCGCTTCTTCGGGCCCTTGTCGGAGCCCGCCGCCGGGCCGCCCTGGGGCACGGCGGCCGGAGCCGCCGGGCCGTCCTTCAGCTCCGCGAGGCGGCCCGCCGCCCGGGCGCCCGGGCGGGGGCCGGTGCCCTTCGGCATGTGGTCGTCGATCCAGCGCTCGATGTCCGAGCGCCGGAACCTCCATTCCTTCCCGAACTTCGCGCCGGGGAGCCTGCCTTGCTGGGCCCACTTGTAGATCGTCTGGGGCCTGAGCTTCAGGTAGGTGGCGAGCTCCTCGATCGTCAGCATCTCGTCTTCCAACACGACCCTCGTACCCTCCCACAGCCCTCGGTGACGACCAGCCTCTCCTACTCAAAGCCTCGGTTCCCTGGGACGCTCCGCGGGCGCGCCCCCTGCGCGCTCGCCACGGCTCGGGGCCCGCCCGGACGGGCCCTTGGAGCCTCAGCCGCCCAGCATACCCCGGGAGAGCGATGCGTTGCCAGGGGGAGGCAGCAGATCAAGGAGGTCGAGGAGGCCGTTCAGCCGGAGGAACTGCTCGGCCCACCTGTAGCCTTGAAGGAAATCGAGCCGCGGCTGCCCCAGGATCACGGTGGCCAGGAAGAGGGCCTCGACGCTGGCCAGGCCCGCGGCGGGGTCCTCGTAGAGCTTCGAGGTCCGCGGGTAGGCCGTCCTGACCCCCGGCGGGATCGACCGCAGCTCCACACGCGCCTCCTTCGCCGGCTCGATCCGCTTGAGGAGCCGCGGCAGCCGGGCCCAGGTGGAGTCGAGGACGGTGATGCAGCCCTCGCCGGCTGCGAGGGCCGCGTCCTCGCGCGTGAGGGGCGGAGCCTCCAGGGCGAGGAGGACCCCCGAGGGCACCTGAGCCTTCCTCGGGTCCGCCGAGGGCTGGGGAAGGCGGACGAAGGTCACCCCCGGAAGCCTCTCGAGGGGCGTCAGGGAGCACTTCTTGCGGTTCTCCTTGTGGTCCTGGATGACGAGGAAGCGCAAGGGAGGCCAGGTCGGGAACGTCCGGTCCGCCGCGACGGCGCTCAGGACGCCGCGCGCGCGGCGATGAGCGCATCCAGCTCCTCGCGGAGCCGGTCCAGCACCTCATCGTACCCGAAGGTGCCGAGGGTGACGTCCTTCTTCTTCAAGTTGACGTGGCGCGAGCCGCACCAGAGGCCGAGGTCGGCCTGGTCCGTCTCCCCCGGCCCGTTCACGCGGCAGCCCATGACGGCGATCGTGATGTCGTGGTCGCTCGCGTACCGGGTGAGATCCTTCACCTGCTGCGCCAGCTCGACGAAGGCCTCGTTCTCGACCCGAGAGCAGCTCGGGCAGGAGATGATGTTGAGCCCGCCCGAGAGCTGCGGCACGCTGCGGAAGCGGCCGTTCCTCATGTCCTCGAGGATCTCGAAGCCCGCCGTCACCTCCTCGTGCTTCCGTGGGTTGGGGAGCGTCAGCGACACGCGGATCGTGTCGCCGATCCCGCGCGTGAGGAGCTGCTCGAAGGCGACGCGCGTCTTGACGACGCCGTCCGGGGGGAGGCCCGCCTCGGTGACTCCGAGGTGCAGGGGCACGTCGGGCCGCTGCGCGGCGAACCGGCTGTTCGCCTCGATCACCTTGAGGGGGTCCGAGTCCTTCAGCGACACGACGTATCGATCGAAACCGATGCCATCGAGGATGCCCGCGTGGTCCAAGGCGCACTGGACCATGGCCTGCACGTCGTCGCCCTCGTACTTCGCCTGGTACGCGGGGTCGACGGAGCCGCAGTTGACGCCGATCCGGATCGCGCAGTCGTGCTCTCCGGCGGCGCCGGCGATGAGCTTGACCTTCTCGGCGACGGGCTTCGACTTCTCGACGTGGTAGAGATGCCCCGGGTTGTAGCGGACCTTGTCGACGTGGGGGGCCACCTTCGAGACGAGCCGGTAGTTCTCCTGCAGGTCGACCACGAGGTTCGCGGGGGTACGCTTCCGGATCTCGGCGAGGGCCTCGGCGTCCTTCACGTTGTCCACGGCGACGCGGACGAGGCCCGCGCCGGCCCCGCGCAGGGCCTCCACCTGGGCCACGGTGGCCTCGATGTTCTGCGTGTGGGTGGCCGTCATGCTC
>JACQVW010000351.1 GCA_016209535.1 Planctomycetota bacterium | reverse complement strand
GCGTGGGGACTGGGGGGCGGGGCGGAGGTCCCCGCGAGCGGTCGTCCGGCGCGCGGCGACTTCACGCCAAGGGGACGCGCCCGGGAGGCGGGGACCTTTGGCCGGCGCCAGACCCTCTTCGTCGCCGTGGCGTACGGCCTGTCAGGCTTCATTGGGGTCGCTTACGAGGTCGTCTGGGCGAGGTACCTCTCGCTCTTCCTGGTCACGTCCACGTACGCCAACAGCGCGATGCTCACGGTCTTCCTCACCGGGCTGGGGCTGGGGAGCCTCCTCTTCGGTCCCCTCTTCGACCGGCGGAGGAACCTCCTGGGGGCGTTCGGCCTCCTGCAACTGGGGATCGGGGTCTCCGTGCTCGCCGTCGCGCCGGCGCTCTTGGCGCTCGACGCGCCGGCGGCGACGACGGGCCAGCTCGTCCGCGTCCAGTTCCTCCTGTGCGCCGCGATGATGATCGTCCCGACGACGCTGATGGGGGCCATCACGCCGCTGGCGAGCCGGATCGTCGTCCGCGACGCCGACCGGGCCGCGCCGGTGATGGGAGCCCTCTACGCGGGGAACGTCGTGGGTTCGATCGCCGGGGCGTTCGCGGCGAGCCTGGGGCTCGTCCCGGCGCTCGGGATCGAGGGGACGCTGGCGCTCCTAGCGGCGCTCAACGGGGCGCTCGGGATCGCAGCGCTCGCGCTCGAACCGGCGGCGGGACGCCTGCGGCGGGCGGCGGCCGGCGCGGTCGTCGCGGCGGCGGCGGGGACGGCCGCGGCGTTCTGGTCGCCGGCGATCCCCGAGGCGCGGCTGGAGCGTCTCGTGGGACCCTCCGAGACGCTGGTGACGGTCCGGGAGGGGGTGACGGGGACCGTCTGGGTGTCGCAGGACGCCTGGCACCGCAAGGCGCTCTGGGTCAACACGAGCGTGATGGGGAGGACGCAGGCCCCCGGATATCTCTCGGCGCAGCGGGTCCAGGGGCACCTGCCGCTTCTCCTGCACCGGGGGACGCCGGAGGTGGTCTGCGGGATCGCGTTCGGGACGGGGCAGACGTTCGGCGCGCAACTCCTCCACCCGATCCGGCGGCTCGACGCCGTGGACATCTCCCGGACGGTCGTGGAGACGGCGTTCGAGCACTTCCGCGGGCACCTCGAGGGGTTCCCCGACGACCCGAGGGCCTCGGTGATCGTCGAGGATGGCCGCCGGTACCTGGCGCGGACGGGGACGTCGTACGACGTGATCACGCTGGAGATGCCGCCGCAGATGGAGGCGGGGATCGTCCACTTCTACACGCGGGAGTTCTACGACCTCGTGAGGCGGCGGCTGAACCCCGGTGGCCTGATCGCCCAGTGGGTGCCGGTGTACAACCTCACGCCGGAGGAGACGCGCGGCGTCGTCCGGTCGTTCGTCGAGGCGTTCCCCGACGCGGCGCTCTGGTACAACGCGACGAACTGGCTCCTGATCGGCGGGCCGGACCCATTCGCCGTGGACCCGGAGGGTATCCGGCGACGGCTGGCCGACCCGCGCGTGTCGCGCGACCTGGCCGTCTCGTACCTCGGCGACCGGTCGGCGACGCTCGCCGACGTCGAAGGGGTCCTCGCCGGGTTCCTCCTCGGGCCACAGGGGCTGGCCCGGTTCGCCGGGGGGGCGCCGCTCTACACCGACGACCGTCCGATCCTGGAGTTCTCATGGGTCCGCTTCCCCGCCTGGGGGCCGGAGCGGGCTGACCTTCTGGTCCTGGCGAACGTCGAGGCGATCGCCGGGCGTCTCGAGGAGGTCACGCCCTACTTGACGGTGCCGCTCGATCCGGCGACGTTCGAGAAGGTCCGCGCGCTCCGGGACCGCTACGTGGGGCACCTGGCGGCGGTCGGGTACGACAACCTGGCCACGCGCGCCGCGGCCGTCGGGCGGATCGCCGACGCCTTCCGCTGGTACGCCGAGGCGATCCGGGCCCAGCCCGACTTCGCCCAGGCCCATTACAACCTGGGGAATCTGCACCTGAGGCTCAGGCGCTTCGAGGAGGCGATCCCGCACTTTACGGAGGCGACCCGCCTCGACCGCTCCCTGGCGGAGGCCCGCTACGCGCTGGGGCTCGCGCTGCAGAGCCTCGGCCGCTACCCCGAGGCGCTTGAGCGCCACCGGCAGGTGATCGCGCTGCGCCCCGACTTCGACCTGCCGTACCTGGAAGCGGCGCGCCTCCAGCACCACCTGGGGGACGCGGAGGGGGCGGCCGCCACGCTCCGCGCGCTCCTGCAGCGCCGGCCGGACCACCCGCAGGCCCGGGAGTTCCTGCGGAAGTTCGCCGGGGGGTGACCCTCGGGAGGGGAGGGTTGACTTGCCGGCGCGGCAAACCTATACTCTCTCTCGTCAACCGGGCCTGCGGGCCCGGGAGAACGGTTTCAGGGCCATGAAGGCGGAACGAGCGGATCGGTCCGCCGGCCAGGGAATCGAGGAGGCGGGGCACGCCTTCCGCAGGAGGTACCTCGACGCGTTCGCCGGTGCGGGGGCGGGCGGCGGCAAGGGAGCCCAGGCCGGCAAGGCACCGAGCGGCGGCGAGGCGGCGCCCGGCGGCAAGGTGGCGGGCGGCGACAGGGCGGCAACTGGCGGCGAGCTCGCGCCCTTCGTCCTCCCCTGGGACGACGCGTCGCCGGGGCCCGCCGACGTCTCCTTCCTCCTCGAGGCGCCGGCGGGGAAGCGCGGCTTCGTCGAGGCCCGGGACGGACGCTTCTGGGCCGGCGATCGGAGGATCCGCTTCTGGGGCGTCAACGTCTGCTTCGCCGCGTGCTTCCCGCCCAAGGAGGCAGAGCACCCAGGATCGCCGCGCGCCTCGCCAAGTTCGGGGTCAACTGCGTCCGGTTCCACCACATGGACTCGGCCCCTTTCCCGCGGGGTATCTTCAAGGACTCGAGGCCCGCGGAACTCTCGGAGGAGGCCCTCGATCGACTCGACGCCTTCATCTCCGAACTCGCGCGCCGCCGGATCTACGCGAGCTTGAACCTCCACGTCTCGCGGTGGCTCTCGCGGGCTCGCGGCTGGCCTCGGCCCTCCGAGCTGCCGTCCTCCGACAAGCAAGATGGTCGGCCTCTTCCACCCCGAGCTGATCGAGGCCCACAGGCGCTACGCCGCCGGCCTCCTCACGCATCGGAACCCCTACACCGGCCGCCGCTACGTCGACGAGCCCGCGCTGGCCATGGTGGAGGTCACGAACGAGGACTCGCTCTTCCAGTAGGGCTCGCAGGGGACAAGGCTCTGGGAGCCGTACGCGGAGGTGCTGCGGAAACTCTGGAACGAGTGGCTCCTGCGGCGCCACGGGACGACGGAGCGGCTGCGCGCGGCCTGGGCCGAGGGCGAGGAGCCCCTCGGCGCGGACGCCGTGCGCGATGGCGGCTTCAAGGAGTTCCTGGACGCGGCGGGGCGGCACGAGCCGAGCGCGGCGTGGGTCCTGGAGCGCCACGAGGGTGCGGCGGCGTCGCTCCGAGCGGCCGAGGCGCCCGGAGCAAGCGGGCCGTGCGCGTCGAGGTCGAGAAGCCCACGGGCGTCTCGTGGCGCGTCCAGCTCAAGCACGTGGGGCTCTCGGTGCGGAAGGGCGCGTTCCACACGGTCCGCTTCCTCGCCCGGGCGGACCGCGAGCGGGCGATCGGCGTCGCGGTCGGCCAGGACCGGAAGCCCTGGGCGAACCTCGGCCTCGCGGAGCAGGTGGGCGCCGGCCCGACCTGGAAGCCGCCACCGCCACCGCCTCGGCTTCGAAGCGGCGGCCGGCGGGGAGGGGGCTTCCCTTGGACCCCAAAGCAGGCCGTAACTCAGGAAAACCCGTTGAGTGAACTCCCCCAACGAGTTAGGGTTGTGGCGAGAGTTCCTCGTATGATTGGCCTCGCAAATGCCGTGACGGCCAGCACTTGTGATGGCCGGTCGCGGCGATTGCGCCAATCCAGGCGAAGGGGTATACAGATGACTCAGGTTGGTCCACCAACCTTCGAGGGGCGACTCCACGAGCATGCTTGCCGGCAAGAGCCGGTCGCCTTGCTGTCGAGTCCGCGCAGCCAGCCCATGTAGGACCATTGGAAACCCCGGAAAACGCTGGGCGAACAGCGCACTGTGCCGCGGCGGCCGTATCGAACCCCGCGGCCGTGCCGCTTGGATTGCCCAGGGTTGGTGAGGGAACCTTGGTTGCTCGGCCGGATGAGCACGTACCTGAGTCACCTAAATACCCCTTTCCAGGCGTTTTCATGATTGGCCGGCGAGGCCAATCATGACGACCATCCTACTTTTTTCACTTGACAAAACGGTACTGTGGTGGTCAGGATGCCCCCCTTCTCAACACGGAGTTGCATGGTGCAACGCAGCACCAAACAAGTGATAGAAGTACGTTGGGTCGCCTCATGGTGGGCCGTAATACCCTCTGTTGACCATAGGAGGAAAGCACATGAGAAAGTACGTCATCGGCATCCTTGCCACGCTGGCGGTCGTCGGTTTGGTGGTCTGCATCACGCCGCCCTTCCCTCGGACAGAGGCCGACGAAGGAGACACGGGCCAACCACCTCCCTGCGCTTTCGTTGTCACCGACCTTCACCATGACGAGCACACCCTCGCGCAAATGGAGGCTTTCGGCTGGACCGTGAAAACAATTTCCACCCTGGAACTCGAGCTCCTTGCGGCGAAAGAAGGGGGACTCGCCGGCTGCGACGTCGTCTGGGTGCCCGTCGGGCACCACTACCATGCCCTGCGCCTCCTCGTGTCAGAGGACGGCCCCTTGGGCGCTTTTGCCCGCGACGGCGGGGTCGTGGTCGTCATGGGTCTAGAGCCCCAGGATCTCTGGCTGGATGTGGCCCCTGGGGGAGTGGACAGCAAGCCCTTGCCTCCTGAAGGAGCCGGCGTCGTGGAGATCGCGGATCCCAGCCATCCCATCATCTCGGGGAACGGTACCGGCGGGAGGCCTCTCGACCCCACTGACCTCGATCCCAGCGCCGCCGGAGGCGCCGGCAACGTCTTCAACCCTCCCGCGGACGCCGACGCAGCCGTGATCGCCACCAACACTGCTGGACCAGTCCTCATCGAGCATCGGCATGGAAAGGGTCGAGTCTTTGTTAGCAGTCTCCACCACCAGACCGATCTCTGCGACGCTAACGTGCTCCTGTACATCGGGACGCTTCCACGATGACCTTCTATTTCCCCTGAAGGCCCAGGCAACGAAATCCCAAGGAACAAGAGGACTGCAATGACTACCCTGAAATGGCAATACTCACCCCTGAGGTTACGGGTTTGGCTGTTTCTGTCCCCAATCATCGCATGCTGCGCGGCGTCTCTTTTGGCGCAGCTGCCCACAGCGGAGATAAGGATTTGGAACACACAACCGCTTCTCGGTAACGATCCGACCGAGTCCGTGGATGATCCCGCCGGGATCACCGCGCAGGGAACAGGCTCGCCCACGATTGTCACGGTCTATGAAAACACCTTCCATGCCGGTGGACCTTGCGGCGTAGCGTACTGGAACCCTGTCACCAACTTCTTCAAATGGTATGGTTATGGCTCTGGATTCCAAACCGGCGTGGACATCAACAGAGGAGCTCCGGTCAAGGTCCACGCTGCCACAAGCGCTGTTTTTGGGCCGGGGGATGTTTGGCTCGCCAAGTCCGGAACGCCGTTCATCATGCAGTTTGCTGGAACCGGCACCTTCCGTGAGTTTCAAGACATCTCCGCCACTTGGGGCGTGAAGGTGGACCAAGCCACTGCCGACATTTGGGTCACGGAGCCCTTCAGCGGCAACATCATCCTTTTCGACCCGGCCACCAGCGCAGCGACGCGCTGGAACGTCGGAGGGCAACCTACCTATCTAGCGCTCGATGGGGCGGGGCGGCCATACTGCGCGGTGGCCAGCATCAATCAGATCGTACGAGTCGACCCAACAAACAATGAAATGGTCAGGTGGCCAATTCCCGGCGGTGGTCTATCCACTTCGCTCAGCACCGGCAACCTTCCGAACGGGGTCACGGTCGATGCGGAAGGGGATATTTGGTTTTGTGAAACGAGCTCGAATGAAATTGGCCGTCTGACGCCGGCGACGGACACCATGAGGGAATACACGAAAACGGGGCTGAGCAACCCACAATTGATCGAATCGGGCGGTAGCGGAGGCCTGCTCCAGGCCTTCTTCGCTGAAGGGAGCGGGAACGCCGTGAGCGTCCTTACTCGAGCCGAGGCCATGGCGAGCATCACGACCGTGGTGACGCGGACGGTGAGCACGGTGACGCCCTCGACGGCCACGTTGAGGTTCATTACGAAGACACGCTCGCCCAATACGGCGACGATTACGCCGGCGGTCTTCACTGTAATGGGGGTCGATGGGACCCCCAGCGGCACAACCCAGTGCGAGGACGGGACGCCGATTCCAGGAATCGTGCGGTTCCCGTTCCCCGTGGCGTTCGGGAAGAGCTTTCATATCCCATCTGGGATTGGAGGGGTTACCACGCCGTTCACGGTCCGGGGCGGAAGCATTGGATCCGACACGCATTTTCAGGTCAAGAGTTGTGCGATCATTGCTCCCGCGGATGCTGATGATGACGGCGTCTCCGACTCCGACGATAACTGCATCAACAAACCCAACCCAGGTCAAGAAGATGCCGATGGCGACGGCCGCGGCGACGTCTGCGACAACTGCCCAGCGTCGTCCAACCCCGGTCAGGAGGATGCGGATCGTGACGGGCTCGGCAACGCGTGCGATCCCTGCCCCGGCGATCCAATAAACGACGGTGATGCTGACGGGCTTTGCGCGAATGAGGACAACTGTCCCTTCGTGGCCAATTCAGACCAGGCAGACGGCGACAGCGACGGCGTAGGGAATGTCTGCGACAATTGCCGCTTCAGCTCCAATGCGAATCAGGCCGATGGCGAGGGCGACGCCATAGGAGACGTCTGCGACAACTGCCCTTCGGCACCGAATCCTGGGCAGGAGGACAGTGACGGTGATGGATCTGGGGATGTCTGCGACCTATGCCCCGGTTTTGATGATCGCGCGGACGAAGACCTGGATGGGGTCCCCGATGGGTGCGACAAATGCCCTGGATTCAATGACAAGGCAGACACGGACAGGGACGGTGTGCCCGATGGCTGCGACAACTGCCGGGCGGTGGCGAACTCGGACCAGAAGGACAGCGACGGGGACGGCGCCGGCGACGTGTGCGACAACTGCCCTTCGGACCCCAACCCTGATCAGACCGACACCGATGGGGACGGGACGGGAGATGAATGCGAGCCGGTGAAGATCAAGAGCATCGTGGACGAAGGGGATTGCTTGGAGGCTACGATCGAGCTGGTCGGCGACGGCGTTAAGGGCGAGGTTTCGATCAACCGGGGAACCAGCGACCGCCGCATCATGACGTTCAACGCCGGCTTCGATTTTCCGCGCAGCTACGCCGAGGCCGGCTTGACGGCGACGGCGCCTGACCATTTGCACCTTGGGGACAACGACGGTGATGGGTCGCCGGACTTGCTCGCCCACAGCGGTCCTTCCGCCCCGGTCATCTTCAGCGCCGCGGGAGGGCAGTTCACCGTGGTGAGCCTGGACCTCCGTTCCGCAAGCGGGACCCAGGTCTTTACTTCATCTTCTGGAGCCGCGGTAAGCACTTCCATCCCCGGGACCCTGACCTTTCCGGCAGCGGGGTGGACGAACATAACCTCCTTTAGGTGGGACACGTCTTTCGGTGTTATCGACAACCTCGTCGTGGACTTCGGGAGTTTGGAACCGGTTTCTGTGACCCCCTACTCGGATTCCCAGCTCCCCGAAACGATCGACATCTCCGCTCTCCCCGATGGAGACTATACCTTGTGTGTTTCCGCAATGCCCGATGTAGGGACCATAGACACCATTCGCTTCGACATCCTCAACACCTTGTGTTCGCGTCCAGGCAGTTACGAGTTCTTTCTCAATGGCGTCCGGCTGGGAAGCACGCCTGCGGATCCAACGAACGGCTGCACGTGTAGTCCCGCCCTCCAAACCTTCACCGTCTCCGACGCCGGGCTCCTTGCCCTTGCATGGAATCCCCTTGGCGGCAACACCCTGAGCTTCACGCTGACCGGCAACACGGTCCTCTCCTGGGTCCGGGCGGAGGTGCGCTCGGGATCCCTGAAGACATCGGCGTGCCTGTTTGACTTTGGCGGCGGAACGTGCAACGTAGACGACTTGTGCTCCGCAACCTTTATATTCGATCAGGGCAGCCTCAGCGGGTCGGCGGAGGTGGGGTTTGGCCGCGACGAATCCTGCAGGCGGTTCACGAAACAGGGTGAAGAACGAATTTCGATCAATACGCCCTGCAACAAGCCCCCCGATTGCACGAGCGCCGTGGCAAGCGTGACCGGCTGCTGGCCTCCGAACCATAAGCTGGTCCTGCTGGACGTCCTCGGAGTGACGGACCCGGACGGCGATCCGGTAACCATCGCCGTAACTGGAATCACCCAGGACGAGCCCGTGCAGGGTGAGGGCCTTGGGAGTGGCAAGACCTGCCCAGACGGGGTCGCGGTCGACGTGGATGGCGACGGCAACCCGGAAGCGGCCGGCGTGCGCTGCGAGCGCTCCGGTAATCCCAAAGTTCCGGGGAACGGTCGAGTCTACGCTGTAGGGTTCCTGGCAAGCGACGGGAGAGGCGGGGTGTGCAGCGGCTCCGTCACGTTCTGCGTCGTGCACGACCAAGGCAATGGCATGATCTGCATCGATGACGGTCAGGTCTATGACTCGACCCAATGTCCGGAGGCGGAGGGTCTGGGGGCCGGTGGGGACACGCGCCGTGTCTTCTCCTTGGAGGAGTTTAACAATCTGACGCCGGAAGCGCTCTTCATCCGCGGCGATGTCGACTGGGATGAGAGTCTCGTCATCACGGATGGCATCCGCATTCTGCGGAACCTGTTCCTAGGTCGAGGGCCATTCGACTGCCCGGATGCAGCCGACGTCAATGACGACGGCGACCTGGACATCTCCGATGCAATTGCTTTGTTCTCGTATCTCTACTTGGGCGGGTTTGCGCCGCCGTCACCGTTGTTTGTAATCGGCGTGGATCCTACCGAGGACGCGTTAGGCTGTCCCTAACACTACAGCGCTAGATCCTACTTTCCGCACATCTCGCATCGCCGTTCCCTGAATCTCGCGATGGCGGTGGAACCGAGTCACTGGCCGTACGTGCTTGGTGAGATGCCGAGCAAGTCGAGTATCCTCTTTTGCAGAGGGGAAAGATCGGTGACAAGGATCCCGCTTGGCCCGTCGCGCGTGGTGAGCTCATGGCGGTGAATGTTCTCGAAGACATCGACCAGGCGCCGGGTCGTCGGCGCGCGGCAGGGGCGTCCTGCGGGATACAGCGGCAAGTCGGTGATCCCGTGCTCGTCCATGGCCCTGCGGAGCTCCCGCTCTACCAAGGCCTGAACCAGGAGCGCAAGGAAGTAGACGCAGAGGAGCGCCTCGATCCGCCTCCGGGTCTTCAGGTACACAGGGGCGACCTCGAAGTCCGTCTTCAGCTG
>JACQVW010000350.1 GCA_016209535.1 Planctomycetota bacterium | reverse complement strand
CCGCGATCGGTGTGGGCGACCAGGGCCTGCGGGACCTGAAGAGCTTCCTCGCCCGCGACGACGTCCGGGTCATCGCGGTCTGCGACGTCGACGCCGGGAACCGCGAGCGGGCGCGCGACGCGGTCAAGGCGCGCCAGGGCGAGGCGTGCCCCGGCTACAACGACTTCCGGGAGATGCTCGAGAAGGAGGCGGGGATCGATGCGGTCCTCGTCGTCACCCCCGACCACTCCCACGCGGCGATCTCCATCGCCTGCATGCGGAAGGGGAAGCACGTCTACTGCCAGAAGCCGATGACCCACACGGTCCTCGAGGCGCGCCGCGTCGCCGAGGCGGCGCGCGCCTCGAAGGTCGCCACGCAGCTCGGCGCGGTGAGCCAGGCCGGGGAAGGCCCGCGGCTCCTCCGGGAGTGGATCCTCGACGGCGCGATCGGCCATGTGCGCGAGGTCCACAACTGGTCGAACCGGCCGATCTGGCCCCAGGAGATCGACCGGCCGAAGGACGAGCCTCCCGTCCCGCCGGGCCTCGACTGGGACCTGTGGCTCGGGCCCGCGCCGCGGAGGCCCTACCACCCGGCCTACCTGCCGCTGGTCTGGAGGGGCTGGCGGGACTTCGGCACGGGCGCCCTGGGCGACATGGGCTGCTACAGCTTCGACACGATCTTCCGCGTGCTCGGGCTCGGGGCGCCGGAGTGGGTCGAGGCCTCGAGCTCCGGCTTCGCGCCGCGTATGTGGGCTCCCGTCGAGATCCACCGCGAGACCTACCCGCGGGCCTCGATCATCCGGTACCGCTTCCCGGCGCGGGAGGGCATGCCGCCGGTGGACCTCACGTGGTGCGACGGCGGCCTCCTGCCCCCGAGGCCCGACGAGCTCGACGAGGACCTCCCGCCGGAGGGGCTCCTCTTCATCGGCGAGAAGGAGAAGATCCTCTGCGGCTTCGCGGGCGACAGGCCGCGCCTGATCCCGCGCTCACGGATGGACGCCTACCGGAAGCCACCGGCGACGCTGCCGCGCTCGCCCGGCCACCACGAGGAGTGGGTCCGCGCGATCCGGGGCGGCGAGCCCGCCGGGGCCAACTTCGAGGTCTCGGGCCGCGTCACCGAGGCGCTTCTCCTGGGAAACGTCGCGATCCGCGTGCGGAAGAAGCTCCTCTGGGACGCGGCGGCCCTGAAGGTCACGAACGTGCCCGAGGCGAACCCTCACCTCCACGCGGCGTACCGCGAGCCCTGGACGCTCTGAGGGGCGCCGGCCCCTCGGCTACTCCTCCAGCACGACTACTCCTCCAGCACGACTACTCCTCCAGCACGACTACTCCTCCAGCACGACGATCGTCACCGCGCGCCGCACGCTCGCGGCGGCGGCGCCGGGGAAGATCGGGGCGCTCGAGACGTAGAGGTTGTTGGTCTCGCCGTGGAGCCCCGCGAGGATCTGCGCCATGGCCTTCCGGGGTGCCGAGGCCGGCGCGGCGCTTTCGAGCAGGCCTCGCTCCACCTCCACCCGGTAGTCGAACCGGAAAAACCGCGTGCGGTTGGGCCGCAGCGCGACCGGCGGGAGCCTCAGGCGGCCGGCGCGGTCGGCGATCAAGACGCGCTCGTCCTCGATGAGGGGCGCGAGCCAGTCCGGCGTGTCGTCGGGGGCCTGGCCCGCTGCGCCCGCCCCTCGAGGCTCCAGGGGCCACGGGAGCGCGTCGAGGGGCGAGGGCGATGCGCCCGCCGAGGCGCCTCCGGCTTCCGCCCGCTCGTCGTGGAGGTCGACCCGCTCCGAGTACGGCGCCTTGAGGCCCAGGAAGCTCGTCGCCTCGGCGGTCTTCCCGCCGGGGTGGAGGCGCAGGACCGTCACCTCGTTCAGCTCCGTCGCCTCGCTCGCGAAGAGGAGCCCGTAGCGGTAGACCGCGACGGAGGAGGCGAGCGCCGCCGCGGCCACGGCCAGGTAGGTCCACGCGGGCCTCCGCAGCGCGCGGAAGACGGCCGCGGGGAGCAGGAAGCCCAGGGCGAGGTAGAGGAGGAGCCCCAGCGCGACCTCGGACCTCGAGGGCACGTGGAAGCTCGACATGCTTCCGAGCTGGTCGAGGGCCTCCCCCTCCAGGGCCGCGAGGGTGCGCTCCCAGGAGCCGAGGGGCGAGGCGGCGCGGCGCAGCGCGGGCTCGAGGGCCGCGTGGAGGCCCGGCGCGTCCTTCGCCGACGGGAGCTCCTCGCCGGAGGGCGCGACCGTGAAGGCCGTCACGCTCCCGGCACCGAAGCGTGACGCGTACGCGAGCCCGCCCTCGAGCTCCCGCGCCCCCGGGCCCGCCCGCAAGGGCAGGTACAGGCCGGGCCAGCCCGTCCCTGCGCCTGCGCGCGCCGCGAGCTCGGGGGGGAACGGGGCCGCGCTCCCCGCGGGCTCGCAGCTCAGGAGCTCCCGCAGGCGCTGCGGCATGCCGCTCGTCCACGCCGGTCCGGGGAACGCGACGAGGGTGCCTCCCGCCTCGACCCACCGCACGAGGGCCTCGAGGGTCCCCTCCCGAGCCTCGGCGAAGGAGGCGCCGAAGAGGACGACGAGCCGGAAGGGCCCGTAGGAGGCCGCGTGGGCCGGGAGGTCGCGCTCGGAGGCCTTGATCACCTCGGGCTCTCGGGGCCGCTCCGGCGGCGCGGCGGCCTTCTTCCGCTTCCCTCCCTTCGGCCCCGTGGCGGGCGAGGATCGCGCGAGGAGCTGCGAGAGGTCGCCCGGACTCTCGCCGATGGCGAGGATGGGCCGCTTGCCGTCATCCGCTGGCAGCTCGAGCTTGAGGACCTGCTCGTAGCCGTCCGTGTCGCGGAACGCGAGGAGCAGAGCCCCCCAGCCCTCCGCCCTCACGGGGATCGTGACCTCCCGCGCCGCGCCCGCGCCGCCGGGGACCTCGAGGCTCATGCGGTAGGTCATGGGATCGAAGACCGGCGATTCCCAAGTCCCATCCACGCCGCGCACCTCGAGGGTCCCCCGGAAGTCCGTCCCGCGGTTCGAGACCCGCAGCCGGAGCGCGCTCCAGCCGGGTCCGCGCGCCCCGCCGACCGAGAGCGTGGCGCGCACGTCTTCCCGCTCGATCACGGGCGTCGTGGGCGCGGCCACGAGGGCCGCCTTCGCCTCGGGGCCTTCCGCGGGCGCCTCGCCCCCCCAGAAGGCCCGGTACGCGAGGAAGGCGAGCCCGAGGAGGCCGAGGATCCCGAGAGCTAGGACGCTCAACCTTGCCACGCCGGGATTGTAGCACAGGGCCGCGTCCCTCCCTGCGATCGCCTCGTCGCTCGAGCTCCAGGAGTCCAGGAGCGAAGCGCGATGACCTCGAACAGAGTCTGGGTACAATGGGACTCGCACAACGAGTCCGTGAGGTAGAGACCGAGATGCCCGCAAGCGCGCTTCTGCCCGAGATCGCTCCTTCCCCTCCCCCGCTCCCCCTGCGGCGCTTCACCGTGGAGGAGTACCACCGCATGGGGAAGGCGGGCGTGCTCACGGAGGACGACCGGGTGGAGCTCCTGGAAGGATGGATCGTGCCGAAGATGGTCCGCAAACCGCCACACGACGCGGCTCTTGTCCTGATCGACGAGGCGATCCGCAGAGTCCTTCCCCGAGGGTGGCACAACCGGATCCAGTCAGCCATCACGACCAGGGACAGCGAGCCCGAGCCGGACGTCGCTGTCGTCAAGGGGGACGCCAGGACGTTCGCGTCGCACCACCCTGGCCCGCGGGAGATCGGGCTGGTGATCGAGGTCGCCGATGCCTCGCTGGCCGCCGACCGCGAGGTGAAGCACCGCATCTACGCCCGGGCGGCCCTGCGGCTTTACTGGATCGTGAACCTGGTGGACGGAGCCGTGGAAGTCTACAGCGGTCCTTCGGGACCGGGAGCTGCGCCGGCGTTCCGGACGCAGAGGACGTACGGTCCGCGGGACAGCGTGCCGCTGTCCCTGGGCGGGCGGGCCTTGAAGGCCGTCCCGGTTCGCGACCTGCTGCCATGAGGCCTGGAGACGCGGCGCGGGAAAACGACCGGAGGGCGAGGTTCCCCACACCGCCGCGGCCTGCTACACTCTCGACCATGACCCGCAAGCGCCGCGTCCTCTTCCTTTGCACCGCCAACTGCATCCGGAGCCAGATGGCCGAGGGCCTCCTCCGGCACCTCGCTTCCGACCGCCTCGAGAGCCTCTCGGCGGGCGCCTGGCCCGCGGGCTACGTGCACCCCCTCGCCATCGCGGCCATGAATGAGATCGGGATCGACATCGGCGCCCAGCGCTCGAAGGGCATCCGCGAGTTCCTGCCTCCGGAGGGCGCGCCGCCCGACCTCGTGATCAGCGTCTGCGACTCGGCGGCGCGCGAGTGCCCCGCGTTCCCGGGCAAGGTGGAGCGAGCCCACTGGCCCTTCTTCGACCCCGTGCTGGCCGAGGGCACCGACGGAGAGCGGCTCGCGGTCTTCCGGCGGGTCCGCGACGAGATCCGCACGCGGATCGAGCGGGCCCTCGAGGCTGGAGAGCTCGACGGAGCGAGGTAGAATGGCCGCCATGGACACCATCCTCGTGATCGTCGGTATCGTCGCGGTCTGGGCCCTCCTTCAGTTCGTGGTCCTGCCGCGCCTCGGCGTCTCGACCTGAGGCCCCCGAGGCTGCGCCCCGTCGGGGCGCGAAGACAAAGGCGCGGGCTCCTGCGCCGAGGGCGCCGGAGGCACGCAAGGGACGGAGGCGGAGAAGCGGGACGCGGCGCGGGAGACGAAGGCCTGACGGCCCGGCGAGTGCGGCGGCGGCTCCAGCCTCACCGTGTCACTGCGCAGGCTCCTCCGCAAGCTGCGCCTCCTCGTCCGCCGCCGGCCGCGGGCCGCGCGCGACGTCGTCCGAGACTACGCGGAGTACCTCCGGGCGCAGCGCGAGGAGTTCCTGAGCCACGAGGAGGACGTGGAGCGGTGGGCCGAGGGGCAGCGGCGCTTCGTGCGGGAGGCCTTCGGCGGGGCGCCGCGGAGCTGGCGCGTGCTCGACCTCGGCTGCGGCGACGGCGTGGGGCTCGAGGAGCTGCGCGCCCTCGGCTTCCGCGGCCCCGTCGGCGTGGAGCTCGCGCCCGAGAAGGCTGCACGGGCTCGTGTGCGCGGCTTCGAGGTGGAGGAGCGGGACATGCACGACCTCTCCTGCTTCGCTGACAGGAGCTTCGACGCCGTCCTCTGCTCCCACGCCCTGGAGCACGCCTACGAGCCGGGCCGGATCCTCGGAGAGGTCCGCCGCGTGCTCGCGCCCGGCGGCGCGCTCTGCCTCGTGCTGCCCTTCCCCGACCCGGGGGCCCGGAACGAGCGGGCCCACGCCGCCAAGTACGAGCTTGGGACGGACCGGGACGACGGGGGCGAGGCCGCCTCCGCGTACCTGGCGGCCCGCGGCTTCGAGGTCACCGGGAGGCGCAGAGACTCCTTCCGGGAGCCTGAGCTATGGCTTTTCGCCAGGAAGGCGGTAGCATGGAGGCCTGGGTGTCGGGAGTGATCCGGAGGGAGGATCGCCATGAACGCATCGCGTTGGCTTCTCGTGTGTGCACCGCTCCTCGTCGTCTCGGAGGTCGCCGGAAACCCGCTGCCCCCGAGGTACTTCCCGCTCGACCCCGGCAACCGCTGGACCTACGGGTCCGAGAACGGCATCGGGGGCACGAGGACCGTCACGGTCCTCGGGTACGACCAGACCTCCGGCCTCATCCGGGTGGACTTCGGCTACCAGGAGGCGCTGGTCCAGGAGCGCCAGAGCGACATCGACATCCTGATCGAGGGCGAGGGGCTCGCCCCGTACTACCGCTTCGACGAGGCCGTGTGGCGCCACCGCGACCTGAACGATTGCGACGACGGCGTCGACATGAAGGCGGCGGGCGTCGAGGACGTGGAGACGCCGGCGCGCCTCTACCTGGGCTGCCTGCGCATCGAGTACTCGGGCACCCCGTGCGCCGACGCGGGCACCTCCATCGAGTGGTGGGCGCCCGAGGTGGGCCGGGTGAAGTGGGTGGAGGACTCGATCGCGGGCCCGCGGGCCTGGGTCCTCCTGAAGTTCGAGCGGGGCGTGAAGATCGAGTCCCCCTTCCGCCGCGGCGACGAGGACGGCAACGGCAAGGTCGACATCTCCGACGCTGTCTACGGCCTCAACTGGCTCTTCACGGGCGGGTCCCAACCGGCGTGCCTCGACGCCGCGGACGCGGACGACAACGGACACGTCGAGCTCACCGACGCGATCCGGGTCCTCGGGTACCTCTTCCTCGGGAGCGCGGAGCCGCCGGCGCCCGGCCCGAAGGTCTGCGGGGAGGACCCCACGCCCGACGACCTGCCGGCCTGCGCGTACCCGGGCTGCGAGGAGGCCTGAAGCGCCGGTCAGCCGGGGGCGCAGGGGCCGCACGAAGGTGCGCGGAGGCCCTCGTTGCCCGCGCTCGAGCCCACCGTGAAGGAGCCGCTCACCGCACGTTGTTGATCGAGCTCTTCACCGTGTCGTGCTTCGTCTTCTGCACGTTGGTGAGGCTCTGGAACTGCTCGGAGTCCCTCGAGCCCCTCGAGGCGCTCGAGACTCCCTCGGTGAGGCCGAAGGGGTGGCAGTTGAAGCAGCTCCCCCAGCCGTTGTCTGGAAACGGGGCGGGCTCGGACCGGTCTCCCCGCAGGCGGCCCTGAGTCGGGCTCCACCCCCCGCCGCCCGTGAGGACGCGCCGCGCGAGCTGGACCCGGGTCTCGCCATGGCGATGGGACTCGAGCGCGAGCCCCTCGTGGGCGATCTCGAGCGTCTCGATGGCGACCTCGTTCTTCGAGGCGTCGAGGTCGGGCCCCTCCCACCGGACGGGCCAGCCTTTCTCGAAGGTCCACTCGAGAACGGGCGTGCCCTCGCGCTTCGAGAGCGCGATCTTGCCGCCCATGCGCTTCACCTCGCGGTTCACGGAGCTTGCGACCCAATTGAAGAAGGCCTTGGACTTGGTGAGGCCGCGCTTGAGCACGATGTTGGAGTAGCGGGTCTGTCCGGGGAGCTTGACGTTGCCGTCGTTCTTGCCGGCTGAACCGAGGTCCTCCCGCCAAGCCCAGTCGAGCTGGTAATCCATTCCGCCGGGAGAGGCTGGCAAGGCGGAGCGCTCCGCGCTGAGCACCCCCGCGGGCAGCACGGTTCCTACATGGCGGGCGCTGCCGCGTGGGTTGATGAGGTTGAAGACCAGGGTGTCCGGCTTCCGGCTCCGCCCCGTGTCCCTCGAGAGGCCGAAGTCGGAGACCTTCGGCGTGGTCCCGTGACCCGGTATGCCGCCGCGAACGGACTGGCTCGAGTAGATGAACCCCGACTGCAGCTTGTAGGCGCGGTTCACGTTGCTCCCGGAGCGCGGGTCGAAGTGGACGCCGGCCTCGGGTGAGTAGTAAAGGCCCGTCGCCGCGTCGTGCTCGAGGCCCTCGAGGAGGAACGGGTTCTGCACCTTCGAGGCCGGGCCAGGATTCCCCGCGGCGTCGAAGAAGCGCGGCATCCCGAAGTCGCCGTACTCGCAGGTCTCGACGACGTTCCCGGCGCCGTCCGTCACGGCGACCGTCTTCCCCGCGCCGTCGCCGAGGAGGAAGAGGTCCTGCCCGCCCTGCTGGATGTAGATCGGATGGCCCCCCGCGTAGACGTAGACCGCCCCCTTCCTCCCGTCCTCGATGAGCCTCTCGCCCTGGTACGAGAGCGCCGACGCGACGGAGCCGGCCGTGGCCGAGCTCCGCCGCCCGAGGGCGTCGTAAGTGAAGCGGACGGTCTCCCCCGCCGGATCCAGGACCTCGACCAGGCGGTCCGCGTGGTCGTAGGCATACGCCACCTCGACGATCCTGCCCGCCACGGTCCGGCGGGAGAGCGTCAGGTTCCCGTTCCTGTCGTGGGCGCGCTCGTCGAAGGGCGTCCTCGTGTACTGGTTCACCTGGAAGTCGGCCGGCTCGGGAAGCGTGGGGTCGAGGACGTACGGGCCCGGATCGACGGAGCCCGCGACCTCGGTCCGGTTCCCGGCGGGGTCGAGCAGGTAGGACGTGATCCTCGGCGCGGCCCCCGGCACGCCGAAGGAGCCCTGGATCAGCCGGTGCGCGGCGTCGTAGGCGTACTCGTGGGCGCTGCCCCCCTGGAGCAGGCTCGCGCGGCCGACCTGGCGGTACATGGCGTCCCAGGTGTGCGCGCGGTCGCTCACGGGGGCCGGCGGCGTGCCCCGCTCGTGGACCACCCTCGTCGCGCGCCTCGCGCCGTCGAAGCTCCAGCTCTCGTCGTCGCTGTTCGCGAGGCTCCGGCGCAGGACGCGGCCTGGGCCGGCGTACTCCGTGGATTTGACGATGTTGCAGCAGTCCCCGCCGCCGCCGGCGGAGACGACGCGGTTGGAGGCGTCGTAGGCGTACCGGACGACCGTGCCTCCGGGGTACGTCATGGAGAGGACGTTCCCGGCCGCGTCGTAGGTGTACGCCGTCGTCCGGCCGTCGAGCGTCTCCCGGGTGATCCGGGAGAGCGAGTCGTAGGCGAAGGTCGCGACGGACGCGTCGTTCCGGGCGCTCAGGAGGCGCGAGAGGCCGTCGTAGCGGAGCTCCTCGAAGGTCGTGGCGGTCGACACGCCGGGCCCCGGCGCCACGCTCGCCCGCACGAGCCGGTGGAGGCGGTCGTAGGCGCGGATGACGACGGTCCCGTTGGGGTCCGTCGTCCGGACCGGGTTGTCGTGGACGTCGTAGGTCGCGGTGTAGGCCGAGCCGTCGGCGAGGGTCGTCGAGACCCGCCGGTCCAGCGCATCGTAGGCGTAGCGGACGGCGTTCCCGTTGGGATCGACCTCCTCGACCAGGCGCGAGGAGGAGTCCCACCGGAAGCGGTCGATGATCTCCGAGACCGCACCCGGATTGGGCGTGGCCGCCAGGGCGCGCCGGGCAGCGGTGAGGCGTCCGAGGCCGTCGTACTCGTACCGCGTGGCGTCGCCGAGGGCGTTCACGACCTCGGTGAGGTTCGAGCGGGAGTCGTAGGCGTAGCGGACCGTGTTCCCCAGGCTGTCGGTCATGGCGACGCGCCGGTCGAGCTCGTCGTAAGCGTATCGCGTCTCGTAGGACCTGGGCTTCGCGCCGGCCTCCTGCTCGGTGTCGATCCGGCGCAGGTTGTTCGAGCTCGCGTCGTGCTCGTAGGCGCTCGTGTTGCCGAGGGCGTCCGTCACGGAGCTCAAGCGGCCCACGGCGTCGTAGGCGTAGCGCGTCTCGTTCCCGTTGCCGTCGAGCGATCGGGTGACCTGCGAGTCGTTGCTGTAGAAGAGCCGGTAGCTCGAGCTCGCGCTCTCCCCCACGGGCGTGGGCTGGCCCGTCACGGAGTAGAGGCGGTCCATGGCGTCGTGCTCGAAGGTCGTCCTCTCGAGCTCGACCTTCACGTCGGCCGGGTCGCCCGTCGAGTCCGCGAGGCGGAAGCGCACGACGGCGTTGCCGTTCGCGTCGTACTGGTACACGGTGGAGCTCCCGAGGGCGTCCTCGGCTCGCACCAGGCGGTCGTGGCCGTCGTAGGCGAGCCGGAGGGAGGCGCCGGCCGGCCTCTCCAGTCCCGCGACGATCAATAGCTTGTTCCCGTTCCCGTCGTAGTCGACCTGATCGCTGGCCGCATCGGCGCTCCCAGCCCCCCGTGTGCACCGGAAGAGCAGGTCCCGCTCGTCGTAAGCGAGGCGGGTGACCTTCACCAGCTCATCGGCGCCGGCAACGGGCCGCACCAGGGCCAGATTCCCCGCCGCGTCGTACTCGTACTCGGTCGCGACGAGCTCGGAAAGGGGGACCTTCGACCCATCGAGGTCTCCTGGCCCCAGGTCCGCGCTCCCAACCTCCTCGAACAGCCGCACGAGCCGGTCGAGGGCGTCGTGCTCGTAGATCGCCGAGAGGTGGGTGTTGGGCTGGACGGTGCCCCTCGCGTCCACGTTGAGGACGTCCTCGCGGACGATGTTGCCCTTGCGGTCGCGGAAGGTGTTCCAGACGAACCGGTGGGGCGTGCCCTCGCGCAAGGTGGGGGAGGTCACGCGCACGAGCTCGTCGAGCTCGTTGTAGGCGTACTCCCAGACGTTCCCGCGCGGATCGGTGACCTGGGTGATGTTCCCCCGGGCGTCGTGCTGGAGCCCGACCTCGGAATCGAAGGGGGTGAGGCGGAGCCGGACCCGCTTGAGGTATCCGTTCTCGGGGCCATCCGCCGGCCCGTAGTACTCGTACTCCTCCCGCCGCCGCTCTCCGCTCACGTTTTCTGGCCAGATGCGCGCCGTGAGCTGGCCGAGCTCGTTGTATTCGTATTCGTGGACGCTCGTGGGGATCCGGTCCGTGAAGCGCACGAGGTTCCCGCGCGCGTCGTACTCGAAGCGGGCCTCGCTTCCGCGCCCGTCGATGGCCCTCGCGACCTGGTTCGAGCGCGCATCGTGCTCGAAGCGCTCGACGATCTCCGCCGGGTCTCCGCCCCGGGCCCCGGGGAGGCGGCGGACCTGGCGGAGGTTGCCGCGAGAGCGGGGCGGGGCCGTGGGATCGAGGTCGCCCTCGTAGGTGAGCTCGAAGTTGTTCGTCTCGGGGAAGACCCTGCGCGCGAGGAGCGAGTCCTCGTTCCACTCGAAGCGCGACTCGAAGAAGTCGGGGTCGCCCGGGCGCAGCTTGCCCACGGGGCGGTTCTCGGTGTCCGTCAAGGGCAGGGAAGGGTCGGAGCGGCCCGTGAGCTGCCGGAGGCGGACGAGGCGGTTCATGGCGTCGAAGGTGAGCTCATCGACGTTGCCCGCGAGGTCGACGGCGATGGCGCGGAGCGGCTCGAGGGGCCCGCCGTAAGTGACGTGGGCCAGGCCTCGCCGGGCCGCGCCTTCGCCCTCGATCCAGCTTGCGATGCGGTCGAAGCCCGGGTCGGCGGGGTCGGTCGAGGGCGAGTAGGAGATCGTCAGGGCCCGCTGGCCCTTCGCGTCCGTCACCGTGAGCAGGTTGTGGTTCAAACGGTCGTCGGCGAAGCCCTTGGAGTAGGTGAAGGTCGTGGTCCGGACCTGGGGCGGGCTGTCTCCGACGGTCACGGGACCGTAATCGATCGTCCTCAAGTCGCCGGCCGAGCCTCCCGCATCGCCGTCCTGGTAATACTCAAACGTCACCCGCCGGCCGGTGAAGTCGGTCACGCTCGCAATCATCCCGCCCGGGCCGAAGGCGGCCGTGATCTCGCGCCCGAGCGTGTCGCGGATCCTGAGGAATTCGAGGTTCGTCTGGTTGTGCTGGTAGACGTGCTTGAGCTCGTTCCCGTTCCGGTCCCGGATGGACGAGATCCTCCCGGCCGCCGGCGTCCCGTCGAGGGCACGGAAGGTCCACGTGCCGCCGTCGGGGAAGGTGAAGGTGAACGTGCCGTCGGCGCTCTCTCGCCCCTCCAGGAAGAACCCCCGCGCCGAGTACGTGCCGTCCGCCTGCCGCTCGAAGCGGTCGCTGCGGCCCGTACCGTCGTGGAGGACGATGGGGCCCGTGCGGCTCGGGCCCGGCCGCTCGATCCAGACGTCGTGCGAGAAGTCCCAGCCGTTCCCCTGGGCGGTGCTCGGCCCGAAGCGGGAGCGGTAGGTCATCACCCAGGCGAAGTCGAGGCCGCGGCCCGGGATCCGGAGGGCTTCCACCTCGACCGCCTTGCCGACGATGGCTTCCTTCTTCTTGGGATCCCAGCCCCGGACCGTGCCCGCCGCCGCCGCGATGT
>JACQVW010000369.1 GCA_016209535.1 Planctomycetota bacterium | reverse complement strand
GTTCAAGACCGGGTGTTACCCGGTCTTGAACCACGCCGTTTTTTGGCTCCGAGGGTCTCCGGTGCGCGTTCTTCGTCTGGCGCTCCTTCTTTGGGGGGTAGGCACGACCGCGCGAGCACCACGAAGGAAGGGTGAGGTACGCCGCTCCGGACTCGAGCGGTCTGGAAGGCGAGCGCTTGGCGTAGGCGGGGTCGCTGCTCGCGACCCTCACGGCGCGCTCGAGCGCTTGACAACCGTCCCCGCCGCAGGCGTGGGCACCGCGCCGGGCCTCGCCGGACCCTGCGACCGTTGCCTGCCTGCTCTACCCCCCGCCGGCCTCGGCGTTCGCGCGCGCCAGCAGGGCCCGGATGTAGCCGATGCTGTAGGCCCAGCCGACGTTGCGGCCGCCCACCATCTCCGGCACGTGGTCTGCGATCAGGGCGCCGCGGAAGTCGACCTCGCGCAGCGCCTTCATGACCTTCCACATGTCCATCATGCCGTTGTCAACGAAGGTCTCGACGAAGTGCGGCACGGGGGCGGTGACGTTCCGGAAGTGGATCTTCCAGAGCTTCCCCAGGGCCGCGAAGGCGCGGATGGCCTCGAGGACGTCCTTCCCCATGGCCTTCCCGCCCTCGAGCCACGTGCCGCAGCAGAGGCAGACGCCGACGTTGGGGCTGTCCGCGATCTCCAGGGCGCGCACGTAGCCGTCGAAGCACCCGAAGATACACCGCGGGATGCCGCCCAGCTCCGGCACCGGCGGATCGTCGGGGTGGATCCCGATCCGGATCCCCAGCTCCTCGGCCACCGGGACGACCTGCTTGATGAAGTACCCGTAGTTCTCCCAGATCTCCTCCTTCGAGTAGACCCGGCCGTGCGTCAGAGGGCCCGTGAAGACCTTGTCCGTCCAGTACCCCTTCGCAGTCTCGAGCCGGAAGGCGCGCGCCGGCGCGCCGCCGCGCGTGGTCTCACGCTCGCTCGACCAGATGCCGTTCCCCATGTGGGCGTAGGTCGTGTAGTGGATCCCGGCCTTCGCCAGGTTGCGCAGGTACGTCTTGTACTCCTCGATCTTCTGGTCTCGCCCCGGGAGGTTGAGCGTCACCTCGGGCATGTTGTGGACGTTCGAGTTCCCGATGTTCCAGACCTTGAGGCCGGCCGCCTCCACGCGCTCCCTCCAGCGCACGAAGTTCTCGAGGGTGGCCCGGTCGCGGCCCGAGGGGATGCTCACGTACTCGACCCCGAGCTGCCGCGCGAAGCGGAGGTCGTCCTCGCCCGGGTTCCCCGGCACCTGGAGCGAGACCTTGATCCCCGGCGGAAGCTCCTCGAGCTTCGCGGCGGCGCGCGCCCCTGCAGGCCGCAGGGCCGCCCCCGCCACGGCGCCGGCCGCGGCGGCGGCGATGAACGTCCGTCGGCTCATGGACCCTCGGGCCCCTCGATCCTGCTCGCTGCTCATGGCGTCTGGCCTCCTGGTTCTCGGCGCCATGATACCCGAAAGGAGGCACTCGGGTGCGCGCATCCGGCACCGTGCACGCCTGGAGTGCGAGCTCGCCGCCCGGCCCATGCCAGGGGCTAGCCGTTTCCCGATCTAGAAGCCCGGCTCCTTGACTCGCGACCGTGCGCACAGGAGAGTTGATGGACGGCGCGTAAGACTGTATCTTACTTGACATGAAGACCACGGTTTCCAGCAAAGGTCAGATCGTTCTGCCCGCCGAGATCCGGCAACGAGATGGCGTCAAGCCCGGGCAGGAATTCGAGATCGAGCGGCTCGACTGCGGCGAATACCGCCTCGTGCGCCGCGAACCGCCTCGGAACGAAGGGCTCGTGGACTGGCTGATGGCGTGTCCCGAGAAGGGTTACTTCGTGCCGATCGAATCGGAGTCCACCGACACGCTGTGATCTACCTGGTGGACGCCAACGTGTTGAGCGAGGCTACGAAACCGCGGCCCGAAGCGAAGGTCATCGACTGGCTCCGCCGCCACGAGCGGGAGATCGCTGTGGACCCGATCATCCTGGGCGAGATTCGCTTCGGCATCTTCCTCCTGCCCACAGGCGCCAGACGACGGCGGCTCGAGCGCTGGTTCAGCGAGGGCGTCGCGCGCATCCATTGCCTGCCTTGGGACGCCGCCACCGGACTACGTTGGGCCAGGCTCCTCGCGGACCTTCGTGCGTCGGGTCGATCCACCCCGATCAAGGACAGTCTGATCGCCGCTACAGCCTTGGTGCACGGACTGACCGTGGCCACGAGGAACACTCGCGATTTCGAGAAGGCCGGGGTCAAGGTGACGGATCCCTTCGCTTGACCCCCAGCCCGCCGCGATGCGCCCCGTGAATCCACGCGTGGCCGCCAACCCCGCGCGTCTTGCCAACCCGATGGCGCTCCCGTAGATTCTCAGTCTCTCGTAGGGAGGCGCCACCATGGCCGAGCTGACACGGAAGGACGTCATCAAGCTGATCGCCGCCGCCGAAGGCGGGGGCGTCAACCTCGCCTGCCTGGACCTCTCGGGCCTGGACCTGACGGGCCTCAAGCTCCTCGGCGCCAACTTGACGGGCGCCAACCTGTCGGGGGCCAACCTCGCCGGAGTCGACCTCTCGCCGAACCCGCAGACGGAGGCGCCGTCGTCCTTCGTCCGGGCGAACCTCGCGGGGGCCGACCTCTCCGGCGCCCGGCTCGCGGGGGCCAGCCTCGCCGGCGCCGACCTGAGCGGCGCCAGGCTCGCCGGCGCGGACCTCACCGACTCGAACCTCTCCTTCGAGGGCAAGGACCACGCCAAGCTGCGGGACGCGGACCTGAAGGGCGCGAAGCTCCGCGGCGCCAACTTGACCGGGGCCGACCTGAGGGGCGCGGACCTGACGGGCGCGGACTTGACCCACGCGACCCTCTTCAAGGCGGACTTGACGGGGGCGCGAGGCTATCCGGCCTGAGGTCGGCGCGCGGGACGACGGTGACGCGCCCGTTCCGTCGTCGGGTCACTTCACCGGTGACACGATCACGTTCGGGTGCGCCGGGTTGGGCACCAGCCGGCCGTTCACGCAGTCCACGAAGAGGTCGGTGCTCTCGAGCGCCGTCTGCCCGATCAGCACCTCATCGCCCGAGACGAGGCAATCCTCGTAGGTGGGGCGACCCTCCAGCTCGATCCGCACCGGCTCCGTCACGTCGACCTCCTCCGAGCGCCCATCCGCGTACGCGGCGTGGCGCCTGGAGGTCGTGCTCAAGCCGAGCCGCTGGCGGATCCCGTCGGGGATGACACAACGCACGGCGCCGGTGTCTACCGCCGCCTCGGTCTCGACGGAGCGAATCTCCTCCGGCTTGAGCAGCCCCCGCCGCGCCAGGCTCTCGTCCGCCGCGTTCGTCAACCGCACCTTGACACGGACCTCGCCCATCTCCTCATCCTTCAAGGGTATGCCGGCCCAGACGTGAATCAATCGACGGTTCTTCTTCATCGCAATCCATAGTGTAGCGCGGAACGGGCTCCGTGGAGCTGGCTTCTTGCAGGCGGAGGCGGCTCGGGGCCGCGGGCCCGCTGCCGTCGCCGGCCCCTCACCGCCGCCCATACAGGAACTCGAGCAGGTCGGCGAGCTCCCGCTCGGTCACCGTCTTCTCGAGGCCCTGAGGCATGATCGAGACGGCCGAGGGCTCCATCGCCTGGATCTCGGTCCGCGCGATCCGGATCTCCGCGAGCTGGCTCGTGCGGAGGTGCACCGCGTCCGACGCGTCGCGCACGATCATGCCGTGCACGACCTCGCCGCCTCGGGTGACGATGGTGTAGGTCCGGTACTCGGGGACGATGGTCGAGCTGGGGAAGACCACGGCCTCGAGGAGAGCCCGGGGATCGCGGATGCGGCCGATCTGCGAGAGGTCGGGGCCCACCGCGCCGCCCTTCCCCTCCATGCGGTGGCAGCCGTAGCAGCCGACCTTCGTCGAGAAGAAGACCTGCCGGCCGCGCTCGGGATCGCCCGCCGCCTGGAGCGTGCGGCTCACGAGGTCCGTGAGGTAGGCCTCCTGGTCCCGCTCGCGCTCAGCGAGTCTCGCGAGGAGCGGCTCGGCCGCGGCATGCACCTCGCCGGAGTGGCGCCCCAGGAGCCCCCGCAGCTCGTCCGGCGTGAGGGAGTCGGCTCCGGGAGACGTCCTGAGCGCCTCGACGAGCGCCCGCCCCACCTCCGGGTCCGACGAGCCGGTGAAGGCCGGCACGAGGAGGGGAAGCGTGAGGGGCCCGGCGGAGGCCGCCAGGGCCGCCAGCCCCAGGAGCTGCTCGCGGGAGAGGCGGGAGCCGCCCAGGGTCCTCGCCGCCGCGACCCGGAGCAAGGGGTCGGACTGCTCGGAGAGGTGCGCCGCGAGGAGCGCGAAGGCCTCGGGGTCCAGCCGCTCCCGGCGAGGCCCCGTGCACTCGAGCGCGGCGATGCGGAGCTCGGCGGGGGCTTCGCGCTGCCGGCTCAGCTCGGCGAGCTGCCGGTCGAAGGCGCCGAGGCTCCTCGCCCGCGCCGCGGCCACGGCCTCCCGCTGGAGGTCGCGGTCCGCGCCATCGAGGACGCGCGCGACCGCGTCGAGGAGGCGCGCGGGGATCGGGTCCAGGCGCGACCTCGCGATGACCTGGAGCAAGAGCCGCCGGTTCTCCCGCGGAGTGTCCGGGCTCGCCAGGGCCGCCGCGATCAGCTCCTGAATGGCGGCGTCGCCGGCAAGGGCCAGGAGCGAGCCCGCGAGCGACGCGCGCTGGCTCGCCGGCAGGTCGGGCTCCCTCAGCCACCCCTTGGCGAGCGCCAGGACCTCGCCGGACCAGGCCGGGTTGCGGCCGATCACGTCGAGGGCCGCGGCCTGGAGGTCGGGGTCGTCGGTGTCGAGGAGCGGGGCGACCAGCTCGCGGCGCAGGCCGCCGCCCTTCATCTGGTCGAGGGCGATGAGCCCGGCCCGGCGCACGCTGGGGGTCCGCTCGCCGAGGGCGGCGAGGGTCGCCTCGCGGTCGGCGATCTGGATCAGCGCGTAGATCAGAGCGTGCTCGAGGAACCGGTCGATCGCGCCCCGGCGGAGGCTCTCGAGGAGGGCGGGCACGGCCCCCGCTCCGCCGATCCTCCCCAGCGCCTCGGCCGCCCGGAGCCGGAGGGGCGGCTCGCCCGCGACAGCCATCGACGCGAGCGCAGTCCGCGCCTCCGCGTCGCGCTCGAGGCCCGCGCAGTGAGCCGCGGCCCCGCGGACGGAGGGGTCCCAGTCGGAGAGCGCCCCGCGGACCCCCTTCCGCGCCTCGGGGGTCCCGATGCGGGAGAGGATCCAGACCGCGTCGCGCCGCAGGCGCGCCCCGAGGACGGGGTCCCCCGTTTCGGCGCCGCCGCGCCGCAGGACGGCGGCGACCGCCTCGACAGCCTCCGCTCCGAGCGCGACGAGCCGCTCGCCGGCGCGGTCGCGGAGCTTCTGGCGGCCGTCCTCGAGGAGCCGCACGAGCTCGGCGGACGACATCGAGCCGAGAGGCAAAGCCCTGCCCCACGGGTCGTCGAGCGGCGGGGCGGCGGCACGGCGGATCCGGTAGATCGACCCCTTCACCTCGGGCTTGGCGATCTTCGCCGTCGGGCAGCCGTAGTTGAACCAGGCCCCCATGTCGACCGCGAGCAGGCTGCCGTCGGCATCCTCCAGGACGTCGGTCAAGCGCAGGTCGTAGTCCGACGACGCGAGGAAGTCCTTGCTCGAGGCGCGGAAGGTCGCCCCGTCGCGGGCGAGGACGTGCTGTTGGATACGGTGCACGTTGAACTGGGTCGAGAGGAGCGTGTCCTGGTAGCCGAGCCCCAGGCGGTCCGACCGGATCCGCTCGAGCCCGCAGAGCGCGACGGGCAGCGCGGCGCTGAAGGTCAGGACCGCTCCCAGGAGCGGCCCGGTCTTCGGGAGCTCCTCCAGGCAGGGCTGATCGTCCCGCGGATACACGCCCCCCAGCACGTAGTGGAGGAGGGCGTCGCCGGTCCCCTGATCCATGGTGCCGATCAGCTCGCCCGACTCGGTGAAGGCGAGCTCCACGGGGTTGTCGAAGCCGCCCCCGCAGATGCGCTCGATCCCCGTCCCGTCGGGCCGGCACCGCCAGATGCGCGCCGCCAGCCCCTCGAGGAGCTCCCCCTCCGCCGTCTTGCAGGTGTGGCCGTGGCGGCCGTCCGTCCAGTAGAGCCAGCCGTCGGGTCCCAGGAACGGCCCGTGGATGTCGCAGCCGTTGCCGTTGAAGCCGAACTTGCCCACGAGCTCCTCCCTACGGTCGGCCCGGCCGTCGCCGTCCGTGTCCTGGAGCCGCCAGATGCTCGGGTGCGACGCGACGTAGACGACCCCCTCGTGCCAGAGGACGCCCTGCGGCGCGACGAGCTTGTCGGCGAAGGTCCCGCCCGACTCGAACCGGCCGTCGCCGTCGGAGTCCTCGAGGAGCGCGATCCGGCCCAGCTCGAGCTTCACCAGCTCCGGGCCGGGGAGGTTCGTCCCCGTGCCCTCGGCCACGTAGAGGCGGCCGCGATCGTCGAGACACGCGAAGAGCGGGTAGCGGACGAGCGGCGGGCCCGCGACCTTCTCGATCGCGAGGCCCGGCGGGAGCCGGAACGAGCGCGCTTCGCGAGGCGGGGCGGCACCCCGCTCGCCGTCCGGCGCGGCGGGCGGCGGCGCGGGCAGCGGCGGCGCGGCCGTCGGCGGCGCGGAGGCGGCGGGATCGAGCAGGTACGCGACCAGGTCCCGGAGCTCCTCCGCCGCGGCGACGATCCCCTGGGGCATGGGCGAGGCCTCCTGGACCTCGCGCGCCGCGATGGCGCGCTTGGGGATCGTCCGCCGCTTCGTGTCGGGCAGGACGAGCTCCAGCTCCTCGATCGTCTCGGCCACGGCGAGCCCCGTGAGGACCTCCCCCGCCTCGGTCTTGACCAGGGTCGCGCGGAAGACGGGCGACACGCGCTCGCCGGGGAGCAGGATCGCCTCCACGAGCTGCGGCACGGTGAACCGCTTCGCGGCCTCGGCGAGGCTCGGTCCGACGCCCCCCGGCTGGGCGGCGGTCACGGCGTGGCACCCCACGCACGCGAGCCGCTGGAACAGCTCGGCTCCCTTCCGCGGGTCGCCACCGGCGACGGCCCTCTCGAGCCTCTCCGGGCCGAGCCCGAGGAGCGCCGCCGGGACCTCGCTCCGCCCTGGCCCGCCGGCCGCCTTCAGTCGCTCGGCGAGGAGGCCCATGTCGAGCGCCTGCGGGAGCGCCGGCTCGAGCGGGCCGAGGACCTTGTAGCTCACGCAGAGCCCGCTGTCGCCCGTCCTGTTGTGGACGCGGAAGAGGAGGTCGTTCGAGCCGGGCGCGAGGCGGAGCATCACCATGTCGTCGTACCGGAGCGCGCGGCGCTCGGCGTCGGCAGTCAGGACCAGCGCTCCGTTGTGCCACACCTGGACCCCGTCGTCGGAGCCCACGAAGAGCATCAACGGCTGCGCCCTGCCGCTCTCGAGCCGGCAGCAGGCGTAGAAGGAGCTGCGGGCGGCATCGCCGAGCTCGCGGCCGAGGTCGATGTAGCTCCCCGCCACGCGCGTCCAGGCGAGCGTGCGGTCCCCCACGCGGTACCGCGCCGCGACGTCGATCGGCCCCGTCTGCGGCGGATGGGCCGCGCGCAGCCAGTCCTCGCCGTCCGGGAAGGGGCCGACGGCCCAGAGCTCGGCGACATCCCTGAGGAGCGTCACCGGCGCGCCCTCGAGCCTGCGCTCTTCGCCCGCCGTGGTCACCTGGGCCACCCGGGGCTCGCTCCGCGGGTCGGCGAGGAGCCCGAGGAAGTGCGCCGCCTGCAGGCGGACCCGCTCGCTCCCGTCCCCGAGGGCCTCGAGGAGCAGGTCGAAGAGGCGCTCCTCTCCCTCCGTGTGCCCGCCCGCCCTCCATCGCTCGGCCGAGGTGAAGTTCCCCACGCGGCCGAGGCGGCGCAAGTCGACCTTGCCGTCCGCGAGCTGGATCACGACGGCCGACTCGGGGTACGGATCGAGGGGCACGCGCTCGGGGATCGGCTCCGCCGCGGGCGGCAGGGTCAGCCGGAACCCGGCGGCCAGCACGCCCGCGAGCCGCGCCGCCGGGTCGACGGACCCGCGCAGCTTCGCCAGCGCCGCGAAGGGCGCCCGCTCGCCGAGGAGGAGGGCCGCGGACTGCCGCAGATAGGTGTCGCCGCTCCCAACGAGGCCCCTCACGGTCTCCTCAGGAGGCGGGCCATCCAGATCGAAGAAGACGAGGAGGGCGGCGTGCTGCACCTTCGGCTCGGGATCGAGGAGGGCCCGCTCGAAGACCGAGCGCGGCGCGCCCAGCCCACGATGCTCCGCCAGGGCGCGCACGGCGTGCAGCCGGAGCGCCGCGTCTCCGCGGCTGGAGAGCTCGACGAGGAGCCGGAGCGCCTCCGGAGTGCCCGAGGCCGCGGCCAGCCAGGGGAGCTGGCCCATGGCGGGGTCGCCGGCCCGCGCCCCCGCGAGCCGCCGCCCCGCCTCGGCGAGGAGCGGCCCGCCGCGGCGCAGAAGCTCGACGTGGGCGCGGCTGCGCCGCCCCCACGAGGGGCTCGAGAGCTCCGCCCACAGCTTCTCCGCGGAGGCGCCCGGCGCGTCGTGGCCGTCGAAGGGATGCGAGGGCGAATCGTCCGCCGTCGTGATCATGGCCAGGTCGGAGCGGTACCTGGGTGACCCTTCCAGGTGCGCCATGTAGCCGACGGTCACGAAGACGCGGCCGCCGCGCCCCTCGCAGACCCCGAGGGGCCGCGCCTCGTTCCGCCCGACGAGGAAAGGCTCCTCGTCGGCCGCGAAGCTCGCCCCTCGCGGCCGCAGGCGGTAGCGGCTCACGGCGCGCCGCTCCCAGCGGGCCATGAGGAGGCAGCCGCGGTGCTCCGGCGGCAGGAAGTCCTCGTCGTAATACGCGAGCCCGACGGGCGCCGCGCGCCCCATGCCCTCGTAGACCGTCTCGAGGAGGTCCGAGCGCTCGGGCGACTTGCTCGCGAGCCACCCGCGGGGCCACCCGAAGTAGGCGCGAGGCGTCACGTGGAGGAGCCTCGCCGGCACGTAGAGGTCGGGCATCGCCTCCCGGTCGTTGTCGTTCGTGAAGAGGCTCCAGGCCCTGTCGAAGGCGAGGCCGAAGCTGTTGAAGGTCCCCCGCGCGACGACCTCGAGGCGGCTGCCGTCGGGCGCGCAGCGCAGGACGCCGCCCACCCCGGTGTACGGGGTCCGCGTGCCCTCGGGCTGGCTGAAGAGCGTCCAGTGCCCCCAGTGGTCGGGCCGGTTGAAGTCTCCGTAGTGCTGGAGCGCGTCGCCCATCGTGAAGTAGAGGTCGCCCTCGGGCCCCCACGCGAGCCCGTGGAACCCGAGCTGGACGTGGCCCAGGGGCTGGCCCCAGACGAGGCGCCGGACGGCGAGCCCCTCGCGCCGGACGGCGGCTCCCTCGAGGAGGTACAGGGCGCTCGCGGTCATGGCGTAGAGGTCGTGCCCGCGCACCTCGATATCGAAGACCCAGCTCTCCGGCGGGAAGCGGTAGAGCTCGCGGCGGGGCCCGTAGCCGCCGCCCGGCTCCGGCTCGTAGGCGAACAGGCCCTCGCGCCCTCCCACGAAGACCCGGCCCGCGGAGTCGGCACGCACGGCGACGAAGGACGCGCCCTCCGCGCGGTCGATCAGCACGACCTTCAAGCGCGGGTCCGCCGGGGCGTAGTCGAGCGCCTTACCCGCCGCCGCGAGCGGGCCCGCGAGGACCGCGGCCGCCAGCGAGACGGGGAACACGACCGCCCACCTTGTCCGTGAAGCACGAGCGCGCACTTGCACCTCCTCTCCGAGAGCTCCATGAAGAGACCGCAGGCTTTGGATCCCAAGCATGATCGGCTCGACGCCTCGGTCCATCAAGACCCGGCGGGCGCCAGTCGCCTCGCCTCACGCGAGGCCCGGGGAGGTCACGTTGACATCGGCTTCAGGCGATCGAGGCGTTGGCAACGACGCAGTCTCGTGCGAGAATGGAGGCTTCACGAACCCACGACTAGCCATGAAAGCCGTGTTGTCTCCAGTTCCCGAAGAGATCCTCGCATGGCGGAAGCGCACGGGCGGCGACCGGTACGACGAGATGTGGGAGGGGGTGCTGCATATGGCGGCGGTGCCGACGAAGAAGCACGACGAATTCCAGTGGGCGCTGCGGACCTTCCTCAAGCAGCGTTGGGCGCGGCCGCGGGCCGGGAACATCGCCACGATGAACGTAGCGCCGCCTGGCGGCTGGCCCAACGACTACCGCATCCCGGACTTGATCCTCTGGACCAAGGACCGGGACCCCATGGACAAGGACACGCACTTCGAGGGCCCTCCGAACGTGGCGATCGAGATCCGGAGCCCTGACGACGAGTCCTACGAGAAACTGGAGTTCTATGGGCGGCTTGGCGTCGAGGAGGTTTGGGTCATCGACCGCGACACGAAGGAGCCCGAGGTGTACGTGCTGAAAGGTCGTGATTACGACCTGAAGCCGATGGATCCCTCCGGCTGGGTGCTGAGCGACTTCGCCGGGGTGGAGATGCGCCCCTCGGGCTCCGGCGAGCTTCGGATCCGCCTGCGCGGCGACGACTCGACGCTCGAGAGCTTGCCCTGAGGCGAGGACCGAGGGAGGTCAGCCCCCGCGTTCCACCTTCCAGGCTCCGAGGTTCCTCGTCTTCTCGTCGAAGGACGCGCCGACGAGCATCACCTCCTTCCCGCCCCCAAGGTACTTCTCGTGGTACCTCCGGCCGCGGATCTGGGCCAAAGCCTCGTCGGCCGTTCCCCGGAGCTTGAACTCAAACACGTAGACACGCCTCGAC
>JACQVW010000025.1 GCA_016209535.1 Planctomycetota bacterium | reverse complement strand
GGCATGGGGGGCTCCTGATAGGGTCTTGGTGCTCCGGAAGCCGCGGCGGCCGCCCGCACGCGCGCAGTGCGGCCAATCACGGTCTTGAAGCTACCTTGGGCTGGCCTCGAGCTCAAGCACAAGGGCCAACGAACGACGACCTCGAGAGCTCACCGGCGGCGACCCATCCTGCGAGAACCCCCGCTGGGCCCACGACGGCGACCTCGTCTACTTCACGAGCGAGGAAGACGGGTTCCGCTGCCTCTGGGCCCTGCGCCTCGACGGCGAGACGAAGCGACCCGCAGGCGCCCGCTTCCCCGTGTGCCACCTCCACGACGCCCGTCTGTCGATGCTCGCCGTCGGCTTGAATGCGCTCGAGATCTCCGTCACCCGCGACCGGGTGTTCTTCAGCCTCGAGAGCCGGAGCGGCAACCTCTGGAGGGCGCAGCTCGTCGAGGAGCGCTGAGGTGGAAGGCTGCCGCCAGGGCATGTGGTGGGCCTCACCGCGATGGTATTGACAATCCGAGCTGGGCTGGATACGAGATCGGGTCGTGCGCACACGCGCGAAGGAGCTGGCGATGCCGTTCACGTACACGAACCGCAAGGGGCGGACGTACCACCTGTGTGAGGTCGCGGCGGCGAGTGGCAAGCCACGCGTCGTGTTCGCCACCGCGCCGAGAGGACGGGGGCTCGAGGATGTGCCGCCGGAGCTCGAGGTGGTTGAGAGCGTCAACGGACAGGTCTGGCTGCGCAAGGCTGGGTCGTCGCCCATCCTCCCGGCGGAGGTCGAGGCCGTCCGCCTGGCCCTCACGCGCCGCCCACGCCTCCGCGACTACCGAGTGGAGGCGGTAAAGAAGGCCGTGGTCATCTACGAGCCGGGCGGCTCCCTGAGCGAGGTGGCCGAACACTTCCGCATGGACATTCTCGAGGTGAGGCGGCGGATGGGGTCCAGCATGAGTTACCTGCCCGTCTTCCGGTTCGTCCTCAAGGATGCCGAGGCCAGGACGTTCCAAGCCGAGCGCATGTGCTACCGCGGGAGCATCGACGGCTGGCTGTCCTTGCACCGCTGGGGCAAGATCGCGGACCTCGCGGCCAAGTACGCCCCGCACGTGGGCGAGGAGTCCTTCTTCGAGCTGGTCTGAGGTGACGAGCCATGGCGAAGACCGTTTCCATCCCACCGAAAGTGGCCGAAAAGTCGATCCAGGGAATCCGCGCGGCGCTCCGGAAGATGGGCCGCGCGGACCTCGCATCGTCGATGGGCATCGAGGTGAAGCGTGGCTTCGTCTACGTGGCTGAGGCCGACGGAAGCCCTCTCTGCCGCCTCCGGTACCTGGGGAAGCCGGATGTCTGGGGGCTCCAGATGTTCAAGTGGAGCACGGAGTCCTACGACACGGAAGGAGACTTCCCCTTCGGCGGAGGCTCGCTCGCCGACTGCATCGGCCAGGCCCTCGAGGTGTACAACCTTTGAGCCTGGACCTCTCGCCGTGACTGGAACCTGAGGCTGCGCGCCGGATCGCCGATGACCGCGGCAAGCTCTCGATACATCTGCGTGCTCTCCGACGCCACCGGCGCGACGGCCCAGCGGATCGTGCGGGCTGCGCTCGCGCAGTTCGGCGGGCGGGAGATGGTGGTGGACCTGGTGAGCGAGGTCACGACGGTCGAGGAGATCCGCCGGGCCGTCAAGAAGACGGCGAAGCTCCGGGGGCTGATCGCCTACACCCTCGTCGAGACGGGGCTGCGCAGCGAGATCGCCTCCCTCGCCAACGAGGCCGGCGTCGCCACCGTCGACCTCCTCGGCCCCCTGATGTCGGCCCTCGGCGACCACCTCACGGCCGAGCCGGCCCACAAGCCGGGGCTCTTCCGGCAGCCCGGCGAGGAGCACTACCAGCGGCTCGAGGCGGTCAGTTACGCCGTGCGGCACGACGATGGCCAGTGCCTGCACGAGCTGCCGACGGCCGACATCGTGATCGTGGGCCCCTCGCGCACCGCGAAGACCCCCATCAGCGTCTACCTTGCCCATACCCGCGGCCTGAAGGTGGCCAACGTCCCGCTCGCCTTGGGCCTGGAGCCGCCGGAGGAGCTCAAGGCCCTGCCGCCGCGGCAGGTCGTGGGCCTCACGATGAACGCCAACGTGCTCTCCCGCATCCGCGAGGAGCGGCTCAAGCAGATGGGGAGCCCGGACATCGAGTACGCGGGCCTCGACCACGTGAAGCGCGAGCTCGAGCGGTGCCACGAGGTCTACCGGCGCCCGCCGGCCTGGGCCGTGATCGATGTGACGGGCAAGTCCATCGAGGAGATCGCGGGGTCCATCTGCGCTGCGGCGGTGGGGGGGGCGGCGCGGGGGTGACCCGCGCGCCGGCGCGCGCGTCGCTTGCCTCTCGCCCGGCCCCCGCCGCCGGCGTAGAATCGGCGCTTGCTCCATGCCCGCCGCTCTCGCCACGCCGCTCCTCCTGGCCGCGCTCGCCGCGGGCGACGGGAAGCCCTTCGCCATCCAGGTCGTCGACGACGCCACGGGGCGCGGCGTGCCCCTGGTCGAGCTCGAGACGACGGGCGGGGTCCGCCTCTACACCGACTCGAACGGGGTCGCGGCGTTCTTCGAGCCGGGCCTCATGGGCACGAAGGTCTTCTTCCACGTCCGGAGCCACGGCTACGAGCACGCCGCGGACGGCTTCGGCTTCCGGGGCAGGGCGCTCGAGGTCGTCGAGGGGGGCCGCGCGCGGCTCGAGGTCCGCAGGATCAACATCGCCGAGCGCCTGTACCGCGTGACGGGCGCCGGCATCTACCGCGACAGCGTCCTCGCCGGGCTCCCCGTCCCCACGCGCGAGCCCGTCCTCAACGCCCAGGTCGTCGGCTCGGACAGCGTGATCAACGCGGTCTACCACGGGAGGATCTACTGGTTCTGGGGCGACACGAACCGCCCGAGCTACCCGCTCGGCAACTTCCACGTGCCGGGCGCCGTCTCGGACCTGCCCGGAAAGGGCGGGCTCGATCCCGACCAGGGGATCGACCTCCGCTACTTCACGGGGCCCGACGGCTTCGCGCGCCCCACGGCGCAGCTCCCCGGCGACGGCCCGACGTGGCTGAGCGGCCTCGTCGTGCTATCGGACGCGTCCGGGAAGGAGCGGATGCTCGCGCACTACGTGAAGGTGCGCGGCGACCCCGGCGGGTCCTTCTCGACCTACGAGCGCGGCCTGGCGGAGTTCCGCGACTCGAAGGAGAGCTTCGAGAAGGTGGCCGCGTTCCCCGAGGAGGAGCCGTTCCCCCACGGCGCGCACCCGGTCCTCCACGAGACCGGAGGCCGGCGATACGTCTACTACTGCGAGCCCTATCCGCTCGTGCGCGCGCCCGCCGACCCGGATGCCCTGGCTCGGCAGGAGGACTACGAGGCGTTCACGCCCCTCGTCGAGGGGACGCGCGTCGAGGAGGGCAAGCTCGACGCGGGGCCGGACGGCAGGCCGCGCTACGCCTGGAAGCGACGCACGGGCGTCGTGCGCCCGCACGACGAGGCGCGGCTCGCCCGCGAGGGGAAGCTCTCGCCCTCCGACGCGCTGCTCGCGCTCCGGGACGCCGAGACGGGGAAGCCCGTCCTCGCGCACCGCGGCTCGGTCGCCTGGAACGCGCACCGCCGCCGCTGGGCGATGGTCTTCTGCGAGTCGATGGGCACGTCGGTGCTCGGCGAGGTCTGGTACGCCGAGGCGGACGGCCTTCTGGGACCCTGGGTCTACTCCCGCAAGGTCATCACCCACGAGCGCTACAGCTTCTACAACCCGAAGCACCACCCCATGCTCGACGAGGACGGCGGACGCCGGATCTACCTCGAGGGCACGTACACGACGTCGTTCTCGGGGAACCCCGAGAAGACGCCGCGCTACGACTACAACCAGGTCCTCTACCGCCTCGACCTCTCGGACCCTCGCTTGAACCTGCCCGTTGCGGTCTACGAGAGCTCGAAGGGCGGCGACGGGGCGCCGGACACGTTCCGCACCGGTGCGGGCGCGAGGGCGAGCGGGACGAGGATCGCCTTCTGGGCCCTCGAGCGCCCGGGCGAGGGCACCGTGCCCGTGGGCGAGGCCGGTGTGGGGGTCGGCGCGCCGGGCGCACCGATCTTCCACGTGCTCCCTGCCGGTGCCAAGAGCCCGCCCGCGGCGTCCGTCGCGCTCCACGAGCTGCGAGGGCCCGGCGGCCGCAAGGCCTACCTCACGGCGGAGGACGGGCGGCGGTTCCCGGGCTTCGAGCGCGCCGCGGCTCCCGTGGGCCTCGTCTGGCGCCACCCGGCGCGCCCCGTGCCGCCGGGCAGTGACTGAGCTCCCTGGTATTGCGGCGGGGCAGGATTAGCGGAACCACGGAGGCCTCGCCGGGACGCGGGTTGGTCAAAAGGCGGCCCTCGCCGTACTCTTCCGTGGCGGGGCTCGCCGCTCCGCGGTGAGGAGCACGACCCCTTGGGCATCTCGGACTTCCAGATCAACTCCAGCCTCCGCATGGTGCTCGTCCGCCACATGGTGGACCTGAGCCGGGTGGAGTTCAGCTCCTGCCGCGGCACGGTGCGGGTCCGGGGCCACTTCGTGCGCCTCGGGCTGGACTCCGGAGGCTTCACGCCGACGCAGGTGGAGAGCATCGAGAACGAGATGAACGGGATCTCCGGGGTGAAGCGCGTGTACTTCGAGCTCGAGAACTGGCTGAGGACGTCCTCGGGGGAGTGGAAGGCCATGGACAGGTGCCAGGAGGGCTTGGGCCACAAGCTGGTGTTCGAGGCGAAGGCGGCCGAGAACTCGCCCCAGGAGTCCAAGGGATGAGACTCGAAGCGTACCTCCAGCGCCTCGACGAGCTCGACACGCCCTCCGTGGGCTGCGCCGACAGCCTCTTCCGGCGAGGGCTCGCCCTCTCGCGGCTCGGGAGGAGCGCGGAGGCGTTCGAGGCCCTGGAGAAGGCCCTCCAGGCAAACCCCCTGTACGCCGAGGCTGCGATCTCCGCGGCCTTCGCGCTCGGCGAGAGCGGCAGGGCCGCGGAGGGCTTCGCGCGTCTTCGTCGGCAGCACGCGGCGACCCCGGACGACGTCGAGGCGGTGCTGCCCATGGGCGTCTACTGCATGCGCCACGGCTGGAAGGACGCGGGGCTCGCGCTCCTCCTGCGGGCCGAGCGCCTGCGGCCGACCCTGCCGTACGTCGCGGCGTACGCCGCGGCGGCCCTCCTCGAGCACGGCGACGAGCCTCGCGCCCGCGAGCGCCTCGAGAGGGCGCAGGAGCTGATCGCGAGGCTGGCCGGATCGGACGGCAGCGGGTCGACGCGGCTTCCCGGGCTCGAGGTCTACCGCCGCTGGGAGAACCCGCTCCTCGTGAAGCTGCAGCTCCAGCTTGCGCGGTTCTGCCTGGAGACGGCGGACATCGAAGGCGCCGAGGAGGAGCTCGCGGCGGCCCTCACGGTGTACCCCGGATACCTGCCGGCCATGCTCGAGAAGGGGCGGCTCGCCTGCGTGCGCTCGGGGCCCAAGGAGGCGGCGCGCTGGTTCAACCGGTGCCTCGCCGCCAACGAGGCCTGCCACGAGGCGCACTTCGAGCTGGCCTTCCTCCACGCCGAGGGCGGGCGGTTCGAGAGGGCCGTCGAGGCCCTGCAGACGGCCGTCGCGTTGCGCCCGTTCTTCCCCGACTACCGCCATCACCTCGGCATGCTCCTCATGGCGCTCGGGAGGAAGGAGGCGGCCATCGAGGAGCTCAAGAAGGCCCTCGTCCTCGAGCCCGGGGACGGCCACGCCTCGGTCCAGCTCGGGATCGCCTACCTCGAGGCCGGGAAGACGGACGATGCGATCGCCGTGCTCGAGGCGAGCCCCTGCTGGAGCTGGCCCGAGACCCTCCTCGTCGCCGCCGAGGCCTACGCGCGGTCCGGCAGGCGCGAGAAGGCCGTGCGCGCGCTGGAGGGTGTTCTCGCCGCCGACGCCACGAACACCGAGGCACGGGAGCTCCTCGAGATCCTGCGGGGTTGAATCGGGCTCCGAGAGGAATCCGGGCGTGGTTCAAATCAGGCCCTCTGTCGGTGACAGCAGAGAATTCGGCAGGGGCAGTTTGGTAGGGGCAGTATCGTGGGAATGAACGCGTGGTTCATAGCCGGGTG
>JACQVW010000364.1 GCA_016209535.1 Planctomycetota bacterium | reverse complement strand
CTTCTGCTGGCCGGTGCGAACGCTCCGCATCCAGGGCGGCGACGGGCAGTGGCTGCCACGAACCCCCGCAATGGCGGCGGGACTTGCCGACCACGTCTGGACAACCCAAGAATGGGTCACCTACCCGGCCAGGGGGCCATAGCGGTTCTCAGACACCACCCGAGATTGCCGACGCCAAGTGGACGGTGCGGACGCTTCGGGCAGTCGCGTCGATGGACCTGCAGCGTCGGCATGCACTGGCAGCGTCTGAGGCCAAAGTCACCGAGGGTATGGAGCATCATCACCAGAATCGCAACAGCAAGGCCGAGTCTCTCTTGCGCGAGGCGCTTGAATGGAGACGGCGGATCTTTCCGGGTAACCATCCGGAAGTCGCGACGGTGCTCAACAATCTGGGCCTCGCGCTTGGTGCCCGTGGGGACATCCAGGGGGCCGAGCAGTTCTTTCGAGATGCGCTGCAGATGTACAGGCAGGCTTGCCCAAGTGACCATCCAGAAGTGGCGACGATCCTCAACAACTTAGGATGGTCACTTTGGACCCGCGGAGACCGCCAGGGAGCAGAGCTGCTCGTGCGCGAGGGACTGGAGATGAAGCGTCGTCTCTCACCAGGTGATCACTCCCGCCTTGCGGTAAGCCTCAACAACCTCGGCACCTTGCTTGCTGATCGTGGCGACCTCCAGGGAGCAGAATCATTCTACCGCGAAGCTCTCGAGATGCTTCGCCGTCTCTTCCCCCAGGACCACCCTAAGGTGGCAATCGCACTGGGCAATTTGGGTTCCTTTCTTGGCAACCGAGGAAACCACCAGGAAGCGAGGACACTTTTGCGTCAGGGAAGGGACATGAGTCGTCGTTTATGCGTAGACGATCACCCTGACCTTGCTTGGAGCCTCGGCAAGTGGGGAACGTTCCTGGCGCGCCAAGGTGACTTCGAGGAAGCGGAGCCACCGCTGCGCGGGGCTCTAGAGATGAATCGTCGTCTCTTCCCCGAGGGCCACTCCAACGTAGCTACGAGTCTTAGCGATCTTGCCTGGACGCTCGAAAAGCGAGGAAAGGTCGAGGAAGCCGAAGCACTCTTCCGTGAGGCGCTGCAATTGTACAAGCGGTTTTTTCCCAGTGATCATCCGTACGTAGCGACAGCTCTCAACAATCTGGCCTTCTCGCTCGAACAGCAAGGGAACCTCGGGGAAGCGGAACAGCTTTTCCGTGAGGGCCTCGATCTGAAGCGCCGCCCCCTCCACCGCGATCATTCCGCCGTGGCCACAGGGCTCCACAACCTGGCCCGGGTGCTCCATGCACGCGGCGACATCGAGAGTGCGCGGCGACTGTTCCGTGAAGCGTTGGACATGTACCGCAGACTGTTACCCGGCGATCACGCAAACGTTGAGATTGGTTTGACCAGCCTTGCCTTGGCGCTCGAGCACGAAGGAAACTTCGAGGAGGTCACGCCACTGCTCCGCGAGGCGCTCGAGATGGCACGACGCCTCTATCCCGGCAGTCATCCCGTAGTTGCCGCGAGACTTAAGAATCTCGCATCGCACCTCCTAGATTCTGGAGACCTCCGTGGTGCTGAGCCGATTTTCCTGGAAGCGCTCGAGATGGTCGAAGTTCTGCGTCCGCGCGTCGTCGGCGATGAACGAGATCGTGCAGCGTTCTCCAGTCGGCTCAACCTCAGAGGACTTACTGTCGATCTTGTTACGACTTTGGTGCGTCTTGGTCGAACCCGCGAAGCATGCTGGGTTTCCGAGCGTGGGCGTGGGCGGACGTTTCTCGACCTTCTCGATCGCCAGTCTCTGGACCTTGTCGCCGCAGCCCGGGAGCGCGCAGGCCAAGACGCACAATCCCTCCAGCGTCTCGACGCCGCCCTCCAGCGCGAGGACAAGGCCCGGGTCGCCCTGACCGCTGCCGAGGCCCTCCTCGATGGACTCCAGAAGGAGCGCAAAACGACCGAGAGGCTCGAGGGCCTCAAGCCTGGTGAGCGCGAGAAGCGCCTCGCCGAGACGGACGGGAAGATCCAGAGCCAGCTCGAGGCGGTGAAGTCGCTCCGGCGGGCGCTCTCCGACGCCGGTGCTGCGGTCCTCGTCGAGCTTCGCGGCCTCTTCCCGGAGGCGCGGCCGCTCTCGTCGGAGGAAATCCTCGCCGCGCTGCCGAAGGGCGACCTTGTCCTCGGGTACCTCTGGGCGGGCGAACGCGTGGTGCTGGTGACGGCTGGAGACCGGGAGACCGGCGGCGCCATGATCGCCGGCGACAAGGAACGCTACCGGGCTTTGGCGGATCTTGCCCAGAAGGTGCGTTCGTCGATCGCGGTGGAGCCGAGGAACCGAAGCGAGCCAATGGACCTCCCCGCGGCGCGCGAACTCCTCGACGCCCTCCTCCCCGGCGAGGCGCGGGATCTGGCCCGGCGCGCCAGGCGCCTCGTCGTCCTGTCCGACGGGCCTCTCCGCGATCTGCCCTTCGAGATCTTGCTCTGGATCTCCGAAGATCCGGCTTTTCGCGAGAAGCCCGTCATCCACGCCGCCTCGGCCACGGTCTACCTCAACCGCCTCGCCGCGGCTCGCAAGGCGAGCGGGGAGCGGTCTCTCAAGGCCCTGGTCCTGGGCGACCCCGTCTACGACCGCGACGCGCCCCCGGAGCCCGAGCAACCCAAGGAAGGGGTGCTCGTCCTGGCTGCGGCGCAGGGGAGCAACGCGGCCGAGGCGGGCCTCCGGCGCGGGGACGTGCTCCTCGAGTACGACGGCACGAAGCTCGAGACACAAGAGGCCTTGCGGGACGCCATCGGCAAGGCAGAGGAGGCTCACACGAAGGGCGAGCGGCCCGACAAGGAGGTCGCGCTCCGGTACTGGCGGGACGGCCAGAGCCGCGAGGCGCGGGTGAAGCCAGGGAAGCTCGGGGCGCAGATCCAGGCAGGCGACGTGGCCTCGGCGCTCCGCTCCCTGGCGCGTCAGGCCAGGGGCTACGAGAAGCTCGCGGCGGAGGTGAGCGCCACGGACCAGGTGCGGCTCTTCGGGGGGTCGCTCACGCGTCTTCCGGGAACGCGCCGCGAGGTCCTGTCGATCACCGAGGTCTTCAGGAAGGCGAAGGGGGATGCGGAGGTCCTCCTGGGAGATGCCGCCACGGTCGCCAAGCTCAGCGCCCTGGCTCCGGGGCAGCGCTACCTCCACCTGGCGACCCACGGGCTCACGGGGAGCGCCGAGCGGCCCTACGACGCGAGCTTGGCCTTGACGCGGCCCAGGGATGTGACCCCTGACGACATCGGCTTCCTGCGCCTGGACGACCTGATCCGTGGTTGGCGGGGGAAACTCGAAGGCTGCGATCTCGTGGTGCTCTCGGCCTGCGACACACAGCGAGGGGTGAAGGCTGGGGAGAGCGTGCTCTCACTGCCCTGGGGCTTCTTCTACGCGGGAGCCACCACGGTGGTGGCGAGCCTGTGGAAGGTCGACGACGAGGCGACGAGCCTGCTCATGGCGCGGTTCTACGAGAACCTCTTGGGCGGTTTCGAGAAGCCAAGGACGGCAGGTGGCGAGGAGCACGCACCAGGAAAGGGCATGCCCCCGGAGCCCGCGCTGCGGGAGGCGAGGGGCTGGCTGCAGTCCTTGAGCGCAAAGGAGGCTCAGGCGGCGAGAGACCGGCTGGAGGCCCTCGTGGCCGCAGGCGAGAAGATCGCCGCCGGCGCAACGGAGGGCAAGGAGCGAGGCCCGGGCGGCCAACCGCGAGTGCCCACGGCGACCAAGCCCGAGGACGGCCCTCCGTACCAGCACCCGTACTACTGGGCGGCGTTCGTGTGCGTGGGCAGCCCGGACTGAAGGGTCAGACCGGGGGCACCACTCGCGGCGGTTGTGAGGACTGGTCGAGGAATCTTGGCAGATCCCTCGGCGCCAAGCCCCTATCTCCTGCGAAGGCTGTAGTTCACGGCTGACAAGGACCGCCGCGCAGCCTCTTCCGAGCGGTCCCCCAAACCCCAGGAGGAGTCATGGCACGTTTCCTCAAGAGCCCCTGTGTCGCTGTCCCTCTCTTCTTGATCGCCTTCGCTGCCCGCAGCGGGCGGGCGGACGATCGGCTTTTCCCCATCCTCGGGAAGGCCATCGAGGCGGAGCGCAAGCTGGACATGGCCCGCTTCGAGATCGAGCGCACCGAGCGCTCGTATCCGGTCACCGGAGGCCTTGACCAGGCGGCCAAGACCGAGACACCCGAGATCCTCGCCAAAGGCAAGCTGGGTGCCTCCACGACGTACAGGCTCGCCGAACAGAAGGCGGCCGGCGGCGCATCGGTCCTGGTCCCCCAGATCAAGTCTTCCGCTCCCGTGGAGGCTAGCGCGAAGATCGCCGGCGCCGACGGCGAGTCACGCGCGGTCAACCTCTTCACCGTCTCCGCCCAGTCCCTCTTCGCGAAGCTGGACCCGGCGAAGACGGACGTCTTCCTCGTCTCGGAGGATCCCGCGCAGGTGGAGCTGAAGGTCGTTCCCCGCGAGCCTCTGGGCGGCGTGCCCATGCACCTGGAAGCCACCTTTGAGAAGGGAAGCGGCCTCCTGAAGAAGTCGGTCCTCGTCGCCAAGGGCGCGCCCATCATCGTCGCCGAAATCCAGTACGCGAAGGATCCATCGGGCGCGGTTGCGATCTCGAGGCGGTCCGTTCGGGTCAACTCGCCGGATGGGGTCTGGCTGAGCCGCGAGGAGCTCCGTCGAGGGTGAAAGGGAAGCACAACCACGCGCGAAGGAGGGTGAACCATGTTCGAACAACCGCGGTTCTCGAGGATGCAGGCCACGCTGCGGTCGTGCATCGTGTCGGTTCTCTGCCTTTCCATGGTGGGTGGCGCGGCGTGGGGCGCTCCGGTCGACTTCTCGAAGAAGGTAGGGAACTTCTGGGAGCTCGCCGTGAGGGTGCCGAAGTGCACGCCCATGCCGGACTGCCTTTCGACTCCCGGTTTGGGATTCGAGCTTTCCTTGGGCTTCGGCGCCAAGCTCGAGGCCCTCGTCAAGAGCGACCTCCGCCAGGCGCCTGGGGTCAGCGGGATCTGCGCGCAGTACCTGGGCCGAGACGGCGGCTTCCTCGAGCTTGACTTCGGTGCCGAGCTCGTGGCCCAGTTCTGCTGGAGTCTCCCCTGGCCCCTCCAGGGCCTGAGTGGGTGCGTGGACATCCCGTATATCCCCGTCTTCGACTGGAGGATCCAGGACACGGACGCTTTCAACGACCTGCTCCTGTGCGAGCGGGCCTACGTCTTCGCGCCTCTCGCGGGTGCGTGTGTGGACATCGATCTCTCGGACTTCATCGTCCCCATCCCTGGAGTGGCGGCCGGGCTGGCGCTCTGCGGGACGGGTGACGTTGGCTTCACCCTGAAAGGCTCCGAGATCGCGAGCACTTCGGGCGGCTCGACCCGTCACTTCCAGTGCGGGGACACCTGCGAGCCGTTCCCCGGCTGCGACGCGACGATCGCGAGCACCTGGAAGGGCACGCTCTCGCCCGCCATCCGCGCCGGCGTCGAGCCCTGCTTCTACATGGAGATCCCGCTCATAGGTCGGCTGGAGGTCTGCCTGGGAGTCGCCGCGCCGATCCCCATCCCGGTCTTCGGCGCCGACTGGGTCATGCCCGGCAACACGGTCCCGGAGATCCACCTGCCGCGGAGCACCTGGTACCGCGACGTGGACGGGGACGGACATGGCGACCCGCGGCAGTCGGTCCAGGACTGCGTGCAGCGGGCCGGCTATGTGGCCGTCGGCGACGACTGCGACGACTCGGATCCGAGGACCTACCCGGGCGCGCCGGAGAGCTGCGACTGCAAGGACAACGATTGCGACGGGGCTACCGACGAGGGATACGAGATCGTCCTCTACGAGGACAGGGACGGCGATGGACGCGGTAATCCAGCCATCTCGAAGAGAGCCTCTCGGTGCTGCCCGCACCCGGGCTGGGTCGAGAACAAGGACGACTGCAACGACGGAGACCCCACGATCTACCGTGGAGCGCCGGAGCTCTGCGACTGCAAGGACAACGATTGCGACGGCTCGCCGGACGAGGACCACATCATCGTCGTCTACAGGGACGCGGACGGAGACGGCCGCGGCAACCCGGCGGTGTCGAACAGGTCGTCCCGCTGCTGCCCGCACCCGGGGTTCGTCGAGAATGCCGACGACTGCAACGACGCGGATGCGACGGTCTATCGTGGCGCGCCCGAGCTTTGCGACTGCAAGGACAACGACTGCGATGGGACCCCCGACGATGGCCACGAGGTGACGGTCTACGAGGACCGGGACAGCGATACCTTCGGGAACGCCGGCGTGTCGAAGAAGGTCTCCAAGTGCTGCCCGCATCCCGGGTTCGTCGAGAAGGCAGGCGACTGCGACGACCTGGATGCCAAGGTCTACCCCGGCGCGCCGGAGCTTTGCGACTGCCGCGACAACGACTGCGATGGCACCCCCGATGACGGCCACGAGGTCACCGTCTACCAGGACGGGGACGGAGATCGCTTCGGCAACCCGCGAGCATCCAAGAGGGTCTCTCGATGCTGCCCGCATCCCGGGTTCGTCGAGGAGGGAGGGGACTGCGATGATGGGGATCCCACTGCCTATCCCGGGGCGCCCGAGCTGTGCGACTGCCGCGACAACGATTGCGACGGGACTCCCGACGACGGCCACGAGGTCACCGTCTACCAGGACGGGGATGGCGACGGGTTCGGGAACGGCAGCGCGTCGAAGAAGGTCTCCAAGTGCTGCCCCCATCCCGGGTTCGTCGAGAAAGCTGGAGACTGCGACGACCTGGATGCCAAGGTCTACCCCGGCGCGCCGGAGCTGTGCGACTGCAAGGACAACGACTGCAACGGCACGCCGGATGAGGGTCACGAGATCACGGTCTACGAGGACCGCGACGGCGACGGGTTCGGGAACGCCGGTGTGTCCAAGGAGGTGTCCCGGTGCTGCCCTCACCCGGGGTTCGTGGAGCGGACGGAGCCGTGCGACGACTCGGATCCCACGGTGTACCCCGGTGCTCAGGAGCTTTGCGACTGCAAGGACAACGACTGCGACGGCACGACCGACGAGGGACACGAGATCCCCTGGTACCGAGACCGCGACAGTGACGGGCATGGGGATCCCGGCGTGACACTGAGGGCCTCGCGGTGCTGTGCGCCCGCGGGCTACGTGCAGCCTGGCGATGACTGCAACGACTCGGACCCGACGATCCACCCTGGCGCCGAGGAGCCTTGCGATGGGATCGACCGCGACTGTGACGGCGAGGGCCGGAGCGCTCCGGACGCGCCTTTCGCCGTGGAGTATCCGGCGCAGGCCTACCTGCGGGAGAGCGTGCGCATCTCGTGGTCCGACGTGCACGGGGCCCTCCGCTACCGGGTGGAGGCGATGGGGCCGAGCGGGAGGTGGGTGACCGTCTGCGAGGTCGAGAGGGACCGGGAGGCGGGGCGATTCGAGTGTGAGCTCACGCCGGATGCGGTCGGTGTCTGGCAGCTCCAGGTCTTCGCCGTGAACGACTGCGGCGACAGCCCGCCCACGCCGGGCCCCGAGCTGGAGATCCTGCCGCCGCCGACGATCGCGCGCTGGCCCCTGCGCTGCGACGGACGGGACGAGGAGGGCCCATACGATGGCAGGACGGTGGGCACCGTGGTCTGCGACGGTGACCCGTTCGGCAAGCAGAACGCCGCCACCCGGTTCATCGGGCGTGGCCGGATCGCCGGGGAGGGGCTGCCTCCGCTCCAGGAAGGCGCGGACTTCTTCGTGGGGCTCTGGTTCCACCCGTCCCTCGGCTCCCAGGAAGCCGCGCCTGGGCTCCAGGTGATCTTCGGCCTCGAGGCGGATCCCGCCTCGACCGGCGGGGACGCGCCGCCCCTTTTCCTGGCGTGGGACGGCGCGAAGCGTGGCCTGGTCCTCAGCAGGACCCTGGACCTCGAGCCCCTCCTGCGCGCAGATGGTCTTGCCGCGGACTGGCACCACGTGGCCGTCTCGCGCGCGGCCGGGAAGCTGTGGCTGTACGTGGACGCGGCCCCGATCGGGAGCCGGGACGACGTGGCTCCCCTCGGCGAGCGATTCGCCTTCGCGGACCGGTTCGACGGCGGCGCTGCCTTCCAAGGCAGCCTCTGCCGGGCCCTCTACGAGAGCCGCTCCAAGGATCGCGACCGGATCATCGCCGAGTGCCTGCGCGAGGGACCCTCGGTGTACGTCGACGAGCCCTTGGAGCCCCGCGAGGTCTCGATTCGTCCCGGAGAGGCCCGCGAGGCGCTGCGCCTTCGCATCCGGTCACCGGGAGCTGGGGACTTGAAGAGCCTGCTCACGACGCTGACGCTCCTCCTCGAGCTCCGGCAGCCCGATGGGACCGAGGATCCGGACCCGGCGCAGCACCTGAAGCTCAGGCTCCTTCCCCTTTCGGACTGCGGCGATCAAGCCTCTCGGCTCGAAGAGGTGGGCGTGTTCGCTGTGGGCCCGAATAAAGCCGTTCTGGACGCCACCCGGAGCCCCATCTCCCTGCCGGGGGTACCGCAGGTCTGCTTTGTCGTGGTCGCGGAGGCTTCGCTGGACGCTCCGTATGACTCCACCGTGCGCTTCAGCCTCAAGAGTGCTTCGGACCTCGGCGTGGCCGACGAGGCTGGCCGGGCAGTCTTCGTCCTCGGCAGACGGACGGACGAGGCCCCGGCGGTTACCGGAAACAAACTGGTGGTCTCCCCCAACCAGGCGCCCGAGGTCCAGACCGCAGGGGACCAGGTCGTTCGCGAGGGGGATACCGTGACGCTCGACGGCAGCGACACTTCCGATCCGGAGGGAGACCCGCTCTCCTTCCGGTGGACGCAGCGCAGCGGTCGCCCCGTCGCTCTCGAAGGGGCGGACTCCCCCGTCGCGACCTTCATCGCCCCCGAGGTGGACGAGGAGGAGACGCTCGAGTTCGAGCTCCTGGTGGGGGACGGCTGGGTCACGGCCACAGGGACAGTGAGGGTGACCGTTCTCCCCGTGTGCGCCGTTCGCCTCAAGGCGAAGATCGCCGGCGAGGTCGTCCGGCAGGGGGAGCAGGACCCCTATACGTTCCACGCCTTGGCCGGTGCGCTTCTGACCATCAAGCTCAAGGCGACCGGAGGGAACCTCGTTCCGGACCTGGTCCTTCTGGATCCCGAGGGCAACGTGCTCGACTTGAGCCCGTTCCGCCGCGTGTCGAAGAAGGGAGTCGAGGTGAGGAAGCTCCCGCTCCGCGCGAGCGGCGAGCACACCGTGGTGGTGCGCGGCCGGGACGCCACCGCGGGATCGTATCTTCTGAGCCTCGCGGGCAAGCACCCCAAGGCGGCCTTGTCCCTCAAGAAGACGTATCCGGTCTCAGGGTCGGGAGATCTCCTTGAGGAGAGGTTCGAGGGCATTCCTGGGATGAAGATGGTCCTCAGGCTCTCGGGCCGGAGGTGCGATCCCGACCTGCTCGAGGTCCTGGATCCTGATGGGCGGCCCGTCGTGCCCGAAGCCCTGCGCGCTGGCACCAAGAGCGAAGGCCTGAGGGCTACGCTGGTCGAGGCGGGGGGGTACACCGTGCGCTTCAAGGGCACCCCGGGCGGCGACGGGGCGTACCTCTCGCTGAGGATCAAGCTGACCGACCCGCCGGTCCTCAAAGCGAGAGAGTGTACGGGGCCTTGAGGGAAGCCCGCCCGGGGCCCAAGGCCACCTGAAGGCAGGGGGATCGCCGTGCGGAGATCCCCCTGCGCGGGTCCCAGACGATGCGGGCCACCCGCCCTGTCAGGACTTCGAGCTTCGCGGGCGATGCACAACGTCACGTCGTCCCCGTGGAGATGACGGGCACGCGCCGTTGAACGCCGTCCTCCTCGATCTCCGCCTCCTCGACATCGCTGACGACACGCCCCCGCCATGTGTGAGGCAGCACCTCGCGCCAACGGTCGCTGGTCCTTGGATCCCCGAGATCCTTGAACCACTTCCGCCTCGCGTTACAGGCGTCGCAGGATGTCCCTAGATTGCGCTCGTCGCTTCGTGCGCCGTTCATGTAGAGCGGGATGACGTGATCGACCTGATAAGCCCCGCCGACCAAGGTGACTCCGCAGTAGACGCACTTCCTTCCGTCGGCCTCCCAGATCCTCGCACAGACAGGCGGTGAGAGAGGAGGGCGATCGAAGGTCGGGTAATAGAAACTCTGGCGTTCGCTCCCAGCAATCGAATCGGGGAGATCGGAGACGGAGACCACGACGTAGGTCCCGTCGACCTTTCGGACCTCAAGGAGACCGTTGCTTGTCAGGTTCTCAAAGAGCCTGTGGTAGTACTTCGCCCTGGCAGTATCCCGCCACTTGCCGAAGCGGTTCTCAAACCAGGAGCTGTCAAACTCGAATGGCTCCTCATCCGAGAGGCAAAGCGATCCCAAGACGAGGTAGAGCGACAACCCTTCGGCCGTGACGACCCGAGTCCAGGCAAGGAGGGCAGGGTCGGCGACGCTTGAGAAGTACCGGAAGCGCGCGGGCGGCTCAGCTACCTCCACAATGAGGCGTCGCGGAGTCTCCGGACGGACCGAGATGCAGCCCTTCGTCTCGAGGGGATCCAGGAGCGCCTTGAGGTATCGGTCTCCGTTCTTGATGGACCCCCACGCGAACTCGTGCTCGAACTCCGAGTAGCCTCCCGGTCCCCACTTCGTCTGCCCAGACTTGGCCCTGGACAAAAGGAGGAGGTACGCCAGCAGCTTCTCCCGGCTCGCAAGCCCCGTCCGGTCATACTCGCTGACGAAAGGGCGGAGCACGTCGCGCTGGATCATGGTCGTGGATCTCGTCGCCTCGGTTCTTGTGCGGTTGCCGGGAACCGGACCTGGCTATTTCACTATCCGCAGCCATGGTACACGCACTCCTCGAGCTCGTCTCCCTCGCCCTCGTCCGCCCCGCACTCGAGCGGCCCCGGCCGCTCCGGCGCCGGGCCGCCGCGGAAGAGGTGGCTTGCGAGGTGGACGGGGTCGGTGAGGTCGAGCTTGCCGTCGTCGTTCACGTCGGCGGCGTCGGCGCAGTCGGGCGGGGGGCCGCCCTTGAAGAGGCGGTTGAGGGTGAAGATCGCATCGGTCAAGTTCACCTCCCCGTTCCCGTCGGCGTCGCCGCGGCGGAAGAGGACGGGTGGGGGAGGCGGACCGGACGTTACGAGCTCGACCTCGCAGAAGCTCGCGAGGAGCGGGTCCTCGCAGAGCCTCGTGGCGCCGCAGTGGGACGCCACCGCCAGGCCGGCGAGGAGGACATCGGGGAGCGGTGGATCGAACGCCTGGCGT